>NVSF01000051.1 GCA_002401135.1 Zetaproteobacteria bacterium
GGATATATCATCAATTGTCTTTATCTCTTCATCTCTCATTTCTACCAGCATCTCCTTAGCATGGCAGATTCAACTTATTTCAGACGCATTCTGTATTGGAAAAGGCTGGTGCTTGTGCAATGTTGTGTTTAAGGCAACAGTATCGCCATGGAATCTTTTGAAATCATAGTGCGCCAAGCGATGCTTTATAGCTTTCCTTTATTGTTCACATTAACAGTGATTCCAATGTTAGAAGCGCGATACTTTAAAGTTGCACCCCAATGGTTTTGGCATGGCGCGTGGCTTCCCTTCGTGGTCAGTGTTGTGTTTATACGCGGTATGATTATTGGGCTGCCCAAGCCTCAAAGACAGGGTTTGCAAGCTGCTTTGCTACGCTTTGGTTTACATACAGTTTTATGTTTACTTGGTTTTATTTTATACACATGGGCGTTGCAACATGCGCCACCCACAGGTTTGCCACCCTTGCATCATTGGTGGGCAAAGGTATTGATGTATTTGAACTTATGTTTGATGGGGCTGCACTTATTGCCCTTGCCGAGTATGGTGATGGGTGAGCTGTTGTTTTATTTTTCACCGCTAAAAATCTTTGCGCCTTGGTTGCGTAGTCGAACATTTTTCATACTCATTCCGATACTTTTTTTGTTGGTCACGCCGCTGCTCGATATACTATTGGGTGGCAATATCGTATTTCCTGTTTATGAACAACTTGCATCATGGGCAACAGCATTTTGACCCCTTGAAATTATTATTATGCGACCTTATATCATAAAGGACGCTAGTAAATAAAAGTTAAAAATAATATTTGAGAGGTAGGCATCATGGATACAAGTCGTTTTACACAAAAAGTAGCAGAAGCCATCCAAGCTGGGCAAGCCACCGCAGTGCGTCTATCGCATCAAGAAGTGGATACACCACATGTATTGTTTGAGCTATTAAGCCAAGAAAATGGGCTTGCAGTGCAGCTATTAAACAAAGCTGATGTGGATGTTGAAGCTGTTAAAAATAAAGTATCGGTTGCATTGGGTAAACGTCCTAAAGTGACGGGAAGCAGCGAAGCGGGTAAAATTTATGTCACCCAAGAGCTGAATCAAGTGATTGTTAAAGCTATGGATAAAATGCAGAAAATGGGCGATGCCTATATGTCTGTGGAGCATATCCTTTGGACAATTATTGATGATAAAACCACAGCCTCAGCGAAAATTCTGATCGAGTCAGGTTTGGATATGCCCAAGTTTGAAGCGGCATTACAAGCTGTGCGTGGCAATCAGCGGGTGACCACTGATACGCCTGAAGGTCAATATGAAGCTTTGGAGAAATACGGAACAGACCTCGTGGAAATGGCGCGCCAAGGTAAATTAGACCCTGTGATTGGGCGAGATAGCGAAATCCGCTCTGTGATTCGTATTTTGTCGCGTAAAACCAAAAATAACCCTGTGTTGATTGGTGAACCAGGCGTGGGTAAAACTGCGATTGCCGAAGGTTTGGCGCAGCGCATTGTCTCGGGTGATGTGCCTGAAGGTTTGAAACATCGCACCATCTTTTCATTGGATATGACATCATTGATGGCGGGTGCAAAATACCGTGGTGAATTTGAAGAACGCCTCAAAGCAGTGTTGAATGAAATYAAAGCATCKGAAGGTCGTGTGATTCTATTCATTGATGAATTGCACACTATTGTGGGCGCGGGTAAAACYGAAGGYTCTGCCGATGCGGGTAATATGYTSAAACCCATGYTGGCKMGKGGTGAGTTGCATTGTATTGGTGCGACMACGCTCAATGAACATCGCTTATACATTGAAAAAGATGCGGCATTGGAGCGTAGGTTCCAACCTGTGTTGGTGAAAGCGCCAAGCGTGGAAGATACCATTTCTATCTTACGTGGTTTGCGCGACCGCTTTGAGTTGCATCATGGTGTTCGCATTCAGGATGCGGCAATTGTGGCAGCGGCAACCATGTCGGATAGATATATTAACGACCGCTTTTTGCCTGATAAAGCCATTGATTTGATTGATGAGGCGTGTGCATCCATTCGCACAGAGATTGATTCTATGCCAGCGGAATTGGATGAAATTACGCGAAAAACCATGCGTCTTGAAATCGAAGAAACGGCTTTGAAAAAAGAGACCGATGATGCGAGTAAAGAGCGTTTAGAAGTATTGCGCAAAGAGCTTGCGGATTTGAAAGAAAAACGGGATGTAATGCATTCGCAATGGGAAGGTGAAAAACAAGCCCATGATGCATTACAAAGCGTGCGTGAAGAGTTGGATAAAACTCGTTTGGAGATTGAAGAAGCAGAGCGTAATTATCAGCTTGAGAAAGTTGCAGAGCTTAGATATGGCACATTGCCAGCCTTGGAAGCCAAGCTGAAAGAACTGGAAGCGCAGGAATCATCCAGCGACTTATTGCAGGAAGAAGTGACCGACGATGAAATCGCAGAAGTGGTGGCGCGTTGGACAAACATTCCTGTGACACGTTTGATGGAAGGCGAACGTGAGAAAATTTTGCGCTTGGAATCTGTGCTGCATGAGCGGGTGATTGGTCAGGATAAAGCCGTCAAAGCTGTGGCTGATGCGATTCTTCGTTCCAAAGCTGGGATTCAAGACCCGAATCGACCTATGGGTTCATTTATCTTCTTGGGCCCAACGGGTGTGGGTAAAACCGAGCTTGCACGCACGCTTGCCAATGCTTTGTTCGATAGCGAAGAGCATATGGTGCGCCTTGATATGTCGGAATACATGGAGAAACACAGCGTATCCCGTTTGGTGGGTGCGCCTCCAGGTTATGTTGGGCATGAAGAGGGCGGTCAGCTCACGGAAGCGGTTCGCCGTAGCCCATATTCAGTGTTGTTGTTCGATGAGATTGAAAAAGCACATCCTGATGTGTTCAACATTCTCTTGCAGGTGCTTGATGATGGCCGCTTGACTGATTCGCAAGGTAGAACGGTAGATTTCCGCAACACCATTGTCTTGATGACAAGCAATATCGGCAGCGATGAGATGTTGGAAGGCATCAATGCGGAAGTGGAACAACGGGTGATGGARCGTTTAAGAGGTCATTTCCGCCCAGAGTTCTTAAACCGTGTGGATGATATTGTGTTGTTTGCGCCATTATCTGAAAATGATTTGGTGCATATTGTGGACATACTTGTTGCTTCACTTGCTAAACGCATCAAAACGCAAGGTTACAACTTTGAAATGAGCGATGCGGCAAAAGCATGGCTTGCCAAAGAAGGTTACGACCCGATTTACGGGGCAAGACCACTCAAACGYTTTATCCAACAAGCGGTGRAMRSRCYKYKRGMWCSTYKSCWHRKCSGMRWNNCNGAASCCRGKKGTGAYAGMATCACYGTGGACTACAAGGATGACGCTTTAAGYATCACATAARGTGARAGCTGAGATGAATGAAAGGGCGGGCAGYWATKYCWGMCKYWTTSTGNTATTKNARMWRKMKGTAACTTTACTTTTTTAACTGCTTTTGATATAATATGATAATGATTTTTCAAGAGCTTGAATTTATTTATAAGGCTAGAACCTGTCATAAAGACTGGAGTATGCGTCTTGAGGCTYTAGCCAATGGTCTCCCTGTGGAAACAAAAAACACGCGTGAGATTGAAGTTTCCTGCTTTATTGAAGATGTAAAAGAGTTCTCAGCAGATATTATATCGTGCCCTTGTTTTTCGGAGTTTAACCTTCTGTATATTGATGTTCATGGAACTATAAATCAGCTAACAAAAACAATAGATGGGATAGGTAAGGCTGATGCAAAACTATTAGTCCCAAAACTTAAAAGGCTGGTTGTATATTTTGATGAGCTTGAATTATGGCTAAAGAATCAGGCTCGAAAATCTGATGTGACTAGAGCGGAACCAATGAAGAAAAAGTCCCCTGCCGCTTCTGATGCGTTAGCAAGTGGGAGCTTGCTGCATAAAGTTGCTCAAAAGAAAGGCAAAAAGAAAGAATCATCTGATAAATATGAAGATATAATGGATGATTTGGAACAAAGTATTCGTGAACTGGATGATATCTTATAGTGCTATTTCACGCTTGRTGAACGTTGATGGATGTTTAAATCGTTTATTCAAAGGGTAGGCAGCAATGCCTGCCTTTTTCTGTTTCGCTTGACAAAAGTATACGACGTATGTTTTTATACGACGTATGATAATAGACATAAGCCGAAGAGAAAGAAAAAAAGAGGCACTTCGGTTACAGATTGTGCAAACAGCCATGGCGTTATTCCGAGCSMAAGGGTTTGCCCAAACAAGAATGGAAAAAATTGCAGATGAATCAGACATCGCCAAAGCAACTTTGTACAAATATTTTCCCGTAAAAGAAGCTATTATTGCGGCATACTGGAAAGATAAGGTGCAGCAAAAAGAAGRTYTATTGCCCTCACTGTTTGAGAAGTTTCCGAATACAAAYMAAAGRTTACAAGCTGTRTTTTTATCTGCGGTTCAGCAATTTAAGCAAGAGCCTGAGTTYGCACGGATTCRATTTTCTTACCARTTCTTGGAGATTGCMAAACAGCCTGATAACCAAWCGCAGCGMAGYGGRTTTGAATCATTTTTAGATGYGATATTAGCGCATGGTCAACAAGAGGGTGATATTCGTCGTGATATAGCCTCATCCATGATGGCAAACCAGCTTCTATTTCTTTTCACATCAACATGTTTGTTGTGGTTCTCAAATACCCAGTTGTTTCCCATTGAAGAACGATTACAACAGGTGATTAACTTGTTTATCGAAGGAGCAAGCCATGAATAACATAAAACATCTAAAGGTTGCAGCAGTGCAAATGATTTGTGCCCAAGGTGCTGTGGATAAAAATTTAGCCTATGCGGAAACTTTGGTGCAGCAAGCTGTTGAGAAAGGTGCGGAATTGGTGTTGCTACCTGAACTTATGCCGAGTGGTTATTTGGTAACGGAAGAAATATGGGATTATGCTGAAAAGATGGATGGGAAAAGTGTGCAGTGGTTAAAGGCACAGGCAAAAAAATATAGTATTTATTTGGGTTTTTCATTTTTAGAGGCAGAAGGTGAACATTTTTATAATGCGTTTGTACTGGCTACGCCGCAAGGGGAAATTGCAGGAAGGGTTAGGAAGACACCACCTGCGTCTATCGAGGCTCATTTTTATACATCAGGCAATGAACCGCATGTGATTGAAACAGATATTGGTCGGTTTGGCGTGTCRATTTGTTATGAAAATTTATTGTATGACCGTATTTGTGAGTTGGCAGAACTTGATGTGGATTTGGTATTATCTCCTTCGGCTGCTGGCGGTTCTAAAGTATTGTTTTCAGGCGACTTAAAACGAACAGGTGACATGCTCAAACGAGGAAGAAAGCTTTATAGTGATGTCTTGGGTGTACCTAATGTGATGACGAACCGCACAGGTATATTGGATACGGATTTACCAGCTGGGTTACCCCATTTAAAGGGCAAGTTTTTAGGATTGTCCATGATTGCGGATGCAGATGGGAAAGTATTGGCAGCGTTTGGTGAAGATGATGAAGGTGTGCTGGTTGTTGAGATTGAATTAAACCCAGAGAAAAAGAAAAAAGTAGTTCCCAAAAAGTTTGGTAGAATGTGGGCATTTCCTATGCCTTGGTTTGCTTTTATTTGGCCAATTACCCAGCGTACGGGTGAAAAGGCGTACCATAAAAATGAACGCCGAGCTGAGAAAGCGAGCTTGGTTAAATAAGCTCTTATTTCCTAGCCTCTTTATGCAACCGTTTGAGTACGCCAACTTCTTTGCTTGTTAAACTACGCCAGCTACCTACGGGCATACCTTCCTCAAGTTTGATAGGACCAAAGCGGACACGAATCAAACGGCGTACAATATGACCCACTGCATCCAAAGTGCGGCGAATTTCGCGCCATCTACCGCGTTTGATGGTCACAGTAATCCAACTATGCCCACCATTATCCGAATCAATGCTCATATCCCAAGGATCGCTTAACTCACCTTTGCCCAAATCAATACCACCATTGCGCAGCTTCTCTATGCTTTCTAAGCTTAAAGAACCCGTGAATTTTACTTTGTATTTACGAGGAATTTTATTTTTGGGGGCAATCAATGTTTGTAATATTTCACCATTGCTGGTGAGCAATAACAACCCTTCACTATCCATATCCAAGCGACCAACAGACTGCACATGAGCAGGAATGTCCAAGTGCTCATAAATCARCGGGCGACCTTTATCATCTTTGCGTGAACACAATAAACCACGMGGTTTRTTRTASAGYRRATARATYTGYTCTTGSTTGTTRTCYACAGGTTTATCATCSACCAATACCAAATCATTGGGCTGAATTTTGRTGCCCATTTGGKYRACMRTYTCACCRTTGAYTTGCACRCGCCCAGCWTCMAYCATTTTATCRGCTTCGCGSCKWGARCAAAGACCRCAACTGGCAAGGTATTTATTGATGCGAAYGCCTGTRTTTTCAGACTTTTCGGGTTGTTTTCTTTTATCGTTCATGCAATGTCCCCACTGTATGTATTTCTGTAGCTGTCGATTCACTTTTAGACGGAAAGCCACTTATATGTTGTATGTGTTTGTTCATTTCTTTGTCAGCAAAGAAGCTGCCTTTTATAAGCTGCTTGTTTCCTACGTTTACTTGTGTCAAAAGGGCGCGTGTTACTGCGCTTTATCCTTTTACCACAAGGCACTTCGGCGCAGCTTAGCAAAAGGTTGCCGCGTTGTATCTAAAGGGATTCTCATTTCAGCCGTGTTATCATTCCCGCGTAGGCGGGAATCCATTCCGCTTAAATCATGGACTCCCATTTTACGGGAGTGACGACCTTGTTTAAAGTTTGTAATCCAGTTTCACAGATTTACGCACTTTATCCATCGTTTTACGTGCTTCTCGTCTTGCCTTTTCATTGCCCTCACGCACCACATCTTTGACAAAATCAGGTTGTTTTGCCAAGTCGTTTCTACGCTCACGAATCGGTTCAAGCTCATCTTTCAAATGTTTAAGCAAGACTTGTTTGCAGTCCAAGCAACCAATGCCCGCTGTGGTGCAACCGACTTTAATTTCAGCCCGCTCATCTTCAGTGCTATACACTTTATGAAAATCCCAAACAGGGCAAAGTTCAGGCGTGCCCGCATCTTCGCGGCGCACTCGTGCAGGGTCAGTGGGCATGGTTTTGATTTTCTTTTCTGTGTCTTTCCAAGGCTCGCAAAGGGTAATCGCATTGCCATACGACTTGCTCATTTTGCGTCCATCAAGCCCAGGAAGTTTTGATGTTGGCATCAACAAGGCTTGGCAATCAGGAAACAGCGGCGGAATACCTTGTCTATACAAATGATTGAATCTGCGCCCAATTTCACGGGTTAATTCAATGTGTGGCACTTGGTCTTCACCTACTGGCACAGCATCAGCTCTATACATCATAATATCAGCCGATTGCAGCAGGGGATAACCCAAGAAACCATAAGTGCCTAAGTCTTTTTCGCGCAATTGTGAGATTTGGTCTTTATATGTTGGCACGCGCTCTAACCATGAAAGCGGTGTCATAAACGAAAGAAGCAAATGTAGCTCTGCATGTTCAGGTACTTGTGACTGAATAAAAATCGTTGATTTTTCAGGGTCTATGCCCACAGCCAACCAATCCGCCAACATATCCCAAATACCCGCTTTGACCACTTCAGGATTTGCATATTCTGTGGTGAGCCCATGCCAGTCGGCAGCAAAGAAAAAACATTCTTTTTCTTCTTGTAGGGTTAGCCAATTCTGCAACACACCTTTGTAGTGTCCAAGGTGAAGTTTGCCTGATGAGCGCATACCTGAAACGATGCGTTTGATGTCTGGTGAATCTTGTTGTTGTTCTGCCACGGTTTTATCCTCAATCATGATTAAAAGCGAAAGATTGAAGTTGAACCCACTTTAAAGCAATGTTTAATTCAATTTTAGTCCAACGCACCACCGCAACTGGAGCCTTGCCCTGCTGTGCAGGCATAACAATGGTCCATGATGGTGATGGGTTGCCCCGCCAAACCATAATCTAAGGCTTGCGCCAACTCTTCTTGGGCGATGAGTTGGGCGATATGCAGCTTGTCTTCACCTTCAATAAGGGCGTGTAAACCTAGCATTTGATTAAAATCGCAATCATACACATAACCTTGCCAATCAATGCTGATTAARGTTCGRCACATYACACCTTTGACGTTGGCTTGCTGGAAATTGTCTTTGAGTAGTTGCATATATTCATCAAATAAACCTTTGGTCACCAATGTGCTGCCAAAGCGAGCGATGGGCTGGTTGGTGATGGTAAAGAGTTCGTTAAAATGAATGTCGTAGCGAGCTAATAGCTCTTTTTTGTAGGAAGCTTCAAGCTCAATTTGGGATGGTGGCAGGTTTATGCCTTGCGGGTTATAAACAAGGTTAAGTGTCAACTCGCTGCCTTCCTTAGCGTAGCCCAGTTCATTGAGGCGTTGAATGCCTGCAATACTGGTTTGGAACACACCATCGCCGCGTTGCGCATCCACATTATCTTCCAAATAACATGGCAAGGATGCCGCAACTTCAACGTTGTTGTCGGCTAAAAAATCAGCCAACCATTCATAGCCAGGTTCTTGTAAAATGGTTAAATTACAGCGGTCAATCACGTTTATTTTTAATTTTCGTGCTGCCAGTACAAGTTTACGGAAATAAGGGTTCATTTCAGGAGCGCCGCCTGTTAAATCCAAAGTTTTGATGCCAGAAACTTCCATGAGTTGAATCAGTAAGCTGATATTGGTTTCATCCATCAACTCTTTACGGTTGGGGCCAGCATTCACATGGCAGTGGAAACATGTCTGGTTGCATAAATAACCTAGATTGACTTGTAATGTTTGCAGCCGCGCGCGTTTAATCGATGGAAAGTTCGTTTTTTTTAGCAGTGATACCATGTCTCTCATCAATCAACTCCGAGGGTTTTAAGTGTGCAAGTTTGGTGGTAAGTCGCTTGATAGCAAGATTTATTACATGCATGTTGTAATTATTTTTCCCGCAGATGTATAGGCTTAAAAATAGTGGTTGTTTTTTGAATTCGCGCCGCTAAAGTTCGCCACCGTTTCGCAGGCAATGCCTCGCTGAGACAGCAATTATCGCGGGGTGGAGCAGTGGTAGCTCGTCGGGCTCATAACCCGAAGGTCGTCGGTTCAAGTCCGGCCCCCGCAACCAAACATTAACCCTTGAAAACATTGCGTTTTTCAAGGGTTTCTTTTTGCCTAAAAAACCGTGCCCAAATGCTCTGTGCCCATCTGGTGCCCATCCTGTGCCCACGCAATTTTTAAGTATTTGATTTGAATGACATAAAAAAACATCTCGTGCCCAAAACTTTTTGAGAATGCCATTATTATTGCCCGAAGGTTATTGAAACTTCCTCATCGAGATTTCGACCATCGGGCATACTTCTTTGTATGCTTGTTTGCTTGGGTTTATTTAGCCAAGGGTATCCTGGTTAATACCGTTTTTGTCCRAGGCTTCAATAAAGTTCTCARCATGGAAGATGTAATTTTATATGAAAGGAGAATAAAATTTATGAAATTTAAATTATTGATTGCAGGTGGTTTGCTTTCCTTAGGTCTTACTGGCCAAGCGAATGCAGCCTTTTTTGTGGATACATATGACCATGTTTCAAGTCAAGGCAGTGTTTACAGTGAAACGGTTGGAGATTTTGATAATGATGGTGATATAGATTTTGCTATTCATTATGTAAATAATTCCAATACTGAAATTGAAACTTGGTTCAATAATGGCTCTGGAGGTTTTAYGCAAGGCTCAGTGATAACCACTAATTTTGGCGCGTATAGTTCAGTGGGTTACTTGAACTATGCAGATTTAAGTGGCGATGGAGAAAAAGACCTTATCATTAGTGGACATAAGCTTTCTGGAGCTGTTGATGTGTTGGTGTTTACAGGGGATGGCGTAGGAGGTTTTGGTGGCTCTGTGAATGTGATTAACATCGGGGCTCCAAGTGCGAGTTCCGCTAACGAATGGAAATATTCTTTGGTGGACATGAATAATGATGGAAAAATGGATATCTACATCACCGATATGCATTCGGACATGAGCGCCCCCATTGAACTGGTCGATGAGAAACTCAAATCAAAAATTGTTTGGCCGGAGTCGATGTTGCGCAGTGGGGGCAACAGCATCTATGGTAATTCATTATTTCACAATCAGGGAGGAGGTCAATACGTGGAAATCTCAGATAAGGTTGGAGCTGAAAATTACTGGCCCTGGGGCTTGAGTATCGGCGATTTGAATGCAGATGGTTATGAAGATGCTTTTGTTGCCTCGAGCATGAATTATCCATTTCGCTATTGCGTCAACAAAGTGCTTCTGAACAACAAAGGGGAGAGGTTTCTCGATAGCGAGTTTATATTGGGAGTCGAACCACGGCGGGACGGGCGAACGGCCAATCCGAACTTCACTTTAGACCCGGACGGTGAGGATAAGGAACACCAGTTGGTAAATGCCTTCAACATCAGGAAACCCGTTGAAGTGTGGGGGGCATTGGGCACACGCAGCTCGGCTATCTTCGATTTGGACAATGATGGTATCGCTGATATCATCCTTC
>NVSF01000052.1 GCA_002401135.1 Zetaproteobacteria bacterium
CTGTTGAACCTGCAACGAAATATTTCATGAGTTCTAWTTGCTTGTTTCTGCTTAGTTTACAATGCTTTATATACACTAGACCACCTTAACTTTTTAAATGTTAGGTGTCAGCCCCTTTATTTTTTGTGATAACTCTTCAGTTGTTAAGAATGTATGCGTCATTTATATCTCCTTATCGTTACATGATGCGTAATATCATCATAACACATAAAAGTTGACTGTCAAGCACACTGGATGACTATGAACGCCCTTAAGTTAATATTGATAAACATACTATGTTAGATTATGATGCCTTCTGGGTTGAGGTGAATGCTAATGATTAGATTTCGATTGAAAGAAAGAATTGCAGACTGGGAATTTAAAGAGGGTAGAAACTTAACCCTTGCTGAAATTGCGAAGGAAACAGAAATCCATAGAACGACACTTTCAAAAATAGCGAATATTCGGAGCTATAACACAACCACAGATAATATTGATAAGTTATGCCAGTTTTTCAAATGTGACGTAAAAGACCTGATGGAAGTTATAACTGATTAGAGCATGTCACATCTAGGCTGAGTTAGTAGGGTAAGCCTAAGCCGCTATATTCTCATACAAATGCGCTTGAAATCCAACAAATGTATTACGAATGGATTTGATGTCGCCAAGCTCATGCTTAGCATCATCAATAGCGTTATATTTCAGGATTAATAAATCAGCGAGTTTGGCATCGTCCAGCTCGCTTACGCCTGCTTTCACATATTGTTTAAGCACAAAATTTAGAAACTCACGCTGCGCTTGATTATAATTGATAAAGTGAACCTTGGCTTGTTCTGCGCGTTCAAGCCTTGGCAGCATATCGCTGTGGTAAGCCACATAAGCCAACACATCATACAAATCACTGTCTTCTGCATGAATCAGCCGTTTAAGGTCATCAAGCTGAGTCTCTGCGTAACCTTTCTCAGCCAAAGCATTAAGCAGCTTCTTCCTTGTATCTGGCAAACTCCAAATTTTTCTCAGCTCATCTTCATTGCTAAAGAATGAAGGAATATCACCAAACAGGTTTTTGATAAATTGCTCAGCAGAAATCGGCGCACCATCAGGACTATAAAAAGATGTTCTCACCATGGCATCCAGCTCAAGGAATTTATGCTCTGCAAGTTTGACACGAATAATCTGCTTAGGCTCTTTTTCACAAACACATGGATCATTATTACATACATAACAAAGCGGTTCAGGTTCTTTGCCGCAAACGCAACGTTTAAAGCCGCATACCGAACAAGCCTCACGCTCACCACCGCTTTCTCCACCACCACCTTCAGGCGGCAATGCAGGACCATCCCAAGCGTCATCACTAAAGTGTTTATAGGCATCAACAAAATCATAAATGGTGAAATAATCTTTGCCATCATAAAGCCGCGTTCCACGCCCCACGATTTGTTTGAACTCCACCATRGATTTYACAGGTCGCAGYAACACGATATTGCGAATTTCTGGCGCATCYACACCTGTACTTAGYTTTTGYGATGTGGTGAGCACGGTTGGAATCGACTTTTCATTATCTTGAAAATCACTTAAATGCTGTTCACCCAGCGTACCATCATCAGCGGTAACACGGTGGCAATAGTTGGGGCTGGTGCTATCGGCATATTGGTTAATCAGATTGCGAATAGCTGCGGCATGTTTTTGGGTAGCACAAAAGACCAGTGTTTTCTGATTTTGGTTCATCAGTTGCATAAATTGTTGAACGCGAAACTTCTCTCGCCCCTCAATCTCAATGATGCGGTTAAACTCTTCTTCTGTATATTCATGCTTGCTATCAATCTCACCTTCAATCACTTCATCATCAGGGGTATAGACATATTCATCAATGGTTGTATCAATGGTTTTCACTTGGAATGGGGTTAAGAAGCCATCATTGATGCCGTTTTTCAGTGAATACTCATACACAGGCTCACCAAAGTAATCATAGGTATCCGCATTCACATCGCGTTTGGGTGTTGCCGTTAACCCAAGCTGCACCGCTGGGCTAAAATGCTCCATAATATCTCGCCATGAGCTTTCATCATTAGCACCACCACGATGGCACTCATCAATGATAATAAAATCGAAATAATCTTTGGGATACTCACCAAAATACGGTGAATCATCAGGGCCAGACATAAAGCTTTGGAATATGGTGAAAAACATATTACCATTTTTCGGCACGCCACCTTTCTTTTTAATCTCCGATGGGCGAATCCGCACTCGTGCATCATCTTCAAATGCGCTAAACGCATTAAATGCTTGGTCTGCTAGAATATTTCTATCGGCTAAAAATAGGATTCTAGGACGGCGTGAAATATATTCTCTGGTTACTGAGCCTGTCGAAGTAAGATTCCATTTACTCTGAAAAAGTTTCCACGCAATTTGAAAAGCAATTGCTGTTTTTCCTGAACCCGTCGCCAGCGTAAGCAGGATTCTATCTTTCTCTTCTGCCACAGCTTCCAAAGCTTTGGTAATTGCATTTTCTTGATAATAACGCGGCTGCCAGCTTCCACCTCTATCTTCAAAGGGAACAGCAAACAAACGATCACGCCATTCAGCTTGCTCAACCTTTTGGGTATCCACAGGCGTAGGGAAACACTTCTCCCACAATTCATCAGGCGATGGAAATTGAGTCACATCGCCTTCTTTACCCAGCTCCATATCTATGCCATAGATTTGAAAGCCATTGGTGGCATAAGTGAATCGGATATTTAATCGTTCAGCATAATCTTTGGCTTGCGCCACGCCTTCACTGTAGTGCAAATCGCGTGATTTGGCTTCGATGACAGCTAAGTTTCTGTTTTTATATTGCAGCACGTAATCGGCAAACAACGGTTTGGCGCGTCTGCCTTGCCCAATCAATCGCCCTTGGGTGATGGGAAACTCCAAACGAATCCGCGAACCTTCGACCACTCCCCAGCCAGCTTCTTTTAAAGCAGGGTCAATAAAGTCGTGTTTGGTTTGGGATTCGTTCATGGCTTATGAGCGCACGAAATGTAGCAGCGGCGTTATATCGCCGTGGTCTGCTTTCTGCAAAGCTTGGATATAATTTTTCCTGCATTCATTCACTTCCGTCAGCTCCCTTCCGCCCCAAGTAAAACGTATAGCACCCAATTTCTTCTCTAAAAGCAAGTCTGCAATCATTCGGGCATGTCGCCCATTGCCATTGGGGAAGAGGTGAATGGCAACCAACCGATGATGAAATCGAGCTGCAATTTCATCTGCATCATAGGTATTATGCGCCATCCAATATTGCACATCCTCGCATAGATGACGCAGTTCAATGCCAATCATTTCACGCGGCACACCTATATTTTTATTCGATTTGCGAAATTCGCCAGCCCAGCGCCATACATCGCCAAACATCTTCTTGTGCAGTTGGCGAATAAAGCGTTCATCCACCATGTTTTTACTGCGCGAACGCCATGCCCAAACCATGCCTTCTTGAATATTCTTGGCTTCAAAGATATTTAGCTCTTCGCGGTTCGTGATATGCGTTAGGCGCAAGCCTTCGCTTTCATCATGGTCAAGTGGTGTTGCGCCTTGTGGATAATCAAATGTCATTGATTATATATCCCAAATCTCTTTCGCGGTTTCGCGCACAAATTTATCAGCATTTTCCTTCATGCCTTGTCCGCTTTCATCAGCGGTAAGTCCTTGTTCTTCTAGTTGCATGGAGTGCTGAATCGGTGCATAAATTTTTTCAGCATATTTACGTGCATGACGCTGCACATTGGCTTCCAAGCTATCGCGAGGCACAAGTGCATACACAAATACACAATCCATAGCCTCTGCCGCTTTTTTCATTGAATTTATAGTGGCGGAACCTTCCACCTCTGCTTTTTCTAAAGCAGCAACACGCTGCTTTTGCACGCCAATGCGCCTAGCAAGCTGTTCACCCGTCATACCAAGCGCATCCCGAATCGCACGAATCCACCCCTTCATAGGTGGTGGCGAATCTTTTAAACTCGCAAAGTTTTGTAGTTTTTTATCCAGTTGCTGCCGTATGATTGCTTTGTTTTTATAAGCCATTGCCTCACCTCACGCACGTTTGACAACCTAAACATTGACTAAACATCATATATAGTCAACTTATATATTAACTACATGGTAAATAAGTAACCTTATATGGATACTTTTGGAGCTATAACGGATGTATTAAAACGAACCCGCGAACCCTCAACCACGCCCCAGCCCGCTTCTTTTTAAAGATGGGTCAATGAAATCATGTTTGGTTTGGGATTCATTCATCATGCGCCAGCCTTTGTTTTGCTTGTACAATGGATTCATGCAGCTTAGCAGCCAGAAGTTCTTTCGATGGCAAAACAGTCAAATATTCAGCGACATGGATGCTACTTTGATTCAATTCCAGCAATTCTATTTGTTCCTTCTTTTTCCCTGCACAAAGAATAATGCCCAAAGGTGCTTGTTCGCCTTCTTCCACTTCATATTTTGCTAACCAACGCAAATACAACTCCATTTGGCTTTTGTGCTCGTGTTTAAAGTTGCCCAATTTCAAATCAATGGCAACCAAACGCTTCAATTTGCGATTATAAAATAACAAATCCAGATAAAAATCATCGTCATCAATCTGCATCCGTTTTTGCCGAGCGATAAATGTAAAACCACTGCCCATTTCCAGTAAAAACTTTTCCATGGCTCGCAAAATGGCATCTTCCAAGTCTTTTTCCAGATAACGATCATTCAATTCTAAGAAATCCAACACATAAGGATCTTTCAACAGCAACGCAGGCGATACTTTCTTTTCCTCGCGCAACAGCTTTAAATCATGGGCAATGGTTGCATCAGGCTTTTTGCTTAACGCTGTGCGCTCAAAAAGCATCCCATCCATACGCTCGCGCAGTTGGCGCACGCTCCAACGCTCCATGCGGCACATTTCAATATAAAAGTCGCGCTTCAAGGTGTCTTCCACCACCATCAATTGGCGAATATGTGACCAACTTAATTGTGCACACAGTGTGTTCACAATTGTAATATCAGGAAACACCTCAAAGAAATTCAAACAATAGCGTAACTGCCGAGCACCCCAACCTTTCCCATAAACCGCAGTTAATTGCTTGGATAAGCCCGCAATCACTTGTTTYCCATATTCAGCCCGYTCACCCTGCAACACTTCGCGCTGAATCCGTTGCCCCACCTGCCAATACAATAAGCTAATTTCCGCATTGACAGCCACCGCAGCGCGTTGTTTGGCAGTATCAATCAGTTGCGTAATATCACCCAATAAAGGGTTTGATGCAGGGTTTGGATTTAGCTGTTTAGACATTGTTTCTACCATGGATTAACTCCCCAGCAAAAGCTTTTTGCAGAATAGATTTTTTCAACTCGTCTATATTCAATAATTGACTTTGGTATTGGTTATCAAGCAGACTTGTACACTCTAATAGAGAGTCAATATCNATTAGAATATCTTGTTGTTCCATAATTGAGGGTACAGAGACTTCCATTCGTTTCAGGTCTTTTATGGATAAGTTTGGCTGCATCAATGCATTAACGTTAGATAATACATAGTCCGACACATATTCAGAACAGAAAAAGTAGTATAAAAACTTAGCTTTAATAATTTCATTTTTTGGTGAAATAGCAGCAACTCGTTGGTTTAACAAAGCACCATCAAAAGATTCAGGAATAATCGCCACTTTCAATCCGCTAGATATAATTGTACGAGTCAATGCTAATACTAAATCTCCACATATAACCCGAACAGATTTATAAGTATCCAAGAATGATTCTGGCAAGTTACTGTCAGTACCTTCCACAAACTCTTGCACACCAACATTCGTTATCTTAATTGACTTCGCTGTGTTACTGGGAGAGAAGTCTTTACTTTTAAAGCTAAAACCATTCACTACTCTAGCTACTTCATCCACCCTCTGTTTTTGCCAGACTTCGCCCATCGACAAGCTCTGGCTACCACCTTTTTGGGTGAAGATTTGGTTGAGTTTGGATTGAAAAAGTTCTTTGGCGTTTTGCAGGTTTTTCTCGATATTGGCTTTTGCCAAATCAATCGCGGCAAAAGCCTCATCCAACACCGCCACAATCTGCTTTTGCGTTTCAAGTGGGGGAATGGGAACTTGAAAACTTTTAATTTGCTCTGTGCTTAAGTTTGGTTGAGCTGCACCCTCTGAAATACTGAGACTTTCTTCAACCTTAGTTAATAAATAGTAAAACATATAAGTCTTTAGCACTCCACGCTTGGGTTTAAACTTCCCAACACGTTGATTTAGTAAAAGAACATCATTTGATTCATGTACTCCTATTTTTCCAGTTGTCGCTCCTGACATGGCAATTAGCAAATCGCCTCTAACAACTTCATACCTTGAAAGGTCTCTGTCATAATCATTAGGGTCAATATAAACCACATTTGATACATCTATTGTTTCATTCTGAATATTTGTGATTCGTAAAAGGGGGGTYCCATTGGTTTTAAAAGTTTTACTYTTAAATGCGAAGCCATTTTGAAAGTCACATACTTCTGAAAGTTTTTTAATTTCCCATCCTTGTTTCATATCAATCATCTGCCTGATTGCCCAATGCTTTCGCATTGTCTGAACTCACAATGGATTCATTCTTCGACAAGCTCAGGATAGCACCTATTTGCTTTTCAATCTCTCCTTCAACAAGCTCAGGAGCCAAACTGGTCACTTCGATCACGGAGCTGGTGGATGAGCCTGTCGAATCCTTTGTCGAAGTGGACAAAGCAGGTAAATCATCAAAACACCCATCAATTAACGCTTTCTTTTTTGCTCTACTCCAGCCTTGCACTTGTTTTTCACGATAAAAAGCATCATCGACTTTTGAAAACTCTTCGCAATAAACTAGCTTAACAGGTCGTCTGTTTTTTGTGTAATTCGCGCCTTCGCCTTGCTGGTGTTGCATCAACCTTCTTTCCATGTGGTTTGTACTACCTGTGTAATAACTTCCATCGGAGCACTCCAAAATATACATCCAACCTTTTAGCATGGTAAGTTCCTTGGCTTCGACAAGCTCAGCCACCATATCGACAAGTAGTTACCGAGTTTTATTGGGGTACTCACTGACCTAAGTAAATAACAGCTGGTGGCTGAGCTTGTCGAAGCCCGTGTCTCTTCTATGCGCTCTGCGCCGACTTGAGCCAACCATTGTTTGAACGGTTCGGCTTTGGGGGAGGGGATAGATTGAATGATACGCAACACACCTTCTGTATCAGCGCAATCGGTAAGCCTTTGTTTGCCATCAGGCGACTTCATTTTCAACTGTCGACAAACTGTCGACGGTTCAAAACCTTCTTCACCTTTGACCCGTATTTTCATTTTATACCAATAATCACGCGGGTTGGCGGAATCAGTCAACACAGCAACCACATCAATCACGGAAAAATACCATTGCTCTTGCTCATCATCCCAATGCGAGCGAATGCTTTGCTCTTGGCCCTTCGACAAGCTCAGGGAGCTATACCGCTTTGGTTGCTGAGCTGGTGGGTGAGCCTGTCGAATCCCCTGTCGAAGCATCATATCAAACCTTTCCTTCGTTAGATGATTGCTGAGCCTGTTTTAAAAGCGCATTTACTTCTTCCAGTTCTTTGAGATCAGCTTGTTCAGCTTCTATGGTTTTCCGTGTTTGGTCAAAATCTTGATATATAGCTGTAACTTTCTTTTCCATCCATGCGTTGGTGATGCTTCCCTTGCCTTGCAGCACTTCTTTATCATTAAACTCCAGCATCTTATCCACATTGTTGCGCCAAAAATCCATGGTGATGTCTTGCCTGTTTTTCACCCTTAACTCTGCTGTTTCCAAAAAGATGACCACCAAGCGATTGAGGGAGTCAATCTCATCCTCGGTTAAATAATTCTTGGCGATAAAAATATCTTGCTTACGCACGGTTGCGCCTTTCCATGCGGTTAATGCCATATTGGGATGGTCTTTATCTGCGCGGGCTATAATCAGCTCTGCGGCAGTGTTGCCTGTGACTGCATAAAGCAGCTTGTTTTGGGTTTCGGCAAAAAACATTTGCGTAGCTTTGTCGCTTGTATCGTAGTCACTGCTTAGGGCGAACAAATCACGCACCTTTTGATAAAAACGCTTTTCCGATGCGCGAATATCGCGGATGCGTGCCAGCAGTTCATCAAAATAATCAGGTCTACCATCAGGATTCTTCAGGCGCTCATCATCCATGACAAAACCTTTAATCATATACTCTTTTAAATGTTGGTTTGCCCAAACCCTAAATTGTGTGCCGCGCTTACTTCGCACCCTAAAACCAATCGCCAGAATCATATCTAAGGCATAATAAGTGACATTATAATCTTTGCCGTCTGCGGCAGTTGTAAAGTAATTCTTTACAACTGAATCCTTCTCTAACTCTTTGTCTTCTAATATATTTTCAATATGTTGACCGATATTTTGTTTCGAGGTGGAAAAAAGTTCTGCAAGCTGATTCTGATTCATCCAAACCGCACCATCTTTGGCATAAAGCGATACCGATGCTTTGCCATCTTCGGTATTGTAAATAATRATGTCTTGCTGGTTCGTTGGTCGAAGCATTAAATCAAGCCTTTAATGGACTGAAGGATTTGACTGGTTTCTTTATCCAGTGTTTCCATCTCTGCCAAAATSKCTTGCGGRCTACGCAAWGGSGCTTCTTCGGGTGTGTTTGGRTTTTTSACGCTTAAATCACAGGTGTCGGCATCAATGTCTGCAATATTCAGCATCCATGATTGCTCAGTTTCTGGCTTGGTCTTTTGCAGCTCCACAAATGCTGCCATATCTTTATCATTGAGCGGATTGGTTTTGCCCATATTGCGACCAGGATTAAGCTGGTAATACCAAGTCTYTTTGGTKGGCTCRCCTTTTTGAAAGAATAGCACCACSGTTTTYACACCCGCRCCCAAGAATGTGCCRCTKGGCATATCCARCACGSTATGCARRTTRCATGTGTCSAGCAGATGTTTACGCAGGCTWACCGAGGCATTGTCKGTGTTRCTCAAGAAWGTRTTTTTGATAACAATMGCAGCTCTGCCGCCAGYTTTSAGCGATTTGATGAAATGTTGCAGGAATARRAAGGCRGTTTCACCCGTTTTAATCGGRAAATTCTGCTGCACCTCTTTATGCTCACCACCACCAAAWGGYGGRTTGGCAAGAATCACATGRTAACGGTCTTTTYCCTGAATATCGCGGATGTTTTCGCCMAGSGTRTTGGTATGAATAATRTTCGGGGCTTCRATRCCGTGTARAATCATATTCATRATGCCAATCACATAMGCRAGGTTCTTCTTYTCTTTGCCGTAAAAGGTTTTCTCTTGAATGGTTTTGAGGTTGGCTGTGGTTTTATCCATACGCTCAGCCATATATTCATAAGCTTCGCACAAGAAGCCACACGAGCCTGCCGCACCATCATACACCTTCTCACCCATTTGCGGATCAATCACTGCAATCATGGCGCGAATCAGCGGCCTTGGGGTGTAATACTGACCACCATTGCGACCTGCATTGCCCATGTTCTTAATTTTGGTTTCGTAAAGGTGGCTTAATTCGTGTTTATCTTTGGTGGAACGGAATGGTAGCTCATCTGCCAGCTCTAAAATATCTCGAAGGCTGTAACCAGTTTGAATCTTGTTTTTCAGCTCGGAAAAGATTTCACCGATTTTATATTCAATGGTTTGGGCATGGTCGGCAGAATGTTTAAAGGCTGCCAAATAAGGGAATAATTTATGGTCAACAAATTCAATCAAATCAGGGCCAGTCATGGCTTTGTGATGATCTAGCTTACCATCGGCATCTTTGGGCATTGCCCAGCTTGACCAGCGATACTCTTCATCAAGGATATACTGATAATCCAAACCCTGAAGTGCTGCTTCATCGGCTTTATCTTTTTCCAATTCATCGAGATAGCGCAGAAACATCACCCATGATGTCTGCCCGATATAATCTAGCTCACTGTCTGCACCAGCATCTTTATGCAAGACACTGTCGATATTCTTAAATGTTTGTTCGAACATAATTCCCCATCTTGGGTATGTTCAGCCAAAATATAATAAGCAGAACATCCTCTCTCACAGATGCAAGCATAGTATAGGAGGCAAAATAAAGGAAGGTAGAAAGTTGCGAGAAGATCCAAAAGCTCTTGTCCAGATGTGCAGAATATTGTTTAGTCTCTAGACTAGCAGACCTTTTATTTTCTAGGGACTGGTTAGGAATATTTCTGTATACACTTCTGCACGAAAAACTTAAAATTAGTGATTGAAGAAAATTAGATGTTTGTGGTCAAATTTAGAGGGTAACAAGTTTGCCCGAAGGTCGAGAACTCGGCGAGCAGATGCGGAAAAACGATATAAGCTATGATAAGAAAAGGGGTTGGTTCAAACTCATAACCTGGCAAGCCCCTAGTTTACTAGACAGCTGAGAGCTCCTCATAATACTTACTTTCAAACCTCATGGGTGACAACCCATTATTGTTCCCATGATGGCGAA
>NVSF01000053.1 GCA_002401135.1 Zetaproteobacteria bacterium
GCATTGGAAGGTGATGAGTCTGAGATTGGTATGCCTTCAATTCTCCGTTTGATGGAAGCAGTTGATACATTCATTCCTACACCAGCCCGTGATATTGACAAGCCATTCTTGATGCCAATCGAAGATGTTTTCTCTATCTCTGGTCGTGGCACTGTGGTCACAGGTCGTATCGAACAAGGCGTATTGAATGTTGGTGACGACATTGAAATCGTTGGTATTCGTGATACGACTGTAACAACATGTACAGGTGTTGAGATGTTCCGCAAGCTTCTAGATCGTGGTGAAGCTGGCGACAACATTGGCGCACTTCTTCGTGGTACAAAACGTGAAGATGTTGAACGTGGTCAAGTATTGGCTGCACCRGGTTCAATCACACCRCATACTGAGTTCAAAGCTGAAGCATATATTTTGAACAAAGATGAGGGTGGTCGTCACACACCATTCTTCGACGGTTACCGTCCACAGTTTTACTTCCGTACAACTGACGTGACAGGTTCTGTTAAATTACCAGAAGGCACTGAAATGGTGATGCCTGGTGATAATGTAGCTATGGATGTTACACTGATTACACCAATCGCAATGGATAAAGAGCTTCGGTTCGCTATCCGCGAGGGTGGACGCACAGTTGGCGCTGGCGTTGTAACTGATATTAACAAGTAAATTAAAGTTATTCGGTCAGGGCGGTCGCGGAGTAATCCGTTGCCGCTTTTGCCGTTACTAGAGGAAAGTAAGAATGCGCGAATTATTGTCATTAGCATGTGAAGAATGTAAGCGTCGTAATTACACGACAGATAAGAATAAACGTACCATGACTGAAAAGTTGTCTTTGAAAAAGTACTGTAACTCTTGCCGCAAGCATACGTTGCATAAAGAAAGCAAAGTTTAAGGTTTGACAAGATAGGCCAGTAGCTCCAATTGGTAGAGCGGCGGTTTCCAAAACCGCATGCTGGGGGTTCGAGTCCCTCCTGGCCTGCCATTGTTGTGTGGAAGATTGTAAGTTTGTTTTAAGTTGAGGTTAAAAAATGAGTCGTATTGGCAATGCACAAAAGTTTGTGCGCGAAGTTCAAATCGAAACGAAAAAAGTGATTTGGCCAGAGCGTAAAGAAACTATTCAATCAACATTGATGGTATTTGTGTTGGTGATTCTCATTGCTATTTTCTTGTATGGCGTTGACTCGCTTTTAAGCTGGCTTGTGCAGAAGGTGATATAAATGGCAAAGCAATGGTATGTAGTACAAGCGCACTCAAATTGTGAAGATAAGGTTGTTACCTCTTTAACTGAGAATATTGAGAGAGCGGGTTTAGAAGACTTCTTTGGTGAATTGTTGGTTCCTCGTGAAGAAGTGGTTGAGTTAAGAGATGGGCAGAAGGTTRTTAGCCGCCGYAARTTTTTCCCAGGTTATGTTTTGGTTGAAATGGAGCTTAMYGAYGAGACTTGGCAYATTGTRAAATCAACACARMAAGTKASTGGTTTCTTRGGTGGMACAGGTAARCCYCGYCCTATGCCKCARGYTGAAGTGGATMGMYTGMTTCATCAAATTGMRGARGGYRTTGAGCGTCCTAARCCWAAAGTATTGTTTGAGGTTGGYGARGCYGTYCGTGTRAYWGATGGCCCATTTGCWTCRTTTAACGGRCTTGTTGAAGAAGTGRATGAAGATGARGCGAAGTTGRAAGTMAGTGTTTCAATTTTTGGTCGTCCGACACCAGTTGAGCTTGAATATTTCCAAGTGGAAAAAGCTTAATAAAATAAAAGTTTAGCCTGATAGGACATTGGGCGTACCGTAAAGAGCGGGAGTAATGCTTAATAAGTATTACGCATAAAGATGGATAAGCAGGATGCTTGGAAATCGGTTGGAGAAAAGATAATGGCAAAAGTATTAGAGAAGCTGGTTAAGCTTCAAGTTCCTGCAGGAAAAGCAAACCCTGCCCCACCAGTTGGTCCTGCATTGGGTCAGGCTGGTCTGAATATCATGGAGTTCTGTAAAGCGTTTAACGCAAGAACTTCTGACCAAGAAGTGGGTATGCCGCTTCCTGTTGTGATTTCAGTATACAAAGACAAATCATTTGACTTTGTGATTAAAACCCCACCTGCATCAATCTTGTTGATGAAAGCTGCGAAGATTAAAAAAGGCAGTGGTGAGCCCAACAAGAATAAAGTTGGCACAGTAACACAAGCACAACTAGAAGAGATTGCACAAGCAAAAATGGTTGATTTGAACTGCTACGATGTTGAAGCAGGCGCAAAAATTATTGCTGGTACAGCTCGTTCTATGGGCTTGGAAGTGAAGGGGTAAATCATGGCAAAGTTAACGAAACGTATGGAAGAATCCCGCAACAGTGTTCCAGAAGGAAATGTTGATGTGGTAGCAGCGATGGCTGCTGTGCAAGCGCAACCAAAAGCAAAATTTGACGAATCTGTTGATGTTGCAATCAAATTGGGCATCGACCCACGTCATGCAGACCAAATGGTTCGCGGCACAATCGCTTTGCCAAATGGCACAGGTAAAACAGCACGTGTTGCTGTGTTTGCTAAAGGCCCTAAAGCTGAAGAAGCTGAAAAAGCTGGTGCTGATATTGTAGGTGCTGACGATTTATTTGAAAAAATCCAAGGTGGATTCATGGATTTCGACCGTGTAGTTGCTACGCCAGATATGATGGGCTTGGTTGGTCGCTTGGGTCGTGTGCTTGGGCCTCGTGGTTTGATGCCAAACCCTAAATTAGGTTCTGTGACCATGGATGTTGAAAAAGCTGTAACCGCTATTAAGTCGGGTCAAATTGAGATTCGTGCTGACAAATCTGGTGTGATTCATGCCCCAATTGGACGTCGCTCTTTCACTGAAGCGCAGTTGAACGAAAACCTAGATTTCTTGCTTTCTGAGCTTAACCGCATGAAACCATCCTCCGCTAAAGGCCGTTATATGCAAAGTTTCGTGATTTCAGCAACCATGGGTGCTGGGGTTCGCGTAGATTTAGGTACGTTGTAAAAAAGAATTCGTTTACACCTTATTCTCTGGGAAGAGGGGTAAACAACAAGTTAATCGCGTCATGTGATTAAAGAACGATCCGTCCCAGACTACAGGCGCACCTTCGGGAGCTTAATCGTGAAAGCCAGTACAGATGGAAGTGATAGCTCACTTGCGCGGGTCAAAAATAAGCAAGGAGGTAGAAGTGAATCGGAAAAATAAACAAAGTATTGTTGAAGAACTTCATACTGCTTGGTCGGAATCAGACTCTGTCATTGTTGCACAATACAGTGGTTTGAATGTATCTGCGATGGGTGACCTTAGGGGTCGCTTGCACAACGCGAATGTGAACTTACGTATTGTAAAAAACACATTGGCTCGTCGTGCCGCTAAAGATACAAGTTTCGAAGCAGCTGAAGAATTTTTTACCGGTCCTGTTGCAATTGCATATGGTTCAGACCCAGTGGGTATGGCCAAAGCAATTTCGGACTTTGCCAAAGAGAACAAAGCCTTAGAAATTCGTGGTGGTGTTCTTGACGGTAAAATGATTGATGCAGCAGGAATCAAAGCACTAGCAAGCTTACCATCTAGGGATGAGTTGTTGGCCAAAATGTTGGGCAGCATGCAATCACCTATCAGTGGGTTTGTACGTACTTTGAATGAAATTCCAGCATCGTTTGTGCGCACTTTGGCAGCAATACGCGACCAAAAAGAAGCATAATCGGGTTGATCCGCAAATAATTAATTTAAATATAAAATAAGGAAATAATTAAAATGGCTATTACAAAAGATGATTTAATCACAGCAATCGAAACAATGACAGTTCTTGAACTTTCTGAATTGGTATCTGCATTAGAAGAAAAATTCGGCGTATCTGCTGCTGCTCCTGTAGCTGTTGCTGGTGTTGCTGCTGCTGGTGAAGCTGCTGCTGAAGAGCAATCTGAATTCAATGTTGTATTGACTTCAGCAGGCGAGAAGAAAATTCAAGTCATCAAAGCAGTACGTGAAGCAACAGGTCTTGGCTTGAAAGAAGCTAAAGCAGTTGTTGATGCTGCACCTGGCAACGTAAAAGAAGGTCTTTCTAAAGACGACGCTGAAGCACTTAAAACTAAGTTAGAAGAAGCTGGCGCAACAGTAGAGTTGAAATAATAGCGCATTGTCGCTTTTTGTTTGACGCAAAATTATAGACTAACCCCTTAGCAGTTTTCTGCTAAGGGTTTGGTCTTTTTCGCGTTGTAGTTTGAAGATTGAAGTTAAAAAGATTGAAAAGATAAGTATTTGAGGTAATCCATGGGCAAACAAGCGATTGTGAAGCGTATCCGCAAGAATTTTGGTAAAATTGATTCAGTAATTAAAATGCCAAATATGCTACAACTACAATTGAGTTCATATCGTGAATTCGTAGGTGTAGGTTCAGGTGACACAGATATTGCAGGCTCGCGTTTGGCATCTGTATTCGGCTCAGTGTTCCCTATTCGTGATTATTCAGGCAGTGCAGAGCTGCACTTTGAAGGCTTGGAATATATGGCCCCGCGTTATGACCTCGAGGAATGCCTCCGTCGTGACCTAACTTTTGCTTTGCCTGTAAAAGTAAAACTTCGCCTTAAAACCTATGAGCAAGATGGAAGCAAAGGCAAAAAACGTAAACTAAAAGAAGTGCGTGACCAAACTGTGTACATGGGTGAAATTCCTTTGATGACCGATCATGGCTCATTTGTTATTAACGGCACGGAGCGTGCTATTGTTTCGCAAATGCATCGCTCTCCAGGTGTGTTTTTTGACCATGACCGTGGTAAAACCCATGCGTCTGGCAAACTATTGTTTAAATCACGTGTTATTCCTTACCGTGGTTCGTGGCTTGATTTTGAATTTGATGCCAAGGATAAGTTGTATTTCCGAATTGACCTTCGTCGTAAAATGACGGCAGGTATCATGCTTAAAGCTTTGGGCTTGAGCACACAAGATATTTTGAACCATTTCTACAAGCGCCGCACTTATAAAATCACCAAAGATGGGTATCAGGTCAAATTTGATGCTGACTTGTTCTTGGGCAGCCGCGCAGTTCGTGATATTGAAATTGATGGTAAACGCATTGTTGCAGAGGGTAAAAAAATTAACCGTGTTGCAATTAAAAAGCTAACTGAAGCTGGCACAAAATGGTTGGATATTCCTGAAGAGAATTTATTTGGTGAAGTTATAGCTCAGCCCGTCATGCTGGCTGATGATGAAATGCTGTTGGATGTTAACCACGAAATTGCCGAGGAAACTTTGGCAGCTCTACGCACTGCTGAAGTCAAAGAATTTGAATGTTTGTTCATTGATGCGTTTAGTCGTGGTCCTTGGCTGGCAGACACCATACGCATGGACATGGTTCAATCCAAGGAAGAAGCTCAAGTTGAAATTTATCGCATGATGCGTCCTGGTGAACCACCAACAGTTGAAACCGCAAAAGCACTGTTTGAATCCATGTTTTTCGATAAATCACGCTATGACTTGTCACGCGTGGGTAGGATGAAGCTAAACAGCCGCCTTGATATTTCTGATAATGATGTGCCACTGGATCAAGGTACGCTCCGCGTAGATGATATTTTATTAACCGTAGATACATTGCTTAAACTACGCGATGGCATTGGTGAAGTGGATGATATTGACCACTTGGGTAACCGTCGCCTTCGTTCAGTAGGCGAATTGCTTGAAAACCAAATTCGTATTGGTTTAATTCGTATGGAGCGCGCTATTCGTGACCGCTTGAGCACTGCTGAAATCGCTGAAATGATGCCTTCGGATTTGGTGAATTCCAAGCCTTTGATTGCATCGGTWCGGGAGTTCTTTGGCTCATCACAATTATCACAATTTATGGATCAGACCAATCCGTTGTCTGAAGTGACGCACAAACGCCGTCTATCGGCGCTTGGCCCTGGTGGTCTTTCGCGTGACCGAGCTGGCTTTGAAGTGCGCGATGTACATCCAACCCATTACGGTCGTTTATGTCCGATTGAAACACCTGAGGGCCCAAACATTGGTTTGATTAACTCACTGTCTTCTTTCGCTAAAGTGAATGATTTTGGTTTTATTGAAACACCTTACCGCCAAGTGAAAAAAGGTAAGGTAACTCGYGAYGTGGTYTAYYTRTCWGCGATTGATGAAGCTGGTCTTATCATTGCACAGGCTAATGCCAAGGTGAATGATAAAGGCGACTTTGAAGCTGAATTTATTCAGTGCCGACAAGATGGTGAGTTCTTGATGGTTACCGCTGAAGAAATTGATTGTATGGATATTTCTCCATCACAAGTGGTGTCGGTTTCTGCGGGTCTTATCCCATTCTTAGAGCATGATGATGCGAACAGAGCATTGATGGGCTCAAACATGCAACGTCAGGCTGTGCCTTTGGTGCGCGCTGAGAAGCCGCTTGTGGGTACGGGYATGGAAGCTGAAGTTGCACGTGACTCTGGTGTTTCTGCTGTGGCGCGTCGTGGTGGTGTTGTTGAGCGTGTTGACGCATCACGTATTGTGGTTCGTGTTGCTGATGATGAGCAAATTGAAGGCGAGCCAGGTATTGATGTTTATCGTTTGTTTAAATATCGCCGTTCCAATCAAAACACATGTTTTAACCAGCGCCCTGTGGTTAAAGTTAATGATATAATTGCTGCTGGTGACATTATTGCCGATGGGCCTTCAACAGACCGTGGTGAGTTAGCCCTTGGTCGCAATGTGCAAGTAGCATTGATGCCTTGGCGTGGTTACAACTTTGAAGATGCGATTGTGATTTCTGAGAAGTTGGTGAAAGATGATGTGTATACATCCATTCATATTGAAGAATTAAACTGCGTAGCGCGTCAAACTAAATTGGGTGATGAGGAAGTCACCAGTGATATTCCAAACGTCAGCGAAGATGCGCTTCGTCATTTGGATGAATCAGGTATTGCGTTTGTCGGTGCTGAAGTTACAGCGGGTGACATTTTGGTGGGTAAAATCACGCCAAAAGGTGAAAGCCAGCTCTCACCAGAAGAAAAACTATTGCGTGCTATCTTTGGCGAGAAAGCATCGGATGTCCGCGATTCGTCATTGCGTGTAAAACCAGGTGATGAAGGTGTGGTGATTGATGTGCAAGTATTCACCCGTCGCGGTGATGAAAAAAATGACCGTGCCAAGTCAATTGAAGAAGCCGCCGTTGAGCAACTTTATACTGACAAAGAAGAAGAGCGCCGCACATTAGAAGAAAATGTACGCCAACGCTTACAAGCCTTGCTTGCGGGCGAAAAAGCAGCATCCGTCAAAGGTTTGAATAAGGGTGATAAAATCCCAGATGACCACTTGGCTTCGCTAACTGTGAAAGATTTGTCATCGTTATCTGTGGATGACGATGCAATCAATACACAAGTGGCTGCGATTTTGAGTAATATGGATGAAGAACGCGCTAAAGTTGAAACGCGTTTTGAAGAAAAAGTAGCTAAAGTTCGTGAAGGTTCTGAGTTGAAACCAGGCGAATTGGTTGTGGTTAAAGTGTTCATTGCGGTGAAACGTAAACTTCAACCTGGTGATAAAATGGCAGGTCGTCATGGAAACAAAGGTGTAATTTCTGTTATTGTACCTGAAGAAGATATGCCATATGCGGCTGACGGAACAAGCGTTGATGTTTGTTTGAACCCATTGGGTGTACCATCGCGGATGAATATTGGTCAGATTTTTGAAGTGCATATGGGTCATGCTGCCAAAGAGCTTGGTCGCCGCTTGGATGAGATGATGCGTGCAGAAGCTGCGGCTGAAGACCTTCGTTCCTATTTATTAGAAATTTATGAGGGTGATGACAAAGCATGTGCATCCATCAAGAAAATGGGTGCAAAAGAAGTCAAAGGTCTTGTGGAAACATTGCGTGATGGCGTGCCGATTGCGACACCTGTATTTGATGGTGCAAAAGAAGCTGATATTACCCGCATGTTGGATTTGGCAGAAGTAGATTTGGATGGTCAAACGGAACTGTATGATGGTTACACAGGTGAGAAATTCGACCGCCCAGTGACTGTGGGTCAGATGTATATTTTGAAACTTCACCACTTGGTGGATGAGAAGATTCACGCCCGGTCAACTGGTCCTTACTCATTGGTTACACAACAACCATTGGGTGGTAAAGCTCAGTTTGGTGGTCAGCGTTTTGGTGAGATGGAAGTGTGGGCATTGGAAGCGTATGGTGCWTCWTAYACCCTACAAGAAATGCTKACKGTSAAATCTGATGACGTGCAAGGTCGTACGAAAATGTATGAATCTATTGTTCGTGGTGAGATGTCGTTTGATGCAGGTATCCCTGAATCATTCAACGTGATGGTCAAAGAAATGAACGCATTGGGCATTGATATGTCYATGGTCAAAAAACCAAAAGAAGGTGAAGGAGAATAATCATGCAAGAACTTTTTAAATTATTCCAAAAACCAAGTCGTGCTGAAGACTTTGATGGCCTTCGTGTTGGTTTAGCCAGCCCAGAAAAAATTCGTTCATGGTCRTATGGTGAGGTTAAAAARCCTGAAACCATCAAYTACCGTACATTCAAACCTGARCGTGATGGTTTGTTTTGCGCAAAAATMTTTGGHCCGATTAAAGATTACGAATGTTTGTGTGGTAAATACAAACGTTTGAAACATCGCGGTGTGGTKTGTGAGAAATGTTCGGTTGAAGTGATTCARTCTAAAGTTCGTCGTGAGCGCATGGCGCATATCGATTTGGCTGCTCCAGTTGCCCATATTTGGTTTATGAAATCATTRCCTTCGCGTATTGGTCTTATTTTGGATAAAACGCTGAAAGAACTTGAGCGTATTTTGTATTTCGAATCTTATGTGGTGCTTGATCCAGGGCTAACCAGCCTTGATCAATACCAACTTCTTTCAGAAGATGAATATATTGAAGCTTTTGAAGAATATGGTGAAGAGTTTCGCGCAGCTATGGGTGGTGAAGCACTTAGGGAAATGTTGAAAAACATCGACCTTGAAGAAGAGCGTCAATCTTTACGTGCACAAATCGCAGCAACCAAAGCTGTTACTAAATTAACCAAGCTAACCAAACGTTTGCAAACGATTGAAGCCATGGTGGGTTCGGGTAAYCGCCCTGAGTGGATGATTATGGARGTGATTCCTGTRYTWCCRCCAGAAATTCGYCCATTGGTTCCTTTGGATGGYGGYMGWTTTGCRACWTCTGATTTGAATGATTTGTATCGCCGTGTGATTAACCGTAACAACCGTTTRAARCGTTTGTTRGARYTKAATGCACCAGAAATYATTACMCGCAATGAAAAACGYATGTTGCAAGAGTCTGTRGAYGCRYTGTTTGATAATGCGCGYCGCTCWAAACCAATYGCWGGYAACAACCGYCGCCCACTKAAATCACTTTCWGATGTGATTAAAGGTAARCAAGGTCGTTTCCGTCAAAACTTATTGGGTAAACGTGTGGATTACTCAGGTCGTTCGGTGATTGTGGTTGGTCCTGAGTTGAAATTGCATCAGTGCGGATTGCCGAAGAAAATGGCATTGGAATTATTCAAACCATTTATTTATCACAAACTTGAAGTGCGTGAGTTGGCATCAACGATTAAACAAGCGCGCAAACTTGTAGAACAAGGTATTCCAGAAGTTTGGGATATTTTGGCAGAAGTGATTCATGAACATCCTGTTTTGCTCAACCGTGCACCAACATTGCACAGATTGGGTATTCAAGCCTTTGAACCTATTTTGATTGAAGGTAAAGCGATTCAATTGCATCCGCTCGTTTGCACTGCATTCAACGCCGATTTTGATGGTGACCAAATGGCAGTGCACGTTCCGCTTTCAACGGAAGCGCAAATGGAAGCGCGTTCATTGATGATGKCWWCSAAYAATRTKTTGYMWCCWGCCWCKGGTRAMCCKRTSATYGTRCCGASYCAWGATATKRTTYTWGGMTTATAYTATYTWWCWCRWKMRMRMSMWTYTGAKMMAGRTRAARRMWTSRMTTACTACTTGGATATTACCAACGATGTTTGTCCATTAACTTTTGTGCGCATCACCTTGTTGTTGGAACGCATGAGCGCGGGTGAAACTGCCGAAGTTCATCTGCAGGGCGAAATTCCCTTGGAAA
>NVSF01000054.1 GCA_002401135.1 Zetaproteobacteria bacterium
CGCCAAGATGAAGGTTTTTGATGCCGTCTGTTTTGAATATATCATCGTACTTGTCGGATATTTCGATAAGTTCAAAAAAACGAGTGTCATCATCCATCTCCGCTAAACCGTTTTCACCATATTTGTTGAACATATCACGTTTTGCAAGCTTGTCGGCGAGTTTATCCCAAAAAGAATCTTCGTTAAATTGTTCAACAAGCGGCATGACTTCATCTTCAAATTGCCTTGTTTCAACATATTGTTTGGATTTCATATCGTATTCAATCAACCCCATGATTTTGGCTTTGAAGATTGCAGCRGAAATCTTTTGCAAGACTTTTTCATCGATTTCTGTGTCTTCTCTTGGGTTATCCAGTGTTTCATCGCTGTGTTTGACCCAGTTGCCAATGTATGCCAACTGCAAGAGTTGCAAGAGTTCAGCTTTGGTGAAGTTCAAGGTCATTGGATATTCTCCTCTATCGTGAAAGGTTATGGCAAGTATTCATGTTTAGGTCTTTRTTGTAAAACNTGAGTTGTTATTTTTACTTGTTTGGTCATGCTTCTATCTGCCTAAGTTTTATGGGGAGGATGGGTTGAATGGATGAGCCAATTGAAACACAAGGGGAAGATGAACTTGGTATAAAGGATGAGGTTCAAGAGTTTTCTAAATACCTACGAGGTCGCAACTCTTCCACGAATTTAATTGCAAGTGTTCAAGCACCGTGGGGAGAAGGTAAATCGAGCTTCTTAAATTTAGTAAAGGCTGAATTGGAGAGCACTCAAAACAATACAATTCAGGTCGTGCGATTTAACCCATGGCAGTTTTCGGGGCATCAAGATTTATTACAGCAATTTTTCACTACATTCGCTGAGTCTAAGGGTGTTTCTGATGAATTTAAGAGTGCTTTATCTTCCATAGGCTCTTTGGCTAACCTCACTGCGCTTGTGCCAGGGTTGGAGCTGGTGAGTTTAATCGGTAAGGTGTTAGATAAAGGGGCTGGTTTTGCAAACAGTATCCCAAGTGAAAACATACAACAATTAAGAAATGAAGCTAAGAAGCAAGCAGGGGTATCAGAGCAACATCACATCTTTCTTATTGATGAACTGGATAGGCTGGAGAGCCATGAAGTYAGGTCATTTTTGCAGATGTTAAAGGCTGTTGCAGACTTTCCCAACACTACATATGTGTTGGCATMTGATGCAGAGGCWTTGGARGAYTTATTAAASGATAGTGGTGTGAGCAACCCACGGRTTTATTTAGAAAAAATCATTGGTTTTTCATTCTGTTTRCCAACTATCAGAATGGATGACTTACAAAAGCACCATTTGAYGGAAATARACTATATTTTAGACCATCAGGGGTTGGAACYTATAGATTATGATAGRTGGTCAACAAATGAGGTGTATGCAGCCTTGCCTAAYTTGCGACAATGTAAAAGRCATGTGGCTCAYTTTGAGTATCTWTGYYGTAGYATTGGKAAATATGTGGATACAACTGATTTAGCGTAYGTGTCYATCATCCAATTATTAGACCCTTCGCTCTGGCGTACGATTGGCGAAAATCAAACKTGGTTYTGGGGWACAYCCAATGGMGGAAGTRAACCAAATCAAAGGTTRMTTRAMTTRARARMKAMMTRTYTARCTCAAGGYAAAGAAAGTGTTTGGCAGATWGTRTGYATTGTTTATGAAGGGGTWGTAGAAAGGTCTARRCWRGAAGRTGATRACTTWTTCCTGMCSTCTGGGCTTGGWATTAAYMARCCGATTAGGGCTGCAAGTAACAATTCATTTCATGTGTACCACACGAGAAAACCCGCTTCTGCATGGGCTTATGCTGAAACATCGCTAGTGAAGCAAGCTTTTACAGAAGCCGTTGATAAGCATAAGCTTTATAAGCTTATGATAGATTTTCCAGAAGAATCATTGTTGTGGATTGGAAGTATTATATTGCATGTTCAAGAATATGAAGGGATGAAAACTGTATGTTTTATCTCTCAGTTTATTCGAGTGTTGGAAGGTAGGGTTCATGAAAAAGCGTGCCAAAAGTTATTGGGTAGCCACGCAGTGTACAATGTCATTAAAAAGGCTGCTGATATAGACTTGGGGAAGGCAGTGCTGAACGACCAGCTTGATTTGAAAGACCAGTATAAATCTCAACCTCTTTATTATTCTTTAGAAGTTCTCGCACTTTCTCGGCTCCATGCTCCTAATGGTATGGACGATTTGTCTCAAGCGGCTGCGAAGCGTTTACAATTAAGCCATGAGAAGTTCTGGGGGCAAATAGAAACTTTAATWTACCAYCCRTTTATTCATTGGGCTTTCSRTTCCTATATTTCAGYAYYTAAAGCGAAAGATAGCATTGTGAGTTYAGTATTAATGAAAGARGTTGATGGAGAGRTGTTTTGGTTAAAAARWGRTGYTTTACCCAAGGTTCTWYTGTTTGTWGMRATGCTYTGTTCTRARTATTCARTAAGGGRTGAYTTGAAWAGRTATRTTRARAWYTGGRAGCTTGTTTTGGGAGAARAACCTRATTTTTCAATGTTGCTGCAAAAAATGGGTRAGCTTGAGGGGCTGGATGAAACCCAACAACACAACGTTACTTGGCATCAACCTTTAATGATGGATATATTGACTGAAGAGCCATCAAACTGATTACAACAGTCAGTTGATTTAACTAAGAGTAGGTTGAAATAAGCGGATATGATTCATGGCTTATCATCTTCCAAATGTTGGGCTTCATGGAGCAAGTGTTCGGGTATATCTTTTTTGGCTTTGCCAGATAAATCACCCAAGGTTTTGATTTGACTAAGTACACTGCCACGCCCTGATTTAATTTGCCCAAAAGCTTTATCATAGGAAGACTGGGCTTGGGTTAGGCGGCTACCAACATCTTCAAAGGATTTCATRAAGTCTGCGACTTTATCATGCAAWARACCTGCGCGATTCATTAATTTAGCAACGTTTTCGCTTTGTCGTTCATACCGCCAAAGTTGTTCAATCAATTTGAGGGTGGCATACAAGGTTGATGGCGTGACCACGGCGATGCGCTTATCAAATGCAGCTTCAAAGATGCTGGAGTCTGCTTCAATTGCCATCAAATAGGCAGCTTCAATGGGCATAAACATCAACACATAATCAGGTGAATTGATGCCCTCCAAATGGTCGTAGCGTTTGCTTGCCAGCGTTTGAATGTGAGTTTGAATACTTTTACAATGGGCGCGGATATGTTGCTTYTGTGCTTCTGTATCTTGGGCGGACACTGCGCGTTCATAATCCGTTAAAGATACTTTGGCATCAATAATCACCTGTTTGTCACCAGGCATACGGATGATGACATCAGGGCGCTGGCGTTTGCCTTCATCATTGATGAAAGATTGTTCGCGTTCAAACTCATAACCTTCACGCAAACCACTGCTTTCCAAGAGTTTCTCTAAAATCATTTCACCCCAATTGCCTTGGGCTTTACTATCACCTTTGAGGGCTTGGGTGAGGTTTAAGGTATCTTGACTCATTTGCTGATTCAGCTCTTTGAGCTGGGATAAATGTTGGGAAAGGGCGGACCGCGCTTCAATATCTTCTTTATGCACTTGCTCCATGCGATTTTTGAAATCTGCCATTTCTTTTTGCATGGGTTTGATGATGTTATCCAAKGTTTCTTTGCTGGTTGAGGTCATCTTGGCTTGTTTTTCTTCAAAAATTTGGTCGGCAAGGGCTTTGAACTCATGCGCAAGCTTGGTTTTGGCATCTTCAAGCAAGGCAAGYTTCTCACTGTTGCTTTGYTGCATCATTTTATGCTCGGTTTGCAAYTTGGTGAGTGAAGTGTTGAAGTCTTTGTTTTCAGTTTGCAATTGGCACAACTGTTGCTTTTGTTGTTCTAGTTGTTGCTTGCTTGTGTGAAGTTGCTGTTCAAGTGTGATGTTGTTTTTTATAATGTCACTGTTGGCAGATAGTTGCCTTTGTAAGGTCTTGTTTTGTTTATAAAGGTAATAAAACCAAGGGAGTAGCAACACAAACAAGACACTGAGAAGTGAAGAAATATAGAGCCAAATACCCATGCTAAAAACCTCCCAGCAGACCACTGATTGGCAGAGAATAGGCAAGGATGATTTGCTTTGCATTAGAAACATTTACAGTGACAAAAGGCACAGCTTATGCATAAGTTTTTAAAACAATTGATTAATCCATCATTTTCAATGACTTATGCGCCTTTCTTGGTAAGCTTTGCTTTATGATTTTGCGTTTGGGTCTATTCTTTTTATCTATGCTAACCTGCTCCATGGTTTGGGCGGTGGGTTTTGGTAATGTTGAGACCAAGAGTTATTTGGGCGAACCCCTGAACATAAGTATACCTTTAATTTTGAGTGCTGAAGAGCGCAAAAGTAAATTACAAGTGATGTTGGCAACGCAGAAAGAATACCAAACACTTGAACAAAATATACCCAAGTCTTACGGCTTATTGCGTGCTGATGTGATAGAAAATGATGGTGAGTTGTCGGTTAATATTTCTTCGTTTCAAGCCATTGATGAATCATTTTTGACGATTATATTAAAAGTACAGCGTGGGCGAGGTAATTTTTATAAAAGAATCCAACTTATCTTAGATCCTGCTTGGCGCAAGTCGTATCAACCCACCCATGAACAAGTTGAAATGAATGATGTTGTACCAACCAAAACTACACCCATTGCCAGTGCGCCTATTCAGCAAGGCGGTGCAGTGCCACAGTCACAAGTATTGCCACCATATTCACCTTCTTTGGACTGGGCGAGAAGGGCTAGTTATGGCCCTGTACAATCGGGCGATAACCTGAGTGAAATTGCTTACCGTTTGCGTAAAGACAAGCGTTTTTCCAATCATCAAGTGATGTTAGCGCTTTTTCATGCCAACCCTCAGGCTTTTGAGCGCAATGATATTAACCGTTTAAAACAAGGTGCTTTTATTCAAGTGCCAAAGTTGCAAGATGTGCAGGTATTCTTTAACTCAAAGGATTACCAAGCGTTGGAAAAGTCGCTAGACCAAAAAAAGAAGAAAATTCAGAAAGCCAAACCAAAGGCTGAATCTACAGTTAATCATCAGCCTGTTCGAAAGTTTCGCAGCCGCGTATCATTAGGGATGACTGAAAGCTTGGGTGAGTTGACAGAATCAGGCACTTTAATCAGTGATGCAGTGGTTTTAAGTCGCTTGGAAAAGCTAGAGCCTCTTTATGATGAAGTGATGTCATCCAATATTCGTATTGATGGTATTGGYRTKWAMSKTGACAGTTTGGCGGAAGAAGTGCGCTCGCTTCACCAAAAGGTTGATGCTTTAGCTCAAGCTAATGGTACACAAACGAATCGGATGCAAAACAGTGGTGAAAAAGGTTATGGTTGGTGGTGGTTTTTATTCCTGTTGATTCTAAATATCTTGTTATTGCTATTTTTCTTGTATCGKMKSYRGCKTWYATWMTGGCAGGAAAAATTGGAAAAAACGCAGCACAAGAATGTTTATGCTACACCTGAATCAAAACAAGCACCATTTGATGATGTTATGCAACAAAGCTTTGCCGATAATATATTGAATGACGACCCATTAGTTGTAGAGCAAAAGGTAGTAGAGAAGACACCTGATGCTGAACCTCTTTCCTCTGATTTACTTACAGATATTCCACTTCATCCGATGGATGATGATTCGCCTGCTACCTTGGGATTTGAAAGTGCCAATGTGCGGTTGGCTGATGAGGATGTAAAAAATACAGACATTGAAGAAAAAAATGAGAAAATCCACATTGATCACGCTACATATTTTGAAGTAGCCATACAGAAAGAAGATTGGCGGGAAGCAGAGAAACATTATCAAGGTATGGTTAAGAATGTACAAAATCAGCCTAGAATTCAGGCATCATATATTCAAATGTTACACCATGAGAAGTGTGTTAGACAAAGAAACAACGCACTTTTAAGCTTGTATAAAATGTACGACAAAGTGAAATGGAATCGTTTTTGTTCATTGTTTGATGATGATATTTGGCATCAACTGCAAGATGAACGTGTGATTAGTTTCACTGGGGATGTGATGGAAGAGGGTGTTGAACGCTCAAACCTCGCGGCTAAAGAAATGGCAAGCCTCTTGGCGATTTCAGATTTGGATGTTCAGAGTACTTCGGAACAACCAGCCTTTAATGCTGATAACAAAGACGAGCAATCGAAGATAAGTAATGATGATGTCGCTGACATCATGGATCAAACTGTGGTAATGAGCGCTAAAGATTTGGCCCAATGGGGTGAGGCTGAGGCAAACAAACTTGAAAATGACCCAAGTAAAAGTGAAGAAGCTGATTATATGGATACGGGTGATGTTGGGAAATGGGGTAAGGTTGAAGAAACAACAGATGATGACCTGATGTTGGAAGTTGATTTTGATATTGAAGAAGAGCTTAAWGAAGATAAACCTGAAGCGGAAAAGGTTGAGTTCACAGAGATAGACGTTGAATTTACGGGTGAAATTGAAGTTCCTGCCGAGGATGAAAAGAAATAACTTCGCTTTAGGGCTTTGTTTCAGCAATGACAAATGCCATTGCAGCCCCCGCATCATCGGTTAGCGAGACATGAATATGTGCGATGCCCAGTTGTTTGGCTTTCTGTTTAGCATTGCCATGCAACATAATTTCAGGCTTACCGCTATCTAAGTAAAACACCTCAATATCTTTCATGCCAAAACCTATAAAACCAGTGCCGAGYGCTTTAGCCGTGGCTTCTTTTGCGGCAAAAAACATGGCAAGGCGGCGGTAAGTGCCGCGCTGTTGGGCTAGGCTGTATTCAGCAGKTGTGTAAACTTTGTTGATGAAGCGTTGCTCAAACCGATGAAAAGACTGTTCAATGCGATTGATTTGTACGATGTCTGTGCCAATGCCTACAATGCTCATGGCAAAAGCCTAACTTGCTCTGCATGATTTTAAAACCCAAGGGTCTTTTAAGGTTAAATCATGGACGAAAAACACCAAGCAGTTTACAGTTCCCATGCGTTGCTAAGGGGTATTGGCTGTGATGAATAAAACATACGATGTAATGATAGTCGGTGCAGGGGTGATTGGCAGTGCGCTGGCGCTGGCTTTATCCAAGCAAGGTTATTCGATTGCGCTATTGGATATWCAAAGCCCATCGTTTGCACCAACAAATCCAGAGCGAGTGATTGCTTTATCTGAAGGCTCAAAGCGTTACCTTGAAAGCCTTGATGTGTGGGATGCTGTGTTAGCCCATGGTGCAGGCTGGATTAAACATATTGCCGTGCGTGAACCCAACAATATCGGTGTTTTGGATATGTCGCATCAAGAGTTAGACAGTGATGCCTTGGGTTATGTCTTAGAAATTCGTCATGTTGTAGAGCCTCTTCACCAAGCTTTAGCGCAGTATTTTGAGCAAGTGGATATGATTTTCCCTGCCCAATGTTTAGCCATCAACCAAGATGAGGCGGGTGTATCGCTTCATATTAAAACGAAATCAGGTGAACAAACACTTCAAGCATCATTGCTGGTGGGTGCAGATGGCACAAACAGCTTTGTGCGCAAACAAGCGGGCATTCTCACATCAGGCTGGGATCATAATCGTATGGGTCTTGTGGCATCGGTGAGCGCAGGTTATGGGCATGGTGATACAGCCTATGAATGTTTTAGAGAGGAAGGRCCGCTTGCTTTATTACCCTTGGCAGACGGTCGWTTTTCTATTGTATGGTCGGTTGCACCCAAAACAGCTATGGAGTTATTGAAGCTTGATGATGCAGGTTTCTTAAACATGTTAAAAACTGAAGCAGGTGATGCCATCACGCAGCAAGTGGGTGGTTTTAAGGCTGTGGGTAAGCGCGCTAGTTTTCCTCTAGAGCTTAGAATYGCYAAACAGTTTGCCAAAGCTAACGTGGTTCTACTGGGTAATGCRGCGCACACCATTCACCCSATTGCWGGGCAGGGTATGAATTTGGGGTTAAGGGATGTGGCAGTGCTTGCTGATGTGTTGGCACAAGTTTGGGCGAAAGGTGATTTGCGCAAATCTTTGATTGGGCAGACCTATGCTGAGCGGCGTAGATTGGATACCTTGGCTGTGGCAGGGTTTACAGAAGCTGTGTTGGAAGCATTTGCTACACCAGCATCATCATTATCACCCAAACGCTGGCTGCGCGGCACGGGTTTAAACACTATGGAAACCATGCCAGCACTCAAACATTTATTGCTGGAGCAAGCCGCAGGATTGGGTCAAATCAAAGGGTTGTCGTTATGAACAAAGCAGCGAAGATGAAAAAAACAGAGGCACTTCAAGGCGAACATGTGGACTTGGTGATTGTTGGTGGTGGCATGGTGGGGTTGATGCTGGCTGCGGCGCTGCGTGGATCAGGTTTGCATATTGTGGTCATTGAGCGAGCAGCTTATCAACCAGTATTGTCCATGGGTTTGGATTGTCGGGTATCTGCCATCGTGCAAGGTAATGTGAACATCTTGAAAAGTGTGGGTGTTTGGCAGTATTTGCAAGATAAAGTGGGTGTGATGACTTCGATGCGCATTTGGGATGGGCAGGAGCAGGGCGGCATTCGCTTTGAAGCTGAAGAAATTGGGCAAGATAAATTGGGCGTACTCTTAGAAAACCAGCATTTGATTGATGCGCTGCAACATACCATAGATGAAAGCCATGATGTTGAAATGTTATGCCCTGAATCAGTGACATCAGTGGTGTGGAAAAGGCAAGGGGTGCAAGTATCGCCTGAAAGTGGGCGGGTGTTGAACACGCCACTGATTGTAGGTGCTGATGGGGCTAGGTCTTGGTTGCGTGAACAAGCCGATATTGATGTGTTTAGCCGCGATTAYGGRCAAAAAGGTATTGTTGCCACCGTKAAACCACGGTTTTCKCAYCAAAACACAGCGTGCCAACGTTTTTTAGACACAGGCCCTCTTGCCTTGTTGCCGATGAAAGATGATGTATGCTCGATTGTGTGGAGTGCATCCAATGATAGAGCGGATGAATTGTTAGCATTGTCCGAGGAAGACTTTTTAGATGAATTGAACTTGGAAGTGGGCGGTGTGTTTGGTGGCATCGTTGAAGTGGGCAAACGCGCAGGTTTTCCACTTAAAGCGCAACTTGCACGGCATATTGTGCGCCCACGTTTGGCATTGATTGGCGATGCGGCACACAGCATTCATCCGCTGGCAGGCTTGGGGGTAAACCTTGGCTTGCGTGATGCCATGGTCTTGGCGCAAGAGATTGTGGATGCGCGTAAGTTTGAAGAAGATTGGGGTGATATGGATGTGCTCACTCGATATATGAAGCAGCGTATGCCTGATGTGCTAGCCACCATGGCAAGCATGGAAGCCTTGCACCGCACATTTCAGGTGCAATTACCTACTTGGATTAAACTGCGAGGGTTTGGTATGAAAGCTTTGGGGAATGCTGGTATTGTTAAACAACTTCTGATGAAAAACTCAACAGGTATCAATCTACCTGTTCCGCATACTATTGAATGCGCGTAAGAAATAGAAACAAGAGGTTTGGTCACAAAGTGGTCACAATTTTTGTAATTGGAAAATTATGTTCCATTGCAAGCTATTGATATTAAATAAAAAAATGGTGCACCCTAGTGGATTCGAACCACTGACACCTGCCTTCGGAGGGCAGTACTCTATCCAGCTGAGCTAAGGGTGCWTAWTTTTGTRACCAYGCGTAAGCTATTGYAAAATAATAGCTATTCAATAGTCGTGGTCACAGGTTGGTCACAGCCTTCTGTCCTTAGCGATGACCACTATCTTCGGAGG
>NVSF01000055.1 GCA_002401135.1 Zetaproteobacteria bacterium
CGGACCTGGGCTTGCTTCAGGGTGATATTGCACTGAAAAAATAGGTTTGTTTTTCACCTTCAAACCTTCTACTGTATTATCAAACAATGAGCGATGTGTCACTTCTACATTATCAGGAACATTGTCGTCTGCAACAGCAAAACCATGGTTTTGGCTGGTGATTTCAACTTTACCCGTGGTTAAATCTTTGACGGGATGGTTGCCGCCGCGATGCCCAAACTTGAGTTTGAATGTTTTTAAGCCCAAAGCTTGGGATAACAATTGATGACCCATACAAATACCAAAAATAGGCGTGTCTTTTTCAATCAATGTTTTGATGGTGTCCACAGCATAACCCACAGCCGCTGGGTCGCCTGGACCATTGGATAAAAAGATGCCATCAGGGTTCATGTCTAACACGTCTTGTGCAGATGTGTTGGCGGGAACGACGGATACTTTAATGCCACGGTCGGTAAGTTTGCGGAAGATGTTGTTCTTGCAGCCAAAATCGAATGCAACCACATGTTTGTTGGATGTTGGACTGGTAAATACAGCATTGTCTAGGTCGTAGCTTCCATGTCGCCAAGTATCCGTGTCTTTGCGGCTGACTTGACCCACCAAGTCTTTACCTTCCAGACCATGCCAAGCTTTGGCTTGTTTGATTGCTTCTTCTTCGCTCATGCCATCTGACGCAATGACACCCGTTTGCGAACCATTGTCGCGCAAATGACGAACCAAAGCGCGTGTATCAATATCTGCAATACCCACCACTTTGTTGGCTTCTAACCAAGCTTCCAAGCTTTGCTCTGAGCGGTAGTTAGACACATGGCGAGCAGGCGCACGAACAATCAGACCGCGCACTGATATTTTATCGGATTCCATATCAGCTTCATTGATGCCGACATTGCCGATATGTGGGTAGGTGAAGGTGATGATTTGTTCTGTGTAGGATGGGTCAGTTAAGATTTCTTGGTAACCCGTCATGGATGTGTTGAAACAGACTTCGCCAACCGTGTTGCCTTTAAAACCCAGCGCTAAACCGTGAAAAACACGACCATCCGCCAATGCTAAAAATGCAGGGGTTGGTGTGGTGGTTGGATTGTTCATGGGTAGACCTCATCTAACGTTGATTTTGAGAATGGCGCAAGCCTATGTGTTTGCATATAAGCTGTCGATTGTTGTTTTACACGGCGTATCCATGCATAAATTATAAACATAAATCGCCTATAATTTACGCATAAATAGGTGGCAAGGTTTTATTTTTCCTTATTTTAAGCCATTTCCTACTTGGTATTACTATTGCTATGCTAAATATTAGCAAACTATCGATTAAAACGATTAATATAATAAAACGGAGTGAACAAATGACAAAGACTTTAAGAAATTATGCAATGGCATTGATGTTGGGCATGGGCTTGGTGGGAGTGAACACAACTGCACAAGCTGAAGAAGCAGTTTCTGTATACGCAGATATTGGTGGTTTTTCACAATATATCTGGCGTGCAGCAGCTCAAGGAACAGGTCAAGGTTCATTGCAAGGTGATGTTGGCATTGACCATGAAAGTGGTCTTTCTGCAAATGTTTGGTTTGCAACAGGTGTTGCAACAGATGATACAGAATTTGACTTTACAGTAGATTACTCTGGCGAAGCTGGTGATATTGGTTACTCCGTAGGTTTTATCGCGTATGTGTTTGCAAATGATTCAACGCTAGATGCAGAAGAATTTTATGTGGGAGCATCTTACGATATTGCTTCTTTAACTGCATATATTGGTGATGGCTATAATTATATTGAGTTGGGCGCTGGTGCAACTGTTGCTGATATGTTTGATGCTTCTGCTGCAGTGGGTATTAACTCACCTGACACAGGAACAAGCACAACACATATCACACTTGGCGCAAGTAAAGACTTCGACATGGGTTCTTACACACTTTCACCATCATTAACGATTGGTAGTGTTACTGATTTGGATACTGAAATTGCAATTGGTGTAAACGCAGCATTCTAATTGAAGAAGGGGAGCTATCAGCTCCCTTTTTTTATGATGTTTTAAAAATGAGAGAGGAGGAATAAATGAAAAAAATTACTGCAGTTATCAAACCATTCAAACTTGATGAYGTKAAAGATGCACTGTTAGAGATTGGTGTTTCGGGCATGAGTGTTAGCGAAATTCGCGGACACGGTCGTCAAAAGGGACATACCGAGCTTTATCGTGGTGCTGAATACAATGTGGACTTTGTGCCCAAAACTGAAATTTCAACCGTAGTCACTGCTGATCAAGTGGATGCTGTGATTGAAGCAATTACAAAAGCTGCAAGCAGCGGAAAAATTGGCGATGGTAAAATCTTTGTGACCAATGTGGAGCGCGTTGTGCGTATCCGTACTGGCGAACAAGATGCCGACGCATTGAATTAAGGGGAGATTAAATTATGGAACAGTTATCAGGGGATATTCTCCAAACAAAATACGCACTCGACACCTTCTATTTCTTGGTGATGGGTGCATTCGTGATGTGGATGGCGGCAGGCTTCTCCATGTTGGAAGCTGGTCTTGTTCGCTCAAAGAACACGGCTGAAATTTTAACCAAAAATATCGTGCTTTATTCGATTGCATGTATTATGTATATGATTGTGGGTTACAACATCATGTATGGTGGTTCTGCGAGTGGGTTCTTGCCCGATACACTAACATTCGGACTTGGTGGCGCAGCAGCGGCTGACGCAGGTGCAGCAGCGGCTGTATTGGCTGTATTGGCTGGCGGCGAAGATGCACCATATTATTCAATGTTGTCAGACTTTTTCTTCCRAGTGGTGTTTGTAGCAACTGCGATGTCTATCGTATCAGGTGCAGTGGCTGAGCGCATGAAGCTTTGGGCTTTCYTCGCATTTGCTATCATCTTCACTGGTTTTATTTACCCACTTCAAGGTATGTGGAAATGGGGCGGTGGCTTCTTGGATGCAGCAGGATTCAGCGRTTTTGCTGGTTCTGGTGTGGTTCACATGGCGGGTGCTGCGGCGGCTTTGGCAGGTGTTATCTTGCTTGGCGCACGTAAAGGAAAATACAACAAAGATGGTTCAGTCAATGCCATTCCAGGTGCAAACTTGCCGATGGCAACATTGGGTACATTCATCCTTTGGTTGGGTTGGTTCGGCTTTAATGGCGGCTCTGAGCTTAAAGTGTCGGATGTTGGCGAAGCCAATGCCGTGGCGATGGTGTTTGTGAATACCAACATGGCAGCAGCAGGTGGTGTGGTTGCCGCACTTGTGTTTGCTCGCGTTTGGTTCGGTAAAGCTGATTTGACCATGGCACTCAATGGCGCACTTGCAGGTCTTGTGTCGATTACCGCAGAGCCACTAACTCCTTCACCTGAAATGGCAACATTGATTGGTGCAATTGGTGGTTTGATTGTGGTTGCTTCGATTGTGTATTTGGATCGTTTATTTAAAATCGATGACCCAGTGGGYGCRATTTCTGTGCATGGYGTTGTKGGTATTTGGGGCTTGTTGGCTGTTTGTATTACCAACGGCGATGCAACGCTAGGCTCTCAGTTGATGGGTATTGGTGTGATATTCGGATTCGTGTTCACAACAAGTTTCCTTGTTTGGATGGCAATCAAAGCATTGTTGGGTATCCGTGTATCCGAGGAAGAAGAGTATGAAGGCTTGGATGTTGGCGAATGTGGATTGGAAGCATATCCAGAATTTGGCAACAAATAAGTCTGTTTACAATCATTTGAGGCTTTATTAGTAAGATACTAATTTTTGTTACCATTTTATTTGCATGAATTGGTAAAGCTTCAAATAAGAGAAAGGCGGGTGAGCAATCACTCGTCTTTTTTTTTGTGTCTCATGAGCCTGAAAGTGGCTTGTATCACTTGAAATAGAATGAACTATTTATATTGTGTTCGCAGGAAAGAGAAGTTGGAGTTAATAATGATGAAAAAATTAAAATATATATTGAGTGTTTCCTTGATGCTGGGTGGTATGACTGTTGCTAGTGTTTCAACACAAGCTGCGGATATGGAATCATTGATGTCTGATATTGAAGCAACTGATTCAAATATTGGATTATACAGCCAATACGTTTGGCGTGGACAAAGACAAAGTGTGGGTGCTTTATCGGTTCAAGGTGATGTTGGTTGGGAGCATGATAGTGGTGTGAGTGCGAATGTTTGGTTTGCAACACTTGGCGCAGGAAATGTTACTGAGTTTGATTACACGCTTGATTATACCCAAGAAATTGGTGCACTAAGCTATTCAGGYGGTGCGATTTATTATGCGTATCATAATAACAATGTGGCAAATRTTTTGGAAATCTATGCGAGTGTGKCATATGAGTTAGGCTCTGCGACGCTGTATTATGATACCGATGCGAGTAATATTTGGTTTGATATTTCATCAGGTATTGAGCTTGCAGAACTGGCAGTTGAAGGCACATTGTCTTATTCGGGTGCAGCCAGCGAATTTGTGAATATTGCGGTTTCGGTGAGTAAAGAGATTGAAGTGGATGATTTGGTTTTATCACCTTCTTTTGCGTACAACCTACATTTGGGTTCTTTTGATACCCCTGCAACACCCGATGCTTTGGTATTTGCCATTAATGTTTCCTACTAAAACATCACTTTAAATTGTATTAGGGCAGGTGAGAAATCACCTGCTTTTTTTTTGCAGTGTTGGCAAGGTTTTTACATTACTATTGTTCATGGGTACAGTCCGTACTTCATGTAAATAAAACCATGCGAAAGCATATGGAGGGTGAAAACGATGAAACAAGTCACAGCAGTAATTAAACCATTCAAGCTTGATGATGTGAAAGATGCACTTTTAGAGATTGGTATTTCAGGCATGAGTGTCACGGAAATTCGTGGGCACGGGCGTCAAAAAGGGCACACAGAGCTTTATCGTGGTGCAGAATATAATGTGGATTTTGTGCCTAAAACCAGTGTGTCGACGGTCGTCAAAGAAGACCAAGTTGATGCAGTGATTGAAGCCATTGTTCAAGCAGCAGGCACGGGTAAAATTGGTGATGGTAAAATATTTGTGACCAATATCGAGCGTGTTGTCCGTATTCGTACGGGTGAAGAAGACGCTGATGCGTTGAGTTAAGGGAGACTATCGTGGATGTATTTTTCTTAACAATGGGTGCGGCAATGGTGCTTGCCATGCACGCAGGATTCGCTTTTTTAGAGGTAGGCACGGTTCGTAAAAAGAACCAAGTGAATGCATTGGTTCGCGTGATTACGGACTTTGGTTTTTCAACAGTTGCCTATTTGTTTATTGGTTTTTATGTTGCTTATGGCATCACRTTTTATGCGCCAGTMGATGAACTTATGGTGTTGGAAGGTGGTGAAAATGGCTATAAAATGGTGCATTTCTTTTTCCTATTAACCTTCGCCGCAGCTATTCCTGCAATTATTTCGGGTGGTATTGCAGAGCGCGTGCGTTTTTGGCCTAATGTATTGGCCACAGTGTTGCTGGTTGGATTAATTTACCCCTTTTATGAAGGTATGATTTGGAATGGTAACTTTGGCTTTCAAGATTGGTTAGAGGCATCGTTTGGCGCACCATTCCATGACTTTGCAGGCTCTGTTGTGGTGCATGGCATGGGCGGATTTTTGGCTTTTGGTGCTGTGATGTTGCTTGGCGCACGTTTGGGTCGGTATTCCAAAACAGGTCAAGTGAATGCTATTCTTCCTTCTAGCATTCCATTCTTGGCTTTGGGTTCTTGGGTGTTATGTGTGGGCTGGTTTGGTTTTAATGTGATGAGCGCAGGCACTGCCGATGGTGCATCAGGTTTGGTGGCGATGAACTCTATCCTCGCCATGGTCGGCGGTTTACTTGCTGCTCTTGTGGTGGGAAAAAATGACCCCGGCTTTGTGCATAATGGTGCATTGGCAGGTTTGGTAGCCGTTTGCGCAGGTTCAGACATCATACACCCACTTGGCGCATTAGCGACAGGTCTTATTGCGGGTGCAGTGTTTGTTTATGGCTTCACTTACATGCAAAATAAACTTAAAGTYGATGATGTGTTGGGYGTGATTCCTTTGCATGGTGTTTGTGGTGCTTGGGGCGGYATTGCGGCTGGAATTTTTGGCTCAGTCGCTCTTGGTGGTGCAGGTGGGGTAACCTTTATGTCACAGCTTGTTGGCACACTTACTGGCGTAGCGATTGCCATTGCAGGTGGTTACCTTGTGTATGGCATCATCAAAGCTACGATTGGCATTCGTTTATCCGAAGAAGATGAACATATGGGTGCTGATTTAGCCATTCATCATATTAGTTCTAACCCTGAAGAAGACATGCAGTCGCGTTAATTGATGAAGTGTTACATGAATCAAGGTGCGGCTTAGGCTGCGCCTTTTTTTATACTTTTGAGTTATGGTGCTTTGGTATTTGCGACTTCTTCTTTAAAACGAAATTTTGGCCATGTCTTGGCGAATATATATGTTTTGTCTAACCATTTTAGCTGACCAGAGACTTGTTTTTCCTCATCAATGCGCAGTGTGCCAGAGCCTTTATATTTACCGTCTTTGACATTGAATGTTGCGTTAAACTCTTTTCTTTTGCGTAGTTTTACATTGAGTTTATCTGCTTTAAGGTTTTTATTGTTAAATAACCAAACACCATTATAAATGGACACATCACCATCCCCTTTCCACGATGCTAAACGATGCTTTTCATCAAACTCACCGTGCAGGTTCAACGTTGCGTAGACTGTGGCTTGAAGATGGGTGTTAAACTGTTTGTGAAGCCAAAGCCAGTTGTTCAAATGAATGCCACCCACTTGAATCGTACCGCGCATCGCAATGTTCTCATCTTGTGTGAAAACATCGACTTGTTCGGCATGAAGCGTACCCTCATAAAATTTACTTTTAAAGGTTTTGAGTGCCAGTGATTCATCCATGGACTGATAGTTTGCAGACACATCACTTAAAGTGCCAAATGGAAGGCGCAAGGCTTTGGTTTTGAGCTTACCATGGGGCAGAAACGGGAGCGATTGGAGTAAGGCAAGAGCTTGAACATCCAAAGACTCTGCGACAATATCAAATTGATTATTTTTTCCACCAAAAAATTCAGCCTCATTCTTTTCATGTGTCCAGTGTAGGTTTTCCACATCCCAGAGTGTGCCATCGATAATGATTTGCCCATCTACATAATGACGGTCTTTGCCAAATTGGATCAGGTCAATATTGGCTTCTTCAATCACAATAGTTTCATGTGGAATATGCAGCGTTGTGTTGCCACGAATATAACCATACCAAGGCTTCCAGAACTCAGGTAGTTGTATGCCATCTTCTTTGAGCTGGTCGAAATCAACATCCAAGTTATTGAAGTGCCAGTGTTTATCTTCTTGACGGAGTTTGAATGTGGATTCCCCTAAAGTCATTCCTAGCTCAGCAAAAGCAGGTAACTTTTCTTCTTCCCAAAGTAACTTTCCAGCCAAGTTAAAAGGAATGTTCTTAGGCTTGGAGAATGGTAAACTTGAAATCGCTACTTGACTGGCATCCAGTGAAATATCGGCACTGGTAAGCTGATTGTGTTGTAAGGTAAGCTTGATTGTTCCATCAACAGTACCCTTTCCAGCAATGCTTTCTTTGGGCCATAACCATTGCGTAATGGGTAGCCATTGCTTGGCTTTGGTTAGTGTAAAAGGTAATGATAACGCGTTGTTGTGAAATGAAACTTTATCGATTGAAATATCAGCCACAGCATGGTTTGATGATGTTAGCGATACTTTGTTGATGCTCCATGAATTGTTGTTCGTCCACTGAAAATCTGAAATTTGTAGTGTGGTAGGTAAGATGTCCAAACGCCTTGTGGTTTCGTTATCTACATATTGGATATATTCGATATCTTCCCAATTGGCTTTTGCGTAACTCATCCAGTGACCATTATTCAATTCAGTTCGGATTTGAATTTCTTTCATTTTTCCTTTGGCAATACTTTGTGTTTGCAGAAGAGCCGCGAGTGGTTCAAGCTTTATTGCTTTGCTAAGCATTGAAAACTTACACGCATGGATTGTCGTGCAATCGCCACTGATTTGTAGCGCACCCATATCTTTATGGTTGAGCACCAAATCTTGGATAGATAAAAACTTTTGTTGATGGTTACCTATAATTTTCACACGTAGTTCAAGTGTATTTTTATGTTCTTTTTGTAAGCTTATATGACCAAAAGATTGCCATGAAGAATCTGGGTTGAGGTGGCTTGTAATGCTGCCACTAAGCGTTCCTAGGGTGGTGTCGTGTTTCCAGTGGTTGAGAGGAACATCTATCACCTTCACCCTGCCAAAACCTTTATGGATTTCACCGCGTTTTAACCGCAAATAACCGTGTGCATCAATGCGCCCATCACCAATATGCGCTTGCAATTCCATGCGTGGGTTTCTATTTTTTCCAATATCTCGAATATCCAAATCAACGCTTTCTAATGTGAGATGCTGCTGTTCAAAATGAATTTCACTTCGCGTAATGTTGATTCGYTTTAGTTTAAATGAATCATTTTGTAATAGCGTTAACCAATCAGATTGTTCATTTTGGATAATGTTTATATCAGAGAATTGTAAATAAATTGCTTGAGGWACGGCTTCGCCTGTTAGTAGCGCGGCGAGGTTCAGGTCGATAAATAAACGCTGAGCATCCGSTTCAAAAGTATCGGACTGTATATGCACATTATCCAAGCGAATAGAGCCTGTGTACATYAAACTTAAGCTTAGGTTATCAGCTTGAAGTTGGATGCCAGAGGCTGCCAAGCTGCTTTGTAGTTGGTGGTATATTTTATTWGAATCGAGCTGGGATATGCCCAAGSCTAAAGCTAAAACGGCAGCAGCGCTGGYAATAAACCAAGTGCGTAACTGCCGCTGYTTCATGATGTCTTAGCCTAAGAGTTCTTTGAGGCGTTGGTTGACCATGGCTGGGTTGGCTTTGCCTTTGGAWGCTTTCATCACTTGCCCAACAAAGAAACCAAAYAAACGGTCTTGMCCRCCWYKGTAAGCTTCAACTTGYCCTTGRTTGGCATCMARMACYTCTTGAATCATGGYATCAATCGCACCTGTATCMGAKACTTGTTTCAAACCTTTGGCTTCAATGATGCTATCCACATCTTTGCCTGATTCCATCATGGCATCGAGTACATCTTTGGCAATTTTACCTGAGATGGTGTTATCGGCAATTCTRTCYARCAAACTTGCCAAACCTTTYGCAGAAATYGGTGATTCARCGATGTCTTTGTTCAACTCTTTGAGACGGCCAAGTAATTCATTTGCAAGCCAGTTGGCACATTGTTTGGGACTGGCAGGGTGAGCTGCAACCAATGCTTCATACCATTGCGCCAAGCTTTGCGTTTGCGTCAACACATCCGCATCATAAGCCGATAACCCAAACTCGGTTTCAAAGCGTTTACGCAATTGGTTCGGAAGCTCAGGCATGGATGCTTTGATGTTATCTACTTCTTCTTGGGTCACTCGAAGTGGTGGTAAATCAGGCTCAGGGGAGTAATAGCTATAGCACCTAAAAATATAGATACACTAAGCATCATGCTTATAACCCAACTATCCATTTAAAAGTTCCTTTTTATACTAAAAAATATTTTTCAGTGATTTCATTAATTTATTTATTCCATTTATATCTAATTCTCATAGAATTAGCTACTACAAGTAATGAACTTACACTCATTGAAATAGCAGCTATTAATGGTATTACATAT
>NVSF01000056.1 GCA_002401135.1 Zetaproteobacteria bacterium
AAACGATCCATGCACCGATAAAGGCAAATCCGCCAACGGGTACTATTTTGGCAAGCGATTTCATCCAAGGTTCTATTTCGTGACACGAATAGAGATAAAGGCCACCACTAAATATAATGATTCCCGACAGGGTTAACCAATAGAACGCATTGAGTTTAAAATTAAATTTTGCAGCGTTTAGCCCTAAGATCAACATGCCAAATGCACCGTATAATTGATATCGAATGGCTTTTTCAAAAACCAGTAATAGGTTCGGGCTGATTTGATCTTTGATCAGATGTGCCCCTAGCGCACCCATAATAATTCCTAGACAAATTAATACGGCGGCGGTAATTGTAATTTTTACATTCATAAAAAAACCCTGACATTTTTAGTCAGGGTTAAATTTATAAAATTCCTTTCAACCAAAACTCGATTTCGCTTTCCTTCCCTTCGACAAGCTCAGGGTATACTGGCTCAACCTGCCTGCCCAGGCAGGTTGAGGTCTTTTCAATCATTTCGAGGTGAGACGGCTGACCTCTTGATGGTAAATCAAGAATATTTAACGTAACCCAACGAAGCAAAGGCTTTCAATGGTTTTTTAATTATATGATTAAATTAAAGTTTAATCCTAATTATAAAGGAAAACTTGAAAACTCTATTTTTCTTCTTGATGAGCCAGGCTCCTATCTACATTCTTCTGCACAAAGCGAGCTTTTAAAAGAATTAGAGCAAGTTTCTAAAAATAATTATATAGTTTACTGCACTCACTCACAATACTTATTAAACCCAAAAACAATTAAATTAGGAAGCATTAAGATTGTTGAAAAAGTAAAATCTTGTATTTCGTTACAAAGTTTTGGTGAATACAAAACCTCAAAGAATAAAAGTGCTTTAAGCCCAATTTATCAGGCATTACAGCTGAATTTCGCACATGATTTTATTGGTAAAATAGTAATCACAGAAGGAGTCACAGACTATTATTTACTTACGCTAATTCAGCAGCACACAAGCAAAATTGATAATGAAATTAAAATAATTCCAAGTTCTGGTGCTGGCCAGTCCTCAACATTAATTAGCATTGCTATTCCTTTCTCGGATAACTACTTAATATTGCTTGATAATGATCGAGCAGGGAAATCAGCAAAGAAAAAATACCTTAAAGAATTTGGTGATGGTATTAAAAACAATATTCACCTGTATCATGAAGAAAAGAATCAATTTCTATTAGAAGACTTCCTTTGTGGGGAAGATAAAGAAAAATTGCAAAAAGCTACAGGAGCTAAAGACCTAAAAAAAGCTTTTGGCTTCCTCTTTTACGACCTAGAGAAAGAGGTTCAAAAAGATTTTATCCTTAAGCTTTCTTCAAAAAGCTCAAGTCTCTTAAGCAATCTTATAAAGAGAATAAACGATCTTTGATAGCGTATCAAATTCTTAAACCTAACTGTACATCGTCCTGCTTAGGTTGTTCATCTTTTTGCGTAAACCCACTCACCGTAAATCCAACTAGCCGTACAGGTTTGATGCCTGCTTGGGTATCTGCCAAGAGTTTGGGGATAAGTGATAAAGCTTGGGTTTGGCTGATGATGTTTGGCTCTGTTTTGCTGCGTGTCACCTGCTTAAAATCGGCATATTTTACTTTGATGGTGATGGTTTTGCCTTGCAGCTTGTGTTTGTCCAAACCCTGAAATACAAGTGCTACCAATGCTTTGAAATGACCAAGCAACACATCCACATCTTTAATATCTTGGGCAAATGTGGTTTCTTTGCCCAGTGATTTGCGTTCTYTAAAGCTWTTGACTGCCCTTTCATCTATGCCTCTGGCGATGTTGTAGTAATAGGCGGCAGACTTGCCGAAATGCGCGTTTAAATCGTCCAATGCCCATGTTTTGAGATCTGCACCTGTGTGTAAACCCAAAGCTTTCATCTTTTTGGCTGTGGCAGGGCCAACACCGTAGAACTTCTCAATGGCTAAGGCTYGCACAAAAGCTGCGCCCTGCTTGGGTGTGATGACATATAAACCATCGGGTTTATCCATATCCGATGCGACTTTGGCTAAGAATTTATTGTAGGACACRCCTGCCGATGCGGTTAAACCTGTTTCCTGCTTAATCTCATGTTTGATAGCTTGGGCAATCTCGGTGGCAATGCCATCAAAGGATTCGGTGTAGCTTACGTCCAAATACGCTTCATCCAACGATAAAGGCTCAACTTGGGCTGCATAACGCCAAAACACATCCCGGATCTGGGCAGAAGCCTCACGATAAGCTTCAAATCGAGGCGACACAAAAATAGCTTCAGGGCATAAACGATACGCTTGTGAGCATGGCATGGCAGAATGAATACCAAACTTCCGCGCTTCATAGCTGCAYGCCGCCACCACACCCCTTGAATTGGGTTTACCGCCCACAATCAGCGGTTTACCATGGTATTCAGGGTTATCCCGCTGCTCAACGGATGCGAAAAAGGCATCCATGTCGATGTGTATGATTTTTCGTTGTTGAGTCATGGGCATAGCTTGCCCTAGATACTAAACTTATGCCAAAACTGTTCTGTTTCGACCTTCTTCTTTGGCTACATATAAGGCTTTGTCCGAAGCCTTTAAAAGCTCTTCCATACCATCACCTTGTTGAGGAACACAGGCTGCGATTCCAATACTAAGCGTGACATACTGAGAAACATTGGATGCAGGGTGAACTATYTGAGCATCTTTCAAGCGTTGGTGCATATCTTTCATYATCTTATGCGCGCCTTCAATATCTGTAGCTGGGAAAACAAAGACAAACTCCTCACCGCCATACCTAGCAATGCTATCCATATCTCGTTTGGGTAGTTTTTTCATTAATTTTGCAACCTTTACCAAGCAAGCGTCACCCTCTAAATGCCCCAACCCGTCATTGTAGAGCTTAAAATAATCAATATCACACATCGCAACTGCAATAGATGTTTGCATTCGTTTTGCATAGCCCCATTGACGGTGGAATATTTTATTGAAACTTCTTCGGTTATGCAGTGAGGTAAGTTCATCTTGTATAGCAAGCTGATCCAAGCTATCCAACAACGCCAACTCTTTTTTACGCTGTATTATGCTGTAGTAAAATATACTAAAAAGCAAAATGCATAACAGTAAAAAACCTGCGTAATTACTTCTTTTCTGTGCCTTTCGCTCTTCAAAAATGATGTTTAACAGGGTATATTCAATATTATTGGCTTTATCTAATATCAAGTTGTAGTGCATATCAAATGCTTCATCCAAAATACTTCCTGGCAAAGCATTCTCTCTATCCTCTAATCGCTCTTGCATCATGCCTTTAAATATTACAATATCTCTAYTGACAGCGATTAACGTAGCTTTTAGCTCTTGGTTATCAATGGGGACAAACGTGCCTTTGTTACTACTATCTCCCACCAACATAGCTTTATCAAACCACATCGCCTTATCCATATGCTGTAAAACATTAATCATCGAAATATGTGGGTCACCTGAAATAAGCTCTTCAAACAGTAAATGTGCTTTGGTTATTTCAAGCTTGATATGAAGTGATGCACTCACCAATGGAGCATGAATATCGGCAATCCGATGGGCAACCTTCATGGAATAAAATGATATGAATAACACAAGCGCTGCAACCAAAAAAAATAAAGCAGAGATAGTATATTGTTTTGTTAATTGCAGCACACTTTGGCTTAAGCAAAAAAAATGCCAATTAGGAAAACCTCTTGTTAAAGAGGCAAAATTATACTTTGCACAGAGTAAACATTGTGTGTGATTTCATGCTCAACAATGCATAGAAATGTTAAGTTATTTTGCTGAGACAATCTTTCCAAGTCGAGCTCAATGGTTGAGCGAAAATAAACATCAAAGTTATGAATAATAACAATMACTTGAACACTTAATATTAAAGTATCTTCAAGCCATGATTGCCACTTATTTTGCTCACGTTTCAAATCAATTTTTCGCACTACCACATCATCAAGTAGTGTTTCCAAATCCAACAAGGTTTGCCTGCGCCCTCGCCCATGTGGGCTGATTAAATTCACATGTTTTCCTGCCAATAACGTGTCGGCAAGGTGCTGGGTGAAGGCTGGGCGCAACATGATTAAATTAAGCTACTCGGTTTTACTTTTTTCTTTTCAGCGTCCCACTCATCTTGCGTAAATACTTCTTTCTGAATCAATARACGCACCAAAGCATCCAATTCCTGCTGGTTGATGGGCAAAGCCATGACTTTATTTACTTTTTCATCTTCCGCAGGGGCTGGCGCACCACCAGACATGTGTTTCATCAAAGCTTCATCCACAAGCCCCGTAGGTTTTAACCCCTGCTGCTTTTGATAGCTTTTGACGGCATCGCGCGTGTTTGTGCCAAACAGTGCTTTCTGGTCGTTAATTTCATAACCCATACGCTTTAACACGGCTTGTAGTTGGGTAATGCTTTTGCCACGCATAAAAATCTTTAATGGTCGTGCCATAAAAACGCTCCAATATCATACTTTTCGCCAAGGATAGCCTGAAAAGCATTGAAAACGTAGCCTTAAACCATAAGGTGATGCGCATGAGTGAATCAACGAATCAAGACCCTCTACATGGTGTAACCCTAAAAATGATGTTGGAAGAGCTGGTTTCATTCTATGGTTGGGGTGAGCTGGGCATTTATGTCAAAATCCGCTGCTTTAATATGAATCCATCCATCAAATCTAGCCTTGCCTTTTTGCGCAAAACACCGTGGGCACGTACCAAGGTTGAGTATTTATACAAAGATATGCTGGATGAAAAGAATGGTGTAAGCAAAGAAGAACCAAAGAAAAAATCGAACAGCCCTTGGCCTGATGTCGATTAAAACTTCAGTTCGTGCGCGTCCAAGGTTTGATATTCGCCCACATCAAGACCATCCAAAGTGATTTCACCAATCGCATAACGAATCAAACGAAGTGTAGGGAAACCAACGGCTGCCGTCATGCGGCGCACTTGCCGATTTTTGCCTTCGGATATTTCAAGTTTTAACCATGATGTTGGGATATTGGCGCGAAAGCGAACAGGTGGGTCTCTATCCCACAAACCTTTGGGTTCACGCATCTTTTCAGCTTTGGCGGGTTTGGTTTTACCATCTTTAAGCTTCACACCGCGCCTTAATTGTTCAACCGCTTTATCGGTGATGTCACCATCCACCTGCACCCAATACACCTTACTTTTGCCATGTTTGGGGTGCGCAATTTTATCTTGTAGCTTGCCATCATCGGTGAGCAGCAATAAACCTTCACTATTCTTGTCCAATCGCCCTGCAGCATACACATCTTTGAGCTTGATAAAGTTTGCTAATGTTTGCTTTCCTTCCTGCGGACTGAATTGGCATAAAACATTGAAGGGTTTGTTAAAACGAATGGTGGTCATGGGGCGAGACTAGTCATTTGAATGCGTTTATGGAATGCTATCACCTATGTTATTTCAACCCGACCCTGATGTTGAGGCTTATGTGCTTGCCAAGAAAGGCGCAGAACGCAGTTATCCTTTTGGTGAAGATGTGGCGGTGTATAAGGTGAAAAACAAGATGTTTGCACTTATGGGAAGCATTGGCATTAACCTCAAGTGCGACCCTGATGAAGCCATCATTTATCGGCAAATGTTTGATGGTGTTACGCCTGGTTATCATATGAATAAGGAACATTGGAACACCGTAGCCTTGGATGGTGATGCACCCATAGATTTAATACACAAAATGATTGATGATTCTTATGCGCTGGTGGTGGCTAAGCTACCGAAGAAAGATAAAGAACGCCTTTTGGGAGGGTTTGAACCATGAAAACAGTATTATTTTCACTTGGAGCTTTGGCACTGCTTGGTTTAATCGCTTATATCGTGATGGCAGTGATGTCGCAAAAGGCTCCCGACACACTGGGTTTAAAGGGCGGTAAACTTGCACCCTGCCCTAAATCACCCAACTGCGTGTGCAGCGAACAAGTGCAACCCGATGATGCGGAGCATTACACCCAAGCCATTCAAGGCGATAAAGCTGTGTGGGCTAAGTTTAAAGGTATTATTCAAGAACAAGGCGGCGAAGTTATAACAGACGATGGCAACTATGTTCACGCCACCTTTAGCACCCCCGTGTTTCATTATATTGATGATGTGGAGCTGCGCTTTGATGAAGCGGCTAAGCTCATTCATATCCGCTCTGCCTCACGTATGGGTCGCAAAGATTTTGGTGTGAACCGAACACGTGTAGAAAAGCTTAAACAAGCCTTATGATTATTTTGTTCACCAGCCTTGATGATAAAGATAAAGCAGAAGCCATGGCAGAAGCTTTGGTGAATAAGAAGCTTGCAGCTTGCGTGCAAATATCGGCTAAAGGAACATCTGTATATCAATGGCAAGGTAAGGTTTGTAAAGAAGCTGAATACTACTTATCCATCAAAACCGATGAGGCGCATCAAAATCAAGTCATCACATGGCTAGAAGCTAATCACCCCTATGATACACCTGAAATCATTAGCTTAAATGCAAAAGCCAGCACGCAATATACGCACTGGCTTGAATCTTCATTGATTTAATGTCATTCCCACTTTCGTGGGTATGACTACCGCTTAGGATTTTTTAGTAAACTCAGTGAGAATAACGATTGTTTGACCATTTACTTTACCTTCAATATGCCCTTCATTATCAAGTACCAAACGAATGTTACGCACGGGCGTACCACGCTTTGCGGTGAAGCCAGCACCTTTTACATTCAAATCTTTAATCAAGACAATAGAATCACCTGCTTGCAATACCACACCATTACTATCACGGTGAACCAAAGCATTTTCATCTGCCATGCCTGATTCAGCCCAAGCTTTCACATCATCTTCTAAATACATCATATCCAACAAATCTTGCGTCCAGCCTTCGCCTTTGAGTTGGTTCAACATACGGAAAGCGACCACTTTCACCGCATCCACTTCGCTCCACATGCTATCATTCAAGCAACGCCAGTGGTTTGCGTTGACCGCAGCTTCATCTTCAAGCTGATTTTTGCATGTACCACACACATAAACGGATGTATCTGCATCTTCGGAAGGGCTTGATGGTACGGCGTACACGCCCAAATCATCCGTTGCGCCGCAAAGCTCGCACTTATTACCACTGCGTGTTTCTAAATCTTGTTCAACGCTCATGTTTTATCCTATATTCTCGTTGTTTTCAATCTTTTCGGGTTGGCTGATGTCCACGCCCTGAACCTGCCACAGGCGTATGACTTCTTGGCTCAAGCAAATGAATATTTTCACCGCGCAACACAATATCTTGTCCACAACCTTTACACGCACTTCCAAACCCTGAAAATGGAAATAACTTCTCACGACCACATTCAGGGCATTGCCCTTTTCTTGCCTTTAAAGGTAAGGTAAATAAGGCAAAAGCTATCAAGACTGTGCTTACAATGCCTGTAAGCAGCATGAAAAAGCATAATAATAATGCCAAAATGAAAATAGGCAGAAGCACCAACACAATGCGCATGGGTGCTTTGGACGATGTGCTTGTTTTTAAGGTTTCACGTTGGGGGCGAATGCGCTTCATGGACGCATAGTGCATAAACAAAAACACCGTGCAAGCGTTAAACTTACACGGTGTTTATTTTATTCTTTCATCTATCAATATTTAAACTGTCTCAAGCGCAAAACAAACAAGGCGTACGGAACACAGCGACCGAGGTATATTGATGACATATCGAGGAAGCGTGCACCGCACAACACAGTTGTTTTGTGTACAGTAAGTTTAGTCCTTGAAATCCAAAGCTTTACCTGTTGGACGCGGCAACACTGGGAACGTCACTTGCGGTGCGTCGCCCGTTAATGTTTCCAAGAATGCTACGATGTCCGAAATATCACGTTTGGATAGTTTTGTGTCCAATTGCACTTTCGCCATAGTATCCACAGCTTCTTCCAACGTTGCTGCTGAACCATCATGAAAATACGGGGCCGTCATCGCAACATTACGCCATGATTGCACACGGAATACATGGTCATCCTCAGCTTTGCCAGTCACCGACTTCAAACCTTCATCTTTACCATAGGCAAATTCAGCAAAGTCATTATTGGTAAACAAAACACCTGAGTGACATGATGTACAGCCAATTTCAGCCGCTTTAAACATGCCGCGTTTGGCTGCTTTTGAGATTGTGCCTTTACCTTCGACAAATTTATCAAAAGGTGCATTGGGCGTAATCAAAGTGCGCTCAAATGCTGCAATGGCTTTTGCCATATTATCATARTTCAATGAWTKTTTACCAAAYACWTCYWTAAAYAAYGGTGYRTAACCCGCATCTTTYAAACGYGCAACCACAGCTTCTKCRCTGTCTGCTGCCATTTCAACTGGATTMARTGGTGGRCCTTTGGCTTGGTCTTCTAGCAAWGGTGCGCGRCCATCCCARAATTGTTTRCTCCAAAATGCTGAGTTTAATACTGTTGGTGCATTACGTCCGCCACGATTCCACTCGTGACCAATCGAAAACTTCTGATTATCCACGCCCCAAGTGCCAAGGTTATGGCATGAGTTGCATGAAAACTGACCACTTTTGGACAATGCAGGGTCGAAGTATAACTTCTTACCCAACTCAACTTTTTCTGCACTCATCGGGTTATCCGCTGGCACAGGCACYTGTGTTGGCAATACACCCATACCTTCAGGGATATTCGCTGCATTCGCCGCAGTTAAACCCAAGAAAGATAGTGATGCCAATAAAACTAGCTTCTTCATTTCTTACTCCTTTTTCATTGATTGTTTCAAATTGGTGTGCAACCTAAAGCGTAAAACATTATAATAAAGTTAAAAATCATGCCMCCATACYAAGGCATGGCTTCTTTATAGTAACGCGCTAGGTTCTGCCATACTTTCGATATGAGGTTTTTTATGAGTATTTCAATCGGTACAGCGTTAACATCCACAGCAACCAAAGTCATGCTGCTTGGCTCAGGCGAATTGGGCAAAGAAGTCGCCATTGAGYTGCAACGWTTRGGTGTKGAARYCATTGCWGTRGATAGTTATGCCAAYGCSCCTGCYATGCARGTSGCSCACCGCWSMYWTATTGTRAATATGCTCRATGGCRATGCCYTGCGCGMGTTGATTGAACAAGAAAAACCYGACTTGATTGTGCCAGAAGTYGAAGCCATTGCCACCGACACTTTAGCCGAACTTGAAAGCGAAGGGTTTCATGTCATCCCTACTGCACGTGCCACCCAACTGACCATGAACCGWGAAGGCATTCGYCGCTTGGCAGCCGAAGAWTTGRRYTTRACCACCTCCCCCTATCAATTTGCCGACACCTTTGATGCTTTCGCCAAAGCTATTGCCGAGATTGGCACACCCTGCGTAGTCAAACCCATTATGAGYTCATCGGGCAAAGGGCAATCGGTGATTAARASSGATGCAGACATCCAAAAAGCATGGGATTATGCCCAAGAAGGCGGYAGAGCWGGCAAAGGCAAGGTGATTRTSGAAGGTTTTGTTGATTTTGAYTAYGAAATCACACTTYTSACCATTCGCCACCGWGATGGYACGTCRTWTTGYYTRCCCATWGGRCAYTTGCARGAAGATGGSGATTACCGAGAATCATGGCAACCGCAAGCCATGTCTGATGCGGCATTA
>NVSF01000057.1 GCA_002401135.1 Zetaproteobacteria bacterium
CCAGCGGAGATCGTGGGCGATACGTTCAGCCTGATGCCCGCCGTGACCTGCGAGAAATTGTTCGAGGTCTGGCCTCCCTGTGACAGGGTCGAGGTCTCAAACGAGGTTTCTTCTTCTGCTGACAGCTCGGCTTCTTCGTTGTTGTTGGTCAACACCGACGGCCGAGAGAGCACCCTGGTCTTGGTGTGGCCGCTGATCCACTGCAGAAACAGGGGGATGGGCACGGCGCTGCTGCTGAAAGTGGCGAAGTTGCCGCCATTGCTGCCCTGCAAACTCGCCAGCGACGCGCCAATGTCGACGGCTCCAGCAGAGTCGAAGCCCAGCGGCGTGCCGAAGTTCGAGATGAAGGCCCCGCCCTTCTCATTGCCGGTTGTGATGTTTCCCGTAGCGATGCCAACGCCAGCCCGGAAGATCTCACTGAGTGACTCCTGGGTCTCGACGATGGCCGCCTCGACGAGCACCTGCTTGCGGCGGATGTCCAGGCTGCGAATGATCTCCAGCAGCTCGGCGTATTTGCGCTCAGAGGCAGTGATCACGAGGGAGTTGCTGATCTCATCAGCTACCACGCTGGCGGGGATCTCGAGACTGGAAGCGCCCCCTCCAGGCTGGGCACCTCGGCCTGCGCCACCCGAGTTGGACTGAGATTCAGAGAGCACATCCCTGAGGATCTCCTCCATGGTGCCCGCATCCGTGTTCTCAAGGCGGTAGACGTGGGTGAAGCTGCGGGGTTCGTGTTTGGTGTGACCAGCCGCATGGTATTGGGTCTTGTGTTGGCATTTATCTTTGCTGCTATCATCAAAAAGAAAATATTATGGCACAAACAAGCATTGTTGGCTTATGTATACGGTGGTTTGGGTATTTATGGTGGCATGTTGAGTGTGTATTGGGCTGCGCAATTTATCCCTTCAGGTTTGGTGTCGTTATTGTTTGGTTTAACGCCTATTTTTACCGTCATTCTGGCTTCATTTTGGCTCAAAGATGAATTGATAACACGCTATCGTATCATGGGTATGACGCTTGGTTTTTTGGGCTTACTGGTTGTGTTTGGGCAGAGTATCACATGGGGAAGTCATGCAGTGTGGGGTGTTTGCGGTGTACTTGTTTCAGGGCTGATTCATGTCACATCAGCCATTTGGGTGAAGCGCGTGAATGCCCATGTGCCTGCCATTAGCATGACCGCTGGCACATTATCCGTTGCCACACCTTTGTTACTGATAACATGGCTTGCCACATCACCCGATTGGTATGTTTTAAGTCAAACATTAACCACCGCACCAAGCCATACCACACTCGCCATCCTTTATTTGGCGTTATTTGGTTCTGTATTTGGTTTCTCGCTATACTTTTATGTACTCAAACATGTAGAAGCCACCAAAGTTGCACTCATCGCCTTAATGACCCCCATCACCTCATTGTTTTTGGGATACACACTCAATGCCGAACCTATCACCATCAACATCATGATTGGTGCAGCTTTGATTATATCAGGTTTAGCTATCTTTGAGCTGGGCGGCAAACCCTTGCCCAAATKGATTCCTTTTCGCCCAAGTTAAGCAGCTAYCTAACTAATCCAGCCGCGCATAGGTCTCATCAATTTCTGTTTGGTATTGTTTCAACACATGCGCGCGGCGCAGCTTCATGGTTGGKGTGAGTAAACCTGATTCAATCGTCCAAGGCTCATCACACACMAKCACATCCTTRATTTTTTCATAACCAGGGAARGCATGTAAATCTTTGGCAAACTTTTGMACAAAAGCYCTGYTRTCWGCTTGTTTACCCTGYTCACTKGGTACAATCAAYGCCAMTARAAATGCTTTGCCTTCACCSACCACCATCACTTGRTCSACCCARCTATCTTGAAGAATGGTATCCTCAATATCGGTCGGAGGCACTTTTTCACCATTGGACAACACCAAAATATCTTTGATGCGCCCTGTGATATAAATTTGCCCATCCACAACCTTTGCAATATCACCCGAATGCAACCAACCATCTTCATCAATCGCTGCTTTGGTAGCATCAGCTTGTTGCCAATAACCCAGCATCACCCCATGACCCCGAACCAAAAGTTCACCCGTAGCTTCATCTATACTCACCTCAGTATGTTGTAACATTTCACCCACACTGGCGGGATTGTTTCGCTCCAAACTATTGCTTGAAACCACAGGTGAATACTCAGTTAAGCCGTAACCTTGAATAATCGGCACACCAARACCAAGAAAACGCTGCCCTAAAGCCGTAGAAAGCGGTGCSCCACCCGATACCGCAACACGCAAACGCCCACCCAAAGATATGCGCAACTTTTTGCCAACCATGGCATCAAGTATGGGAAATAAAAGTTGATTTACATGCCAACATTTTTGCTTTTGTTGAATTTGAAAACGTCTAAAACCAACCTTTTCAGCGAGTTTCACCAAACCTTGTTTAAATTTGGATGCTTGCGCCAGTTTGTCATTCAATCGTGAATTTATTTTTTCAAACATACGTGGCACAGTCACAATCGCTGTGGGTTTGATGCTAACCAAATCTTCTTGCAAGGTTAAAATCGAACGCGCATAAGCCACCGTTGCCCCTGTAATCATGGGTAAATAATAACCCACTGTGCGCTCAAAGGCATGAGAAAGTGGCAAGAATGATAAGAAAGTATCACTGGGATAAATATGCGAAACTTCATACGCTGCACTGGCATTTTCCAAAACATTTTGATGGGTTAACATCACACCTTTAGGGTGTCCTGTTGTCCCAGATGTATAAATAATCGTGGCAAGGCTGGCTGGAATATCTTGATGCCCCAAATCTTGATGGTCGCCATCTTTTTGCCAAAGTACTTCAAGAGAATCCACCAAAATCACAGCCTCAAGCGCACCACCTTCTAAAACAGGCTGCAATTTTTGCCAGTGTTCGGCGTGATTAACAAACAACACCCGTGCCCCTGCATCCGCCAACACATACGCCATGTTTTCAGGTCTATCATTATAAAACAAAGGCACCGTAATCATATTTAAGGATAAAATGGCTTGGTCTGCAACCACCCAAGCAGGTGAATTTTCCATCAAAATTGCMGSYMYMWCMSGWKMRKYRAYRWRCARMCKKWTSMRYRGSKYGGAACAAGCATCGACCCGCGATTGCATGGTCTTCCACGTCACTTCATGCCATTTTTCTTGTTCCGCATCAAAGTAACGGTATGCAACCGCATCGGGTGAACGTCGCACGCGCTCACAAAATAATCCGTGCAATGTTTCCACTTCACTGTTTCGATATAAAATCGCTTCATTTTTTGTGTTCATCATACACCTCCGTTCAACCATCTTATTACATATTTAAGTCATCGCGTTCCCAGCTTCCTTATCTTTAATATACTTCATCACGCCACCACGAAATGGGGCAAAACCTGTACCAAAAACCATGCCTGCATCCAACAAGTCAGCATCTTCCACCACGCCTTCATCCAAACAACGCTTGGCTTCATCGACTATCCTTGTGATTAATCTGTCCGTGATTTCTTGCTGCTCTTTGCTCGACACATTGGCTTTACTCATGACAGGTTTGCCTTTGTTATACTGGTAAAAACCTTGCCCTGCTTTTTTACCCAAACGCCCTTGCTCCACCCATGTTTGCAGAAATTTAGGCACTTTATCACCCGTCACATCTGCCAAATCTTGGGCAACTGCCAAACAAATATCCAAACCCACGGTATCAGCCAAGGTAATAGGCCCCATAGGCATACCAAAGTCTGTGGCTGCTTTATCAATCGCCTCGGCTTGTTTGCCTTCATCGACCATGGACACGGCTTCCATCAAATACGGCATCAAAATACGATTGACCARAAACCCTGGCGAACTTTTCACGGGTAGCGGAAGTTTGCGAATTTGGGTGACAAAACTATGTGCAATATCCAATGTTTCTTTTGTTGTTTTTTGCCCCGCAATGGTTTCCACCAGTTTCATTTTCGCCACAGGGTTGAAAAAATGAATACCCACCAGCCTTTCAGGTGCTGTGAGCACCGTTGCCAAATCATCCATAGGGATGCCTGAAGTRTTGGTGGCAAGCACYGCMCCTTGTTTCATTTTYGGYTCAATGYTTTGATACAAGGATTGTTTGATTTCCAARTTTTCCACAATGGCTTCAAGCACCATRTCTGCTTCGGCAATGCCCAAACCTGCAAGGTCRGGAATCAACCTATCCAAYGCTGCTTGCACCAAYCTTGGYTCACGCAATTTCTTYTGAAACAAWSMTGCYGCVCGTTTGATGGCTCTGGCAATCACCTGCATATCTTGGTCTTGCAATGTCACTTTGATGCCCTGCATAGCGCACCATGCBGCAATATCACCACCCATCACACCCGCACCAATCACATGGATATGATTGATTTTRGCCTCTGCCACTTTGCCAAATGATTTGAGCCTATCYTGCAAGAAAAAYAGGCGYACCAARTTCTGCGTTTGYGGCAAKACCAACAACTTGGAAACCGTATCMATTTCCGCTTGAAACATACGTTTAGGGTTGTTCCCAAACCTTGCCCACATATCAATCAAGGCAAAAGGTGCGGGGTAATGTTTGGGATTCACCCGTTTGCGCGTCATTTTACGCAAACCCATAGCCACCAACTTACGCCCCACATTGCTGTTMATCATCTTTTGCAGCATGGGTGTTTGATTCACCCTTTTTGACCCAGCTTGAGCTATAACTTGCACGGCTGCACGTTTCATTTGCCGCTCAGGCACTGCTGCATCCACCAAACCCATGCGTYTTGCCCGTTTWSCSGSCACWGSKCGACCTGTWARCATCATGGTCATGGCRTGTTGCACGCCSAYYAACCGAATCGARCGCACACTGCCACCAAACCCTGGRAATATRCCCAACATCACYTCAGGAAAACCAAGGCTTGCTSYTTCYTCTGCCACCCGATAATCACAAGCCAGYGAYAACTCCAAACCACCACCCAAACAATGCCCRTGAATCAATGCYAGYGTGGGTATATTCAAYCCTTCCAAAYGRTTAAAKACACCATGYGCCARYTCAATCACGGCTTTGGCTTCTTCGGCGGTTTTGATATGCGTAAATTCTTCTACATCAGCGCCTGCAATAAACCCTGCCTTTTTATCCGAGACAATGATTAAACCTTTGGCATCACTTTTTTCAACTTCATCCAGCTTTTTGTCCAAAGCTTTGACCACCGCTTGCGACAATACATTCGCTCCTTTGTCTGGCACATCCAAATGCAACCACGCAATGCCTTGCTCATCATTTTTCARTGTCCAAGCTTGTGATTTGCTCATGATTCACCTCCAGATAACAAGACCGCACCACCTTGTCCGCCACCAATGCATAATGATGCAACACCACGTTTTTCACCATTGTGCTGCATACTATTGAGTAGGTGTAACACAACCCTTGCGCCACTCGCACCCACAGGATGCCCAATGGCAATCGCGCCACCTTCTCGGTTGAGTTTATCCAAAGGAATATCACCCACGCCTTTTTCTTTCATGTCTTGCAAACATGCCAATACCTGCACGGCAAAGGCTTCATTGATTTCCCACGCATCAATATCATCCACACCCAGTTTGTTTCGTGATAACAACGGTGGAATGGCATACGCAGGACCTAAACCCATATGTTCAGGGGCTAAACCTGCCCACTGCACATCATCAATCGTACCCAACACGGGTAATTTGTATTTCCGCACCGCTTGCGAACTGGCTAAAATCAACATCGCTGCACCATCGGTGATTTGCGCTGAGTTACCCGCTGTGACCATGCCAAACTTCCTATCAAATACAGGGCGAAGTTTGCCCAATTTGTCCACAGAAGAATCAGGTCGCACGCCATCATCATGGTCATACACTTTGCCTTGTTTATCCATGATAGACACGATTTCATCCTGCAAACCACGGCTTTCCATGCCCGATACCACTTTAAGGTGACTTTCCACCGCAAAAGCATCCATTTCTTCTCGGTTGATGTGGTATTTATAAGCCAAGTTTTCCGCAGTTTGCCCCATGTTTAGCCCCACCACAGGGTCGGTTAAACCTTTGAGTATGCCAATGATGGGTGCAAAAAATGAAGGTCTGAGTTTGGCTAATGCACCAAGTTTTTGCGGTAGTGTTTTGCAACGCTGAAAATCACCCAACCAATCGGTCATAGCATGGCTRARCAACAAAGGTGCGCGRCTCATCACTTCCGTACCCCCTGCAAGAATCAAGTTCGATTCACCTGCCTGAATTTTAAGCCTTGCCGCATCAAGCGACTGCATACCCGATGCGCAATTGCGTTGCACTGTCCACGCAGGCACTTCTTTGCCACAGCCCAAACGCAGCGCAATGATACGCGCAATATTCATTTCATCAGGCTCAGGCATCACGCAACCCATAATCACTTCATCAATATCACTGGGCTTAAATGGCTGACGCATCAACAAACTTCGCCCTGCATATACCGCCAAATCYGAWGCYGARAAWRCMCCGCGTTTGCCYCKKGCTTTMARAAATGGKGTGCGCARYCCATCCACCACATAYACTTTGCGTTTGCTCATGMYSKYAYCYCCTCTGRCGCATAATCATCYACYGCAATCACCTGACGGCGYARYTCCARCCATSTTTGAAGTTGCTSATRCTCTGCTTGGCTAATCACCTTATCYTTCAASGCTTGTTGWAGTGWGKCMGCAATCGCACCCACTTTAACGGAAACCCGTCCATACTTATCTTTAAGTGTTTTCACCAAAGGTTCACATGCCAATGTTTGCACCAAAGCCTGCTCCAATTGCGCCAATGCTTCATCATCAGCTTGTGGCACAAATACACCTTGTTTGAGCACTTGCCTCATCTCACCATTTTGCATGGCTTCRCGKGTTAARBSRTGCAACACTTTATCGGATACRGGYTGATGTTTGCCGCCCAAAGGAAACAACATCCAAAGCCAAGCTTTACCCAACCAAGCCWTAGGRTARTTACGCAATGCCGCCATCAAAGCYTGYTCYGTKCGATACATYTCTTGTTGTACYGCRGCTTGRGCAAGCRCRCGTTCTGCTTCRGGYTCACCTTGGTCKGCATACCATTTAAGCACTGCCGATGCCTGATAAAGACCACTCAAAGCATCTGCYAAWCGACCMGAYAAYGATTCRGARAATTTMARYTTDCCRCCYAAAACCACCATMGACATATCAGCWATATARGARAATATAGCACTYAGCCGATTGATRGCATGGTATGATGRTTTCAGTGAACTTTGTGGCRCAGATGATGGCACGACTGAWAACCAAGCAAAACGCARTGCACGAAACTTACCCGTCGCCAAGCTGCCRATATGCCGCCACAACGCACGRTCAAACAAMACYACATCACCCTCATGCAARGCTTTTACCTCTTGCAATATATAAGGRTTRCAACGAATCGCRCCTTGMCCAAAKGTAATCATGCTKCGGGTTAAAATATTTGCGCCTTCCACCGTAATRCCYACWGGAATYGCCATRTAGACATGYGCCAACATGTTTTTTCTACCMACAATGATGCCTTTGCCACCCACCACATCCATGGCATCGTTGACTGCTTTRCGCATGGTYTCGGTTGTATTGTATTTRGCAACRGCRGAAAGCACYGAWGGTTTYTCACCYAAATCCACAGCRCGRACRGTYAAMCTWCGCACTGCATTCACCGTATATGTGGATAAGATGATGCTCGCCACYCGCTCAGACACCCCTTCAAARCGACCAATSGAAATGCCRAACTGTTCRCGWACTTTGGCATAAGCCGTGGTYACTGCACATGCCATTTTCCCCGTACCGCAACTGAGTGCAGGCAATGAAATBGCTCGHCCTGCCGCCAARCTTTCCATCAACATTTTCCAACCTTGCCCNACAWAATCTTGCCCACCSACCACAAAACTTARGGGAATAAACACRTCTTYRCCTTGTGTDGGTCCATTTTGGAAYGGGGTATACAAAGGATTGTGCCTCTGCCCAATGGTGATGCCTTGGGTATCGCGTGGAACCAGTGCCACGGTGATACCAATATCTTCTTGCTCACCCAACAAATGGTTGGGGTCATACAATTTAAATGCCAAACCAATCAATGTTGCCACGGGCGCTAACGTGATATACCGCTTATCCCAATTCAAACGAATACCCAAGACCTGCTCACCATTAAACTCACCTTCTTCTACCACACCAGCATCAATCATTGCACCYGCATCACTGCCTGCATCAGGDGCGGTRAGTGCAAAACATGGTACTTCTTCRCCKAKKGCAAGTTTGCTTAAATACTGCTCTTTTTGCGCATCTGTACCATARTGAAGCARCAAYTCCGCAGGRCCYAATGAGTTGGGAACCATCACCGTCACYGCACCAACCACACTGCGGCTGGATATTTTTTGAATCACTTCCGAGTGCATGGTGGGTGAAAATTCCAAACCACCATAAGCTTTGGGAATACCCATGCCGAAAAACTTCTCTTTTTTCATATAATCCCAAACCTCTTGGGATAAATCGCCATCTTGATAAACCTGCCAATCATCAATTTTGGCGCATAAATGTTCGACTTGGTTATCCAAAAATACTTGTTCTTCAGCAGAAAGCCGGGCGGGTTTCACTGCATGCAAAGCTTKCCAATCGGGTTTACCACGAAATAAACTTTTCTCCCACCACACCGTGCCTGCATCAATGGCAGCTTGCTCRGTTGGCGAAATGGATGGCATGGCTTTTTTCATCAAACCCATGAATGGGCGAACCAGCAACAAGCGGCGCAMAGGTGCAACAAAAAACAATACTGCAAGACCAATCAGAAACACATACATCATGCTTTTTCTCCTTCTTTTTCAGCCTTTAAAGGTTGTTGCACGAAACAATCGCCTTCAAAATTACAATAAAAAGCTTCATCCTCATCCCAAGGTAAATCTCTATAACCCCCATCGGTGCTGAARCCCAAAAAGGTTTTGTCATAATTCACGTAAGGAAACTTGATGATGTCAAAATAAGGGGAATAATCGAAATCTCTAGGTGTAAATAAACGTGGGTTACGCCTATACACAGACAACTGATTGTCTCGCTCATGAATCACAGGAATCACAGGGAATTTCACWKCCATAAAAGCTTCTACAAGCACAGTGGAACAGACTGTTTTGGTTGCAGAGCCCGCCTTATACGTAAACAAGGTTGATTTCCAACGCCTAGGCAGAACCCAGTAAGGATACATAAACCTCGCCAAATCAAAAAGCTGGCGAATATCATATTCTCGCCCCACCTGTTGCACAGCATGAAACCCCACTTTTTCCGCATCTTGTTTCAATAAACCACGCGGTCTGCACAAACGAATACTGTCATTCTCATACATGGATAATGGGGTAATCACAGTGCCTTGCCCCAGCAAACTTTCCAACACCAACTGTTCATCAGCATCACCATCAAAATGCTTGCGAATCAATTGTAAGGTCGGCGAATCATCATCATAATCAGAGCAACGCCCAATATACAATGCAGCATGTGTCCACCGCGATTGGGTTACAATGCTAATCACACGACTGATTCGTGCCCTACCCTTAAATAGCAACACATCTGCGAGCTGCAAAGCTTC
>NVSF01000058.1 GCA_002401135.1 Zetaproteobacteria bacterium
ATGCACGCTTCTCTTCTCCAGGCACTGAAAAAGGGCGTACGGGTCTAGCCAAGCTGCATATTCAAGACACGTTGACTGAGTTGCGTGACCAGTATWYYTTWKYTTYRAWWSYWCKRYTWWWAWRYYKTWWASCAKTKWYRSYWRATWRTGWRSWARRWRRAYTTGAAGCATTAAGTAAAACACTGGATGGTTTGGTGATTCGTGAGTTGGTTGTTGAAGGGCATACCAATAATATTCGGATTGCACCAAAACACAGGCATGAATTTGATAATAACCAAGTATTGTCGCAAGCACGCGCGGATTTTATTGCGGACTATTTCAAACAAAAGTTACAATTAAATGATGATATTGTCAGTGCAGTTGGTTATGGCAAAACCCAACCGATTTATGACAACAATACTGCAAAAGGTCGCCAAATGAACCGTCGTGTTATCCTCAAAATACGTGCGGATAAAGTCACGCATGACTTTGGGTTCGCGTTGCAAGATAGGCTCGCAGATGCTTATGGTGAAGCGCTTGACTCTTGGGACTACGAGAAAGAAGCGGATACAGTTGTCAAAGCAGATAAACAAGAAGGTATATTGTCACCAAGTGAAAATATGAGTTTACCTCATGCGACCAATGCAGTTCGCCTTAAGTTGGATACAAGGTTGAAGGCGGAGTTATTGGTCGATGGTATAGTGGTCGCTAAAGAACGTATTGGGTTTAAGTTTGAAGACCCAGACACTGGTTTAACGACATATACTTATATTGGTGTTGATTTTGGTAAAACAGGTAAACACACTTTGCAACTGAAAGGCTTGGATCCTTTCGGAAATGCCCGCTACGATGAAACAATCACAGTGATACGTACGGGTACAATTGCACGTATTAAATTGGTAGAAACGGCAAACAATATTGCTGATGGTAAAACACCTGTTCGCTTCAAACTTGAAGTGAGTGATAACCGAGGTGTTGTGATTAATGGYACGCTCAAGTTGCAACAATTGGGTGGTGATTTACTTAAWMYTSAWRWWWCKKWWRTRKYAWWRGYKGCGATAGAAGCTTCTCAGCAAGTATCTGTGAGTAGCGACGGYTGGGTGGAGATGGCGCCAGTTAGTAGTAGTGGTTCGCACCGTATCGTTCTTGGTTATGGTAATGTACAAGAAACCATTGAACTTTATATTAAACCAGAAGCGCGCGATTGGATTTTGGTTGGTTTTGCTGAAGGGACGGTCGGTTTTAATCAACTTTCAGGTGCAGCACAGCCTGTAACTAAAAACGATGAGGCTGATAAGTTTTATCAAGATGGGCGTGTTGCCTTTTATGCTAAAGGTCAAATTTCAGGTGATTTCTTATTGACCATGTCTTACGATACACAAGCGAAAACAAGTGCAGAGAAAAATAGTCGCTTTGGTGATATTGACCCCAATTCAATGTATACGATTTATGGTGATACGACGCAGCAGCAATTTGATGGTACAAGCAGTAAGAAGCTGTACCTTAAAATTGAACGCGACCGTTTCTATGCCTTGTTTGGTGATTATAACACTGGGCTTTCTACGACAGAGTTAACACGTTATTCGCGTACGTTTACTGGTGTGAAAGCTGAGTTACATGAAGATACACTTGGCTTCTCAGCTTTTGCAACGCAAACCAGTTTAACATCGGTTAAAGATGATATTCGTGGCAATGGTACAAGTGGTTTGTATCGTTTGAGTCGCCAGAATATCGTGACCAACTCTGAAACGATTCGTGTTGAGACTGTGGATAGGTTTAAGAGTGAAGTTATTCTTGAATCCATTCAACTCACACGTCACCTTGATTATGATATTGATTATGTAACGGGATCGGTTTGGTTTAAACAACCCGTTTTGAGTAAAGATGTAGACCTCAACCCGATTATCATTCGTGTTGAATATGAATCAGATGATAAAGCGGATCAATTTACAGTGGCTGGTGGTCGCGTTTATGTGAAACCAACAACTGATATTGAGTTTGGTGGTACATTCATTTCTGAAGGACACTTAGGCGGTAGCAATACATTAAGTGGTATGGATGCGAAGATTCAAATCACTGATAAAGTAGAAGTTCGTGCTGAAGCTGCAAGCAGCAGCAATAATGGTATCGAAGGGCAAGCTTGGAAAGTTGAAGCGCGCTTGGCGGGTGAAACATTAAGTGGTACTGCGTATGCGAGAAGCCAAGATGATAATTTTGGTTTGGGTCAGCAGTTGGGCAGTGARAATTCAACATTGAAAGTGGGCGCGGATGCGCAATACCGCTTAAATGATGATGCCAGTGTCAATGCTGAGTTGTTCCGTCAAGAGGTAACCAATACGGGTGCAACACGTGACATGGCTAGCGTTCAATACAGACAACAACTTGAAGAAGGGTTGGATGTTCGTGGTGGCGTGCGTGTGAACCGTGATGTTGATGGCWCGGGTCGTTCAACAGGCTCAACATTAGGYAGCATTGGCGCAACCAAAGAGATTAACAGTCGCCTAAAAATTCGGGTAGACCATGAAGAAGCATTAGCTACGGAGAATGGCATTGATTTCCCAAGTCGCTCAACGATTGCTGCGGACTACCTTGTGACTGCGACCACAACATTAACGGCAACACAAGAATGGACGCGAGGTAATCAACAAGATACATCGTCAACACGTCTTGGTGTTCGCACCCAACCGTGGAACGGTGCGCAAATATCGACAAGTTATGAGCAGCAGTTGAGTGAAAATGGTAAACGTAGCTTTGCCAATGCTGGATTGCTGCAAACGTGGAAAATTGATGAAGCTCTTTCATTCAGTGCCAGCATGGATAGGACTAAAGTGTTAACTACAAATGCACCGACACCGTTAAATTTGAATGCGCCAACGGTGACAGGTGGTGAATCTTTCACGGCTTATTCGGTTGGCTCTGACTACAAACCAGGCAGTTGGATTTGGACGAATCGTTTGGAATGGCGTAACAGTAATTTAAGTACGCATCGTGGTGCAACGCTAGGTTTAMAAGGTCACATTCATGAAAATTTACCTGCACAACTAACATTGCGCTGGCAGCGTGATTTATTGGCATCCAACGCATCAACGCTTGCATCAGATGCTTCACTTCGTGCAGCGTGGCGACCTTCGTATGACCAGCTTATTTTATTGAACCGTTTTGATATTCGCCGCAATGAACAAACAGGGACTGGTACGGATATTAAAAGCCTTAGGTATATCAATAATATGACGGCAAATTGGCAGACCTATGATGCTTGGCAGCTTAGGTTTAACCATGGTATTAAGTTGACTGATGAAAGCATTGGCACAAGCTCATGGTCTGGTCTAACCGATTTGTTTGGCGCTCAACTTATCTATGATTTCACAGATGCTTGGGAYTTTACCATTCAAGCTTCTGTGCTACGTGTGCGCCACTTGAATAATTAYCAACCCAATGCTGGTTTAGCTGTGGGTTACAACATGTTTGATAATTTTTGGTTGAGCTTAGGTTATAACTTTGTGGGATATTATGACCAAGATTTCACAGCAGCAGAGTATGCGAGAAAGGGTGTTTATATGCGATTCCGTTTCAAATACGATCAAGATACACTTGAGGAATGGTTGAAATAAGCTTAGTCTAATCTTTATAAGGTATATGGGTGAATCGAATGGCTAAGATTAATGATGATGGGTATTTAGAGCTTTCAGGTGTAAACAATAAGGTATTTCAAGATGTCTTAAATGCTGAGAAATTTTCTATTCTTTCTGATTTGAGCCCACTTAGTTTACGTGTTCTCAATCAAGCGTCACATGTGTTACAGGTCGCTCAAGGTGTTGAAATGATGCACGCTGGGGACACCCCGCATGACCTATATTTCATTAATAAAGGTTCTGTTTCCATTGGYAAGAGAACGGATGGCGAAATGAAGGTGGTCGCCAAACTTATAGCAGGAAGCTTTTATGGTGAATATGGTGCCTTACGTGGCAAAACGCGGTTTGCTTCTGTGTATACGGCCGAGCCATCGGAAATTATTCGAATAGATTTAAATGCTGTGAAACAAGTGTTTAATGCGGATGCTGATTTTAAAGACCGCGTATACGAAGTGATGCAAGAGCGGTTGTTGAATAGTTTCTTGTTTAGCCACCCTGCATTCAGAAAAATATCCTCTGAGGCGCGGAATATACTTGCAAAAGACTTAAAAGTTGTAGAGTTAGAGCGTGATGAAATGTTGTTTAATGAAGGTGATTCGGCCGATAAATATTATATGATTTTATCGGGTGAAGCTGAAGTGAGCATCAACCTGGATGATATTGCGACGGTCATTGAAGTGCGCAGAGAAAATGGTGTCCTTGGTGAAGTTCGAGCCAATAAAGGTGAAATTTATGCTTATGGTGCATATGCAGCCAATAGTTTGGATTTGATTGTATTGGATAAAGAATCGATGCAAAGTATTCAAAAAGCATACCCCGAAGCCTTAACATTACTTAATCAAATAATGAACCATTCAGCCAAGAAAACGGCATTGGTGATGCAAAGTATTGTCAAAAAAAATAAGTCCTAGGTCAATTTCTCATTTGATGTGAAGCGAAGACTGTATCAATCATGGTTTGCCATGTTTTGATATGTTCTTTTGATAATCTTACTTCGGCATGAATGAGGTGATGATGTAAACTTTTTCGGCAACCTGAGTTAAGTTTGATTCCACAATGATTGGCGCAATCCAAACATAACAAATGCGCTTGATGCCATGCCATACTTTCAGAAAAACCAATGGGTTCACTGCACTGCCAACAATGTTTGAAATCACCAACCCACCCAGATTGTTCTAACATACTCCAAATCCCAGCAGGAACACCTGAATCTTCGGGGCGCTGTGAAAGCGTATGTAATGCATTCCAAAGTTCAGAGAACCCAGTGCTCACGCTGTCGGGGAACAATATTGAAGCCTTTGCAAGAATAAGCTGCCCTGCCAATAGCGTCTGTTCATGTAAGAGTGGTTTTACACGCTGTGCTTCAATCAATGTGCCCATGCTTCCTGTACGAGGCTCTTTCCAGCGGATATTGAGGTGGTGTAAGGGCATAAGGCTTGCTCGGAATGGGCTTTTGGCGCGTCTTGCACCCCTAGCCATTAAGCTTATTCGACCATGATCCTTTGTTAATATATGTAGAATAAGAGACGAGTCACTAAAGGGTAGGGCGCGTAATAAAAGTGCATCATCTTTTTGCTCTGCCATGCGTAAGTTTAAAGACCTAAATCGTGAAGAATACCAGGCTTGTTAAACCAATCTTTTTGCACTTTAACCCACAGCTTGAGGTTGACCTTGCAGCCTAAAAGTTCTTCCAAGCCTTCGCGTGTTTTRATKCCGATATGTTTCATCAATTCGCCACGCTTGCCAATAATCATGGGTTTATGACGTTCAGTAGCCACCAAGATGACGGCKGTAATYTCRATTTTATCACCCAAATATTCAAAGTCTTCAATATCTACGGCTGTTTGGAAGGGAATCTCTTGGTACATAGACAAGAATACTTGCTCTCGCACATACTCGGCTGCCATCTGCCGCTGGGATTGGTCGGTAAACCATTCAGGGTCATACATGGGCTGCTGTTTGGGTAAATATTTACTGATTTCTTTGACCAAAGCTTCAACTTGTGAGCCTTTTTTGGCAGAAATAGGCACATAAGCCACGGCATCAGGGTCAAGYTCCTGAATTTGCTGTAACCTTGGTAGCAACCTATCTTTATTGGATTGGTCGATTTTGTTGATGACATGAATGCGAGGCTGGGTCAGCCGACCATCAGCAAAGCGTTCAATCAATGCCATGCTTCCTCTATCTAARGGTTTGCTGGCATCTTGCATGATACACAATATATCGGCTTCTTCGGCTGCGGCATAAGCCACTTTGACCATGTTTTTATTGAGTTGTTGCGAGCCTTTATGGATGCCAGGTGTATCCACAAATACCATTTGTTGATTATCATCGCTGTGAATGCCCAAGATACGATGGCGCGTGGTTTGTGGTTTGGGTGTAACAATGGCGACCTTTGTGCCAATGATTTTGTTCATCAAGGTTGATTTTCCAACATTAGGACGACCCAAAAGAGCCACTGAACCACAGCGGTAATCGGGGTTATCGGTGTTAAATGATTGTACATCATTAATCATATCTTCYAAAGATTTATTCATCGTCGTTTACTCCGCCGCCTTTATTCATACCCATCAATTTGGCAGCAATGAAGTCATCAATGTCACCATCCAAGAAGTTTTGTGTGTTGCTGGTTTCCATGCCTGTGCGTAAATCTTTGATGCGAGATGCATCCAAAACATAAGAACGGATTTGGTGTCCCCATCCAATATCGGATTTGGTATCTTCCAAACCTTGTTTTTCAGCTTGTTGTTTTTCAATTTCAAGCTCATAAAGCCTTGCTTTCAGCATTTTCCAACAGTGGTCACGGTTTTTATGTTGTGATCTATCACTTTGACATTGAACCACCACACCCGATGGTTCATGCGTCATGCGTACAGCGGAATCTGTTTTATTGATATGTTGCCCGCCAGAGCCTGAAGCGCGGTAGGTATCAATGCGCACATCGGAAGGATTAATATCAATATCAATGTCTCTATCAATATCAGGAAATGCAAATACAGATGCAAAGGATGTGTGGCGGCGATTGCCTGAATCAAAGGGCGACTTGCGAACAAGTCTGTGTACGCCAATTTCAGCTTTGAGGAAGCCATAAGCATATTCGCCTTTGATAGAAACGGTCGCTGATTTAATGCCCGCTTCTTCACCAGCCGTGCATTCGATAAGTTCTGTTTTGAAACCTTTACGCTCTGCCCAGCGCAGGTACATGCGCAATAAAATTTCTGCCCAATCTTGGGCTTCTGTGCCGCCTGAACCTGAATTAATGTCTAAGAATGCGGATTCAGCATCGGTTTCACCACCCAACATCAGYGCTAGTTCAAAGGCTTCAACGTCTTTTTGTACTTTATCAATTTCGCTTACAGCTTCGAGTTTGCTGTCTTGGTCGCTTTCTTCCATACCCATTTCAAACAACATGGATGCATCTTCAAGGGTATTGAATGTTTTTTTGAAACCATTGATAGTGCGTTCTAAAGATGTTTTTTCCTGCATAATCTTTTGCGCTTCATCGGGGTTGTCCCATAATGTTGGGTCTTCGGTGCGCGCGTCTAAYTCTTTGAGCTTTTCAACCTTATTTTCAAGGTCAAAGTGACCTCCGCAGCGCRTCTAATCTGCTGCTATAATCTTCGGCACGGGTTCTAAAACCCGAAATTAAATCTTCTACGCTCATTCATTTCTCCAACGTGTATTCGTGCAAGGCTGGCAAAGCTACTATGCTTAAGGTTGAGTACAAGTCATATGGTATTCAACTTAGGAAAYACAGGGTTGCGAAACGTCATATAAAGTGTTTTTYAAGCTTYWTATATACATGCAACACTTTGAAAATTAAACAACTTTAACATTATTACCATTGACCAAAAGGATAAAAATCAKCACATTGCGAGCATGAAGTTTATTGAATCATTTATCCATAAAGAATCATCCAGTGGTATTTTRCTCATATTTGCCACGGTTTTAGCACTTATTTTTAGCAAYACATTTTTATCGGTTTATTACGAAGCTTTTTTACATATTCCTGTGTCCATCCAAGTGGGGTCATTGCACCTTGATAAGTCACTTCATCACTGGGTGAATGATGGTTTGATGGCAATTTTCTTCTTTTTGATTGGTCTGGAGGTTAAAAGGGAGGTTTTGGAAGGTCATTTGTCCACGGTGAGCCGGGTGACGTTACCTATCGTAGCAGCGGTTGGTGGTATGGCTGTGCCTGCTGCAATTTATGTTTATTTTAATGCTGGAGACCCGACGGCGATTGATGGTTGGGCTATTCCAACAGCCACAGATATAGCTTTTGCTTTGGGTATTTTATCGCTGCTTGGCAACCGTGTTCCTTTATCCTTAAAGGTATTTTTGATGGCGCTAGCGATTATTGATGATTTGGGCGCAATTGTGATTATTGCATTGTTTTATACTGTGGATTTATCAACCTTGTCTATCACTGTTGCCACGGTGGCACTTGCCACATTGATTGGTATGAACCGTTTAGGTGTGGTGCGAAAAGCTGCATATTTTATAGTCGGACTTATCTTATGGGTGAGTGTGCTTAAGTCGGGTGTMCATGCGACATTGGCAGGTGTTGCTTTGGCATTTACGATTCCGTTGTATGCAAAAGATGCACATGGAAAACTTTTTTCGCCATTAAAAACACTGGAGCAAGACCTACACTATTGGGTTGCTTTCTTTATTCTTCCTGTGTTTGCTTTTACCAATGCTGGCGTGAATGTTATGGAGATTTCCTTGGATCAAATGTCTGGCTCTGTACCTGTTGGTATYATGCTGGGCTTATTTGTGGGTAAACAGTTGGGTGTATTTGGTTTTAGTTGGCTGGCAATCAAGCTTGGGTTTGCCAAGTTGCCTGCGGGAAGTAATTGGCTGCAACTTTATGGTGTATCCGTGCTTACAGGAATCGGTTTTACCATGAGTTTATTCATTACTTCGTTAGCATTTTCCACTGTCGATTTATTCCAATATACGGATAAGTTGGCAATTTTGGTGGCATCCTTTGCAGCGGGCATTTTAGGTTATCTGTTGCTGCGGTTGGGTAAAGATAATAGTGCCAACTAAACAAAGCTGCCCTCAATGTGCGGTGATGGCGGCTTCGGTTGCAACACAAACTATTCAACATCAATTAAAGCAGCCTTGGACTTGGCTGAAAGCTAAAGAACCATACTTTTTTTGTGCTTCGTATGCGTGTGATACCATTTACTTCAATACAACGGGTGACATGATTGATGGTGCTGCCTTAAGGCAAAAAGTTGGGGTCAAAAGTAAGGATGATTCAGCATTAATTTGTTATTGTTTTGATGTGTCACGTGCCACCGCGAGAAACAACCCTGATGCCAAAGCGTATGTGGTGGCACAAACCAAGCAGAAATTATGTGCATGTCATGTTCGTAATCCATCAGGTAAGTGTTGCCTTAAAGACTTTGCGATTGTGGAAGGTGCATCATGAAACATAGCCTCACTATTGGTATTGAATTTTGTTTTAAGGGTGAGGCCTTTTCATCTTCAGTGATGATTAACCCAGGCGAGCACTTTCAAGCGGGTAGGGATGTGGGTCACATTTATGATATGTTGGCAAAAGAAATAGGGCTGGATGAATGTCGCCATGAATATGATGTGATGATCAT
>NVSF01000059.1 GCA_002401135.1 Zetaproteobacteria bacterium
TGACCTCTTGACCAGCCGCGTCGCTGGCTTGAGGCGCGCTGGGCTGTTCCATAACCAAAGTATGTTGGTTGGTAATTGGCTGGACAGAGCCTGTCGGTTTTGGCCGCCCGAGAGACACTGTTACCGCCTTGGTCAGTTTCACAACGCTTGCACCACTGGCCTTGATCTTGTCTTTTGCAGCCGCTTTTTGATCCTGAAAATTGGTCAAATTGCATCTCCATCTGCCAAGATTCCAAGATCACGCGCCAATTCCAACTGGATCAGCACAACTTCGTATTTTGCATCAATGTTGGCCTGCTCGCGCATTGGTGCGGTTCATTCCGTGGTCTTTGGTGGTCAATTTGAGAATCAACAGCGGGCGCAAGCCAAGTTGATGGTGGTGGTTCCCTTATCCTTGCTCATGATATTCTTGTTGCTCTATTTCATGTTCCATTCCATGGGTCAAGCTGCATTGATTATGCTTAATGTGCCTATGGCATTGATTGGTGGCATTTTGGCATTACTTGTATCGGGGCAATATTTATCCGTGCCATCGAGCATTGGATTTATCGCCCTCTTTGGTGTGGCAGTGCTCAATGGTGTGGTATTGGTGGATGCGATTAACAGGCATTTGGGTGATGGCGCTGATGTGAACGATGCCATTCGCAACGGTTCTGAAAGCAGGCTTAGACCTGTGTTGATGACGGCACTCATTGCAGGGCTTGGACTTGTGCCTTTATTGTTGGCAACAGGMATYGGTTCTGAAATYCAAAAACCYTTAGCCACYGTGGTKGTCGGCGGTTTGGTTTCATCTACATTGTTAACGCTATTTGTGCTACCTTGTTTGTATGCATACTTTAGTAAAGGCGTTGTGAATGAGTCACGCAGGACATAATCATCCCTTAAATGCTGCGATATGGTTAACCGCAGCCTTTATGCTGGTCGAGTTTGTTGGTGGTTATATGGCAAACTCGCTGGCATTGATGGCTGATGCGGGGCATATGGCATCGGATGTGCTGGCGCTTGGCATTGCTTTGGCTGCGCAACGTATTGCAATGCGCCCTGCTCATGCGGGTATGACTTATGGTTATGGTCGGGTCAAAGTGTTGGCGGCGCAGGTGAATGGATTAACACTGTGGTTTCTTTGCGGTTGGATTGTCTGGGAAGCTGTTGGCAGGTTGCAACACCCACCTCAAGTGCAAGGAAGTATGGTGTTAATCATTGCCAGCATTGGGCTTGTGATTAATTTGGTGATTATGCGTTGGCTGCATGGTAGCCATGATTTGAATACGCGTGCTGCGTATTGGCACGTGTTGGGTGACGCATTGGGTTCTGTGGCAGCCATAGTTGCAGGTGCTGTAATTATGTTAACAGGTTGGATGCCTATTGACCCCATATTATCATTCTTTGTGGCTGTGGTATTGGCTTGGGGTGGCTGGCGTTTACTGCGTGAAACAACTTTAGAGCTGATGGAAGCCTCTCCGCGACATATTGATTTGGATAATGTTCAACAACAGATGTTGCAAACAAAAGGCGTGATTGGTGTCCATCATATTCATATATGGCGGCTGCCCAATAGCTCTTATGCAGCTTCGGCGCATGTTCAAGTCCAATCCATGCAGGACTGGTCTAATATATCTCAACGGTTAAATGATGTGTTCAAGGCATTTGAAATAGAACATGTGACGCTGCAACCTGAGCTTGACGCTTGCGATGAAAATGACATGTATTGTTCAGACATAAAATAAGAAACTCTTTCTTATAAGCTGATGTTATGAAAGCAATTGTCTAAAAGATACTGGTAGGAAGTKWRKMYWKMRMYCYRMATAKWGGMASWKGKRYTTYARSYYMKMMTYWYMMTTTGAATCATNGCGGGGCTAAAGCCCCACTTCCAAGCAATACCTATCATTGAATACCTAAAGCCTTGTGCGTAACATCAGTTATTCATTCTGCATACAAAAAAGCCCCTTTTAAAGAGGCTTTAGTCATCAAGTCACTTATCCTTCACGCCACATGCCATATTGGCAGGCACGGCTTCGTGAATACGTTTGGGCATGGCTAGATTAAGGTTGTTCATCAAATCCACAAACCCTTCTCTACCCAAGTTCACTCTCGGATTGTGCGTTTTTTCCTCCGCAATRGTGGAAAGCATCATACCCTTATAGTCATGCCCTGGATAAACAGTGGTTTCATCAGAAAGTGTAAATAACTTCTCTGTGATTGAAGTATATAGAGTGTCTGCGTCACCTGCTTGAAAGTCTGTGCGACCACAGCCGCGGATAAACAAGGCATCACCTGTAAACACTTTATCTTCGCAAACAAAGCTTAGACAGCCTGATGTATGCCCAGGTGTTTCCAAAACTTGAAGTGCACACTCACCAAATTGAAGGCTGTCACCTTCTTTCAAAGCCAAATCAGCACATGATACACCTTCAGAAGCTGCAACACCTGTTTGGCAACCCGTGCGCTCACGCAAAAGACCAGCGCCCGTGATATGGTCTGCATGAACATGGGTGTCCACAGCATATTTCAGCGTTAATCCAAGCTCCTTCATCAATAACAAATCGCGTTCTAYTTTTTCAACAACAGAGTCAATAATGATAGCTTCATGGCTAYCTTCRTCTGCCAATATATAAGTRTACGTCCATGTTGCTTCGTCAAATAACTGTCTTAATAACATACATTGCCTCCTGCTTATTYTARTYTCAMCCTTGWGTKACKGGRTAACCTGCYKCTTCCCATGCCATAATGCCRCCAGCAACGTTGGTTACATTGGTATAACCTTTTTGCATCATAAACCCTTGGGCTTGACCTGAACGCGCACCAGAACGGCATGAAAGGTATATAACCGCATCTTTAGGCAGCTCAAGTGAATCAATTTGGTCTAAAGGATGAWGYTTCACCAGCTCTGASTCAGCRCGAACGGCTGCAAACTCWTCTGCWGTACGCACRTCWACCCARTGGTCGAAGTCTGCCTTTTTAACTTTTTCGTAAAAATCTTGTGTTGAAATTTCCATRATGTCTCTCCATTTAATTTAGTTWACAGTGCAAATYTTAACRYCGCTTTTTAAATTAGCAATAGCTAATATACTAATYAATRWCCYCGTATRAYGTAAGGNYTTTYTWTASACAAAAAAAGAGCCGCCAATTGGCAGCTCAATATNTTATCKYTCKATKTCAAARCCAGCATTTCGCCAACCWCGCATACTTGCTTTCATGTTGACGATATTGGTATAACCAGCATCAACCAGAATCTTTGTTGCTTTAGTGGAGCGAACACCAGACTCGCAATACACAAACACCTTTTTATCTTTCGGCACACTCGCTATCTGCCCTGCCAATGTCTGCACGGGAATATTTTTAGCCCCAGGAACATGCCCACTTTGATATTCACCTGGCGAGCGCACATCCAAAAACAAAAATGGTTCAGCTGYCTGACCTTTGCTGAGYRCYTCATGTGCTTCTTGYACCGTTGCCAATGATGAACCTTGCGGCGGTGTATTGTCGCAAGCCACCAAGCCAAGACCAACCATCAGTATCATTACATATTTAAACATAAACACTCCTTAGGTTCCTTGAACCTTTTACTTTATTTCTTAGGCAACTGAGCCGCGCACCAACTACCAAAACCACCTGCAAAGTTATAAACATCCTTATAACCCGCTTTCGCAGCCATCGTTGCCGCCATGGATGAGCGCATACCCGATGCACAAATCAAAATCAGCGGTTTATCCTTGGGAAGCTTGCTCATCTTTTGCTCAAATTCATTCAAGGGAATATGAATCGCATTGGCAGGGTGTCCGCCATTCCATTCGCCTGTTGAACGCACATCTACCAACGTATGGTTTTCATCAAAATCAGGATAAGTCCCTGCTGTCATCTTTTTAATGCCTAGCATTTTTGGTCTTACCACCCTTGCCCACACCAGCCATGCCACAACCAGCAGGATGAGAACCGTTACGATATTTTCTTGAATCCATGCCATGACTTAAGAAGTTTTACAAGCAACTGCAGATTTTAATCCGAGCTTTTTCAAGATAATACCCATCAAGCACCACTGCGTTAAACCCGATTGAAACAAGTTCACACCCACAAACAATGTAAACCACAACCATGTTGGCTCACCAAGCGGCGCACCTGACAACACGACGGACAACACAATAAAAAATCCTGCTACAATATGAATAATACGTTCTACTGACACAACTTTCCTCTCTTTTGTTTTATCTATTTTTAAAATTGGTAATTACTTTGGTTTCACACAAACATCAGGGCAATAAATGCCTTGCAGTGCTTCAAGTAGCTTTTCAAAATCTGGGTTGGCAATGCTATAATACACTTGCTGCCCCTTCTTCTCATTATTTAATATCCCCATCATTCGCATCTTGGATAAATGCTGGGATAAGTTGGATTGTGATGAGCCTGTTTTTTCAATCAAATCATGCACACACATCGGACCATTCATCAAATGACAAAGCACGGATAAACGCACTTCGTGGGCAATCGCTTTAAGACCTTCGCTTGCGGTTTGTATTTGTTCTTGCAGTATCATTTCCATACACCGAACTTTAACCATAATTTATTATATTAGCAATAGGTAATATTAAGCAGGTCTCAAGTGATAAATCAATGCATAACCAGCCACATTGACAGCCAAGCAACACAACGTCATGTTATCACTGATAATATAAACGCTACCAGTCCCTAGTTTGCACCTTAATATGCAAATGAAAAATCATAGCGTATATAGGAGGGTAATACATGGACAATCAAGTACACGTATTACCTAGTTAGCTTTTTATCATCACGTGGGAGTTTAAATTGGAAAATAAACAAAAAGAGTTTATTAATTTTGACGATTATAAAGAATTCTTTGAAAGCAAGTTAATTCTTAATTTGGAATATGCTAATGAAGCTGGGACTGTAAGCATTGTGGCAAGCCATGATGGTTTTGATTCCCAAGACATGGTGTTAAAAAAGGGTCATAGAGATGTGGTTATTTTTGATTACTCTTATGAATTAAAGCTACTAAAGATTAATCAAGGTTTAAATAAAGCTGAAATCCAAGTCTACCGTTCACCAATATCTCATTTTTCTTACGTTGATATGCTTGATTCTACAGTTTCTAATATTGATGAYGGGGATGAAACATTCGGAACGAGTGAAATAAATGAGTTAAAAGAAAGGTTAGATTATTTAGAAAAACAATTGACAGGTTTAGCGGGGCTTCAGAAGGAAGAGTTTGACTACATCAAAGCATCATTTGATCTACTAAATAAAAAATTAGACAATGGTACTAAAACAAGTTGGAAGCAAGCAGCTTATAGTGTTGCCGCAAGTATTGCTTGCACAATCACCCCTGAACATGCAGACCAATTATTTACTTTATCTCACTCAGCGGCAAGCCATATTTCTAATGTCGTGAGTTTATTGTCAAACAAAAGCTAACAAGTGTTTTCAAGACGGACAAATTACAGTTGGCTTTTTGTTCGTGCCTCACTTATTTTAGCCAACTGCAATTTGCCGCTTAAAACGGCGTTAGATTTTCAAAAAGGGATAATTTATGGAACTAGGATATGCATATTTAAAATTAGATAAGGATTGGGATATGCAAGATCTAGCCGATCTATCTCGCTTATACACGCAGTGCTATAGCTTAGTGTATTCATTATCAGGGTTTAAAGTTGAATCCGATGATAAGCATGTGATCGACTGGTTCCAGGGAACGTATGCAAAGTATCCTTGGCGCGGTGGTTATAGTGCACTTAATTTTTATAACTCTTTGTATTCAAAAATTCCATATGAGCAACGCCCTCAAATTAAGGAAATACAGTATGCATCTCCAGGGCATATTAAACTTAAAGAGGCCGCTCTTGTTGCTGCGCTACTAGCCGGAATTGTTACCGCTGTAACTGCATCATTCGATCAAATCCACAATAGCTACAATAAAGTTCAAAAAGGAATGTCTGAACGTAAACTAACAAAACTAGATGTAGAGCTAAAGGAGCTTCAACTTGAAAAAGAACAGCTAGAATTTATTCGTGAGTCTAAAGACATTATTCTCAAGCAAATGAACATCCCCCAAATAATGCAAGAAGAGCTTAATCGTCGAAGTGGTGGAAATGAGTTGATACAATTAAAGATTCTTATGTCATTTCACCGAAGGATTGAACCTATAGCTCAAATGCAATTGATGGAAAAGTTAAAAGTAGAGTTGCCAAGTAATMRKTWKTYCRMRRTSYWMSWWWRWRMTWARARMKSSWMRYMSRWKSCKCYMMYSSCYMSMAAKMRMCWGTTATYSYAAKRRAAYCTGATTGTATGCCAAAAACRATWACCTTTAAGTCACCMAARGAGCTAAGKGCGTGGTTGCAAGAAAACCATGCCAGCGAAARCGAACTTTTGATTAAAATATTCAAAAAGGGTTCAGGGATTCAGAGYGTRAACTGGAACGAGGTGGTGATTGAGTCGCTRTGYTGGGGTTGGATTGAYGGTATCAAGAAGTCGCTTGATGACCAAGCTTACCTTCAACGGATTACGCCGMGAAAGGCTAAAAGYAACTGGTCRAAGAGGAATACRGAACATGTCGAGCRTCTYATYATTGCGGGGMGAATGGAGRAAGCGGGGCTTGTGCATGTGCTAGCGGCAAAAGCRGATGGTMGWTGGRRAAAYGCYTATTCTGTTAGTGCAATGAAGGTTCCTGCCGACTTTCTTGCAGCTTTGGAAAACATRSCCAAGGCAAAACAATTCTATGAAACGCTAACCAAATCCAACCGCTACATCATTGCTTACGGACTAGCGTCTGCAAAAAAAGCCGAAACGAGAGAGCGTAGATTTAAAAAGTTCATGGATATGCTCATCCGCGAAGAGAGACCGCATTAGGCTTCAATTTTATTGCGCGAACCTAGTCCCTGCTTCAACCTAACTTGTTTACAGCTTAACAAAAGCAATAAAAACTTGATATTTTTTAATTATGTGCGTACAATGTACTTATGAAGAAGTTAAACTTCGAGTGGGATGATAAGAAAAACGTAGGCAACACTAAAAAGCATGGTGTATCATTTAATGAAGCAAAAACTGCCTTTTATGATGAATATGCTATTCAGTTCTTTGACCCAGACCACTCTGAACATGAAGATAGATTTCTTCTGCTTGGTACAAGCTTCAAGTTAAAAACACTTGTTGTTTGCCACTGCTTTAGAGAAGCTGATACGGTAGTCCGCATAATATCAGCGAGAAAAGCAGATAAAAATGAAGAGCAAGCGTATTGGGAGAACAGAAAATGAGAGACCATTATGATTTTTCTAAAATGAAAGGCAAAAAGAACCCTTATGTTAAATATCTAAAACAACCCGTTACCATGCGCCTTGATTGTGATTCTGTTGAGTATTTTAAAGCATTATCCAAAGAAAATGGTATCCCATATCAAACATTGATTAACCWGTMYCTGCKTSANWSYTMWMTKSWTYANCRGNMWTWRCAAATGGAATGGTCATCATAATCTAGTTCACTATTTGTTCAGCTTGCTACAAATAAAATGAGTATACCGCCCCACCTGTTGATAAGGCTGCTGATTGGAATATTGRAGTTCCATGGCTAACACCGCATCAGAGTTTTCGTTGCCACCMCGYTTGATGCCCACATAATCACTGAACACGCGAATACCGCTTTTGTAGCTCACATCAAAACCCAAATCATTGAGTGTGGCTTCAACCCAGTCGGGTTTAAGTGGATTGGGTGGTGTTAAGCCACCTTTCATGCCTGAAAAGTCGTTGTTCTCTATTTTTTTAAAGTTGCCACGAATCAGGTTGTGCAACACAAGTGCATCTTTGTTGTAAAACATCAGGGAAACGACACTACCTTGATGCGTCAACTTGGATAATGTGTTTAGAAGCTCTTCTGGTTTGTCCAACCATTCCAATACGGCATGGCACAGCACCACATCATACGGCTCAGGCGGCAAACTTTGAAACGCACCATGTTGCCAAGTGATATGTTCAGCTAAGCCTTGCTCTTGTGCMTGTTGYTTGGCAACTGCCAGCATGTTTTKCGATATATCATTGATACACACATCATGCCCAAGGGCAGCAAGCTTCAAACCCATTTGAGCAAAACCAGCACCAATGTCCAATACGTTTAAACCACCCTGCATATACTTTGGAATTTGCGCCTTTAAATCACGCTCCAACACAGCAAGGCGAATCGCACCCTTATGGCTACCATAAATTCGCTTTTTAAAATGTTCGGTCAAATCATCAAAATTAACATCTTGAGCCATTAAATTTTTTCAGAGACACCCGTCATCACTTTGGATGTAAGCTGCATACCTTGTTTGACCACTTCAGGTAGCTTGGCTGCACCCAAATCTTCAGCCAAGTGGGCATGACCCAGCTCATCAATTTTCATTTGTTCTACGATAGCGCGGCTGCGTTTATCTTCTTCTGGCAAGTCCTGCAAATGTCCTTCTAAGTGGCGCACCACTTGATATTCTGTCTCGGCTAAAAAGCCCAAGTTCCATCTGTCACCCACTGCACCTGCCGCCATRCCAATGGCAAATGAACCCACATACCACAATGGGTCTAGTTTAGAGGGTTGCTCACCCAATTCTTCCAAACGTCTTCTGCACCAATTCAGGTGGTCAACTTCTTCATCGGATGCATGTTGCAGTTTATCTTTGAGCGTCRGGTCGCGTGCAATCAATGCTTGCCCATGATACAAGGCTTGTGCCGCCATTTCACCTGCATGATTGACCCGCATCAAACTTGCCGCTTTTTTCTTTTGTTCAGGGTTTAATTCATCATCGCCAACATCTGCGGCGGGATAATCACGAAAAGCCGTTTGTGGACAGAAGATATTGTTTAAAGCTTTATCAATATGACCAATGACTTCATCGGCGATATTATAATTACGAAAACCATCTTTTTTCATCATGTATCCTCTCTCACTGCTTCATCAAACCCAATGTCAAACGGCTGCGTAAGCCACAATGGTACATGCTCAACTCCATGTATACCTATCCTGGTCCAACGGATAGTATGCTCTGGTGTCAACAGGATCATGTAGGTGCATACGAGTGGTGCTATCAGGTGTGTACTGGAGCTACGGTATACCTGCAGGGTGTGGTCAGAGTTATCCTCAATGTAT
>NVSF01000060.1 GCA_002401135.1 Zetaproteobacteria bacterium
CTTGAAGGACTACGAATAAACATGACAAATCCCACGCCCGTCAGCCGAGGCGAACATATCCTGCTCATCACTGCCTGCATCGTTATTATCGTTGCTGGTATGAAGCTGGCTGCACCGTTACTCGTGCCTATTTTATTAGCCGCATTTGTGGCAATCATTTGTTTGCCGCCACTTTATTTCTTACTGGGTAAAGGTGTAGGTGTTACGCCTGCGGTATTTATCGTTACAGGTTCATTGGTGTTGATAGGTTTGTTGATTTCACTGTACACAGGTTCAGCCGTTGCCGATTTCACCAATAATCTTCCTTTTTATCAGCAGCGTATTCACGGACAAACTGCACAACTTCTTCATTGGCTTGCTGGTTTGGGCATTGCCATACCCGCAGGCAACTTGCTCGAAAGCATCAATCCAGCATCTGCTATGAAGTTGGTGGGTGACTTATTAAGTGGCTTGGGTAGTGCATTAACCAACGTATTTTTATTGCTTCTCATTGTCATATTCGTCTTGTTTGAAGCTGTTGCTTTGCCACATAAATGGGCAATCATGGATGCTCATGCACCCAATGCAGCAACATTTCAGCAGTTTCTTAAAACCGTACAYCAATACTTGGTCATTAAAAGCTTGGTCAGTGTCGCTACGGGTGTTTTTATTACCGTTTGGCTCTCTATATTAGGCGTGGATTACCCTGTTTTATGGGGTTTGATGGCATTTTTATTCAACTTCGTACCCAATATTGGTTCTATCATTGCCGCAGTGCCTGCTGTGATGTTAGCCRTGGTGCAATTGGGCGCAGATACCGCAGCACTCACAGCTTTGGGTTATATCATCGTCAATGTGGTGATGGGCAATGTGATTGAGCCGCGTTATATGGGCAAAGGCGTGGGGCTTTCAACGCTGGTGGTGTTCTTATCTTTGGTGGTTTGGGGCTGGATTCTAGGCCCTGTGGGTATGTTGTTATCCGTGCCTCTGACCATGATTGTGAAACTTGCTTGCGAAGCCAACCCAAAAACAGAATGGATAGCCATATTATTAGGCCCTGATATTAATCCAGATAATATCGACCCGAACAACAAGGACATTGAAAAAACATGAGTAAAACAATTATCCCCATTAAAGTTATAAGTTCAACCACCCAACAAGAGCAACYCANNAMGRRYWWRSMSMAGWKSTTMAANNTNCKYKMASCKNTRTCSNAAAGAATATCAAAATATCAGCAAAATGATGCGCGATTTGAAATTGAACACGGTGTGCGAAGAAGCATCATGCCCCAATATTGGTGAATGTTGGAAACAAGGTTCTGCCACATTCATGATTTTGGGCAAAGTCTGCACCCGCACTTGTGCTTTTTGTGATGTCGCCACAGGCAAACCTGATGCCGTTGAACCTGATGAAGCAGTCAACCTTGCCAAAGCAGTGGCTGAAATCGGCTTAAAACATGTGGTCATCACATCCGTGGACAGAGATGACCTCAAAGACGGTGGCGCAGGGCATTATGCGACTGTCATCAAGGAACTTAGAGCAAGGCAACCAGAAGTCACCATTGAAATTCTAACGCCTGATTTTCAGCGTAAACCTGATTCGTGCTTAGACACGATTATGGAAGCCAAACCTGATATTTTTAACCACAATCTTGAAACCGTACCACGTTTGTATCGCTCTGTGCGCCCTGGCGCACGGTATTTCACATCCTTGCGCTTGTTGCAACGCGCCAAAGAGATTGACCCAACTGTGGTCACCAAATCGGGTATTATGCTTGGGCTTGGTGAAGAGCGCGACGAAGTGTTGCAAGTGTTGGATGATATGCGTGAAGCCAAGATTGATATTTTAACACTTGGGCAGTACTTGCGCCCAAGCAAAGCCCATCATCCTGTGATGAAATATTGGACACCTGAAGAGTTTGATGATTTTAAATACATCGCTGAGAAAAAAGGTTTTGGCATGGTGGCATCTGGCCCGCTGGTACGCTCATCGTTCCATGCAGATGAAGTGTTTCAGGCTTTGAAAATCAGAGCCTAGAGTCCTTTTTCAACCATCATTTTTATTTTTATTGCTTTTTCAAAGTGGTCGAGTTGGTGCGTTTCAATCCACCATGTTGCTGCTTCCATAAGCAGCTCAGGATTATCATTTTTATTCGCAAAAAATGCGTAGAAGGATAAGCCAACATTCTCACCTTTCTTGGCTACTTTTTCATTGCAGATTTCAATGATTCGATTCCTCAACATTTGCTGCATTTACTTTTCCAACAAAACCACAGCTTGAGCGGCAATACCTTCACCACGCCCTGTAAAACCAAGCTTTTCCGTGGTGGTGGCTTTGATGTTGATTACCATAACATCAACACCCAACACATCAGCAAGGCGAACACGCATAGGTTCGATATAGGTTGCCAGTTTGGGTTTCTGTGCAATSACTGTGGCATCAATATTACCAATGCTATACCCAAGCTSWTKRWYWYYWYYAYYCMSWTYGSYRWKAWKRRTYRKSSWAWCMAMSMCWTCMWMKGYGKGKKSRKKSWCKGKAAWMYRWTSMCCAATATCHCCHADGBWVGCBGCACCBADAAVYGCDTCDCAAATGGCATGAATCAACACATCAGCATCCGAATGCCCTGCAAGACCCAAGTGATACGGAATCTCCACACCACCAAGCATAAGTTTACGGTTTTCCGCAAAAGCATGTACATCAAAACCTTGACCCACTCGAATACTCATCGCAACTGCTCCTCTAACCATAACATATCCGCTTGGGTGGTGACTTTTCGGTTATTCACATCACCTTGGCTGATATACACATCAAAACCTGCAGCTTCGAGCACAGAAGCATCATCGGTGTGCAAATGTAAACGGTCTTTTTCGATCTCAAGTGCCTGCTCAAACCAATCGCGGCGAGCCACTTGCGGTGTTTGCACGGCCACTAAAGAACTTCGATCAGGGGTCTCTAACACCTTGCCATCTGCTGCGATACGTTTAATCGTATCATGCACGGCTAAACCCGGTACGGCTGCGCCATGTTTCTCAGCAACACTAAACACATCATCCAACAAAGCTTTGCAAGGCAATGCGCGCGCTGCATCATGCACAGCCACCATATCAATAGTTTCAGGAAGGGCTGCAAGACCGCGCTGCATAGACATCGAACGCTCTGCGCCACCCACAACAGGTGTTAAAAGCTCGAAGTTCCAGTCATAGCCTGTGACAGCGTCGGCATACCATATATCTTTATCGCCAATCACAGGTTGTACCACGGCAATATGTRCAGATTGATTCAGGCTTTCCAATGTGTGTAGAATAAGCGGTTTACCTGCAACTTCTAAATATTGTTTGGGAATGGCGCTGCCAAAGCGTTTACCACTGCCCGCCGCAAGCAATAATACGCCGACTTTCACTTTTGATTCACCCTCAATGGTTTGCGCCTTCCATCATCTTGATCGCTTCTTCGGCTGCGGCTTTGGGGCTATCGGCTTGCAAGATTGGGCGACCAATCACCAAATAGTCTGAGCCATGTTCCACTGCCATTTTCGGGTCTGCAATGCGTTGCTGGTCTTGTGCATCTTGATTGCCCCAACGAATACCAGGGGTGACTGTGATAAATCCTGAGCCACATACTTGTTTAATTTGCGCAGCTTCAAACACGCTACACACCACACCATCAAGCCCTGCTTCTTTCGCCAACTTTGCGCGCTCAAGCGCAACCGTTAAAGCCTGCTCTTTGGGCATGGTGTCACTGGTAAGCACAGTCACCGCTATCAACTTCATCTCAGGAAAAGCTTGTGCCGCTTGGCTTGCAGCTTGCAACATGGGTAAACCACCACCAGCATGTACATTCACCATTTGCACACCCAAAGCACCTGCGCTTTCAATGGCTTGCGCCACTGTATTGGGAATATCATGAAATTTGAGATCTAAAAAGACTTTATGGGTTTTGCTTAAATCGGCAATCAAACTTGGGCCTTCAGCAACGAATAAACGCAAGCCTACTTTTAGCCATCCCACACTATCACCTAAAGTATCGCGTATTGCCAAAGCTTGGGTTTTGCTATTAACATCCAATGCCACCATGATTTTATCTTTCATCGAATCATGCGGCATGTTGCTCTTCTCCAAATACATGCGAACCCTGTAATGGCTCCATGGTTCCCCACTTATTACATTTCGGACAATGCCAGCGTATTTGATGCACTTGCACACCACAGTGTTTACACGCATATAACTTCATGCTTAAACGCCAGTATTTGGCTTGTTGTACCAAGTTGTTATTGGCTTCATCCAATGCCGACAAGCGCAACTCATGGCGTAAACTTAAATCCGACAAGTTTAACTTATCTTTTAAAGCATGGGCAGCATCTAAACTVATGATTTTACTAACATTTTCTATCCAGCGCACACCCACTTCTACATCGTGTCGTTGCTGCCATATATCCCATAAAAAGGCTTCGCCTTGTGCCTTGTAAAACGTTGCGTCAGACAACAAAACCTCTGGCAATAGATTATGATGGTCAACTTTCACTTGCTCTAAAAATAATGCGGCTTGCTTTATCACTTCATCTTTTTCATCCGCTTGCAACAACTGCTTGATACGAAGCAAATGCGCATGTGTGCAGCTTGGTGATAGCTTTAATGCTTCAATCGTTAAACTTTCAGAAAGTGCAACATCACCTTGTTCAAGTGCATGACTTGCCATTTCTGCTTTAAGATAAGCCCTGTGTTCGTGATAAGCAGCATTCTCAACCTGCTCCAAACGACTCACCAGCCATTCAGCTTCATCCCATTCATGGCTTTGTTCRCGAATGCGCAAGCAGGCATACAAAGAGGTTAAGTGATCGGTCTGAATTGCCAGTGCTTTMGCATAATGTTTTAAGGCTCTATCCAACAAACCACCAGCTTGAAAATCCTTGCCCAAGGCAACATAGGCTTGAAAATGTAGTTCTGTGGCAACATCTGGGCGAGCTAAGATGTTTTGATGAATGCGYACTGCTCGTCCGTATTCGCCTTGAGCGCGAAACATTTCACCCAACGCCATATACACTTCAGCCGATTCAGAACGAATTTTCGCCACCTGCACCATTTCTTGCAAGGCGCGGTCGGGCTTGTCTGATAATAAATAGTTTATACCACGAAGCAGTGGACTAACCCGAACATCTTCGGGTGGTTCTTCTAGGTGTTGCTCTAAAAAGTCTTCTCTATTTTTCCAAATAAGTGCAACAGCAATCATCACTGCCACTGCCATGAGTATAATAATAAAACTGCTCATAGGTCATCTTGCAAAGGAATTGTTCTGAGGTTTTCAACTTCTTTATGCAACATCATGTTTTCTTTTCTAAGGTATTTGATTTCTTTTTTATGCTTGCGACGGGAAAAACTAAGGGCTAAAACACCACCTGCAAAACCAAAAAAGAAGGCTGTGAATATGGGGATAAACAATGGTGCGTCATCGGTATGAAGCCCTAAAAATGATAAATGAACAGGCATGGTGTTGGTCAATGCAAATGTTGTTGCAAACACAGCAAGACCAATACTTACACTTAAACTAAGCCAATTCATAAGGGTTTAATGATTAAACGAGAAAATTACTTGTCTACACGTTCGCGTAGTTCTTTGCCTGGTTTAAAATAAGGAACCACTTTTGCAGGCACAAATACAGATTCACCCGTTTTAGGATTGCGCCCAGTACGAGACTCGCGATTTTTGATGCTAAAGCTACCAAACCCACGAAGTTCAACGCGACCACCGCCTGCCAACTCTTCCGAAATCGCTGCAAACACTGTGCTTACAACCACTTCCGCTTCTCGGCGAGTAATATCGCTATTGGCTGCAGCTACTGCGTCAATAAGTTCTGATTTTGTCATACCTACCACTCCTCTTTACAACAACACATCAAGACAACGTAATTCAAACAACTATAAAATACAAGAATCCTTATGTTTTACTGTTTATTTAAAAATTTGCGCTGCAACTCCAGTGCCAAAGCAGATGGCGCTTCTTCTGCTTTATTTTGCTTGGCATAATCACGAATCGAATTACGCTCTTCATCGCGCAATAACTGGCGAACAGACAATTCAATGCGTTCGCGTCTGCGGTCAACATTGGTGACTTTTGCTTCAACTTCATCGCCTACTTTCAACGCGGCTTGATCGCGTGGCATTTCACGTTGCGCCAAACGCGCTACAATGCCATCCGCCACTTCAATCAAATAGGCATTGGGAAGAATTTCTACRACCTTACCATTCACTGCCGCACCTTTCTTAGAACCCAAAACAAAGGTTTCAAATGGGTTGGCTGTAAGCTGTTTCACACCCAAAGCAATGCGCCCGCGCTCAACATCAACACCAATCACTGCGCATTCAACATCCTGCCCTTTTTGATACGCTTTAATCGCTTCGTCACCCGACACATCCCAGGAAATGTTGCCGATATGCACCAAACCATCCAACTCATCACTCAAACCAACAAAAAATCCAAATTCAGAAATGTTTTTAATCTTACCTGTGATTTTAGAGCCTGATGGATGGTCTGCCATCCAAACTTGCCATGGGTTTTCACGCACTTCTTTCAAACTCAAACGAAGACGACGTTTTTCCGCATCAAAGTCCAGTACTGCAACATCAACCACGTCACCTTCAGCCACCACTTTTGATGGCTCAATGTCTTTGCGTGTCCAGCTCATTTCAGAGCGATGAATCAAGCCATCCACACCAGGCTCAAGCTCAACAATCGCACCTACTTTAATCAACTTGCGTACTGTGCCTGTCACTTTCATGCCTGGCTCATACGTTTCTGCAACCCTAGCCCAAGGATCTTCAATCAAGTTTTTCATGGAAATYKRMWKSWWMYYTRAKTYMKYWTSCWSSYKWAYSMMTTCAGCCGTAATTTTTTGCCCCTCAGACAATATTTCAGCAGGGTTATCAATGTGTTTCCATGCAATGTCCGACACATGCAACAAGGCATCAAGCCCACCCAAATCAACAAACGCACCGAAATTGGTCAATCGTTTTACCGTGCCTTCAACTTTGCTGCCTAACTCATTCGCGTCAAAGAATGCACTGCGCAACACGGCTTCTTTTTCAGCCAACGGTTGTTTGCGCGACACCACTACATTTTCAGGGCGTTGCTGCACTTCAATAATAGCAAAATCAAAAGTCTGGTTTAATAGCTCACCAGCATTCACAAAACCTGTGTCCGCTTCTGAGCGCGGCAAAAAGGCTTCAAATCCGCCCAAATCAACGCGAAAACCACCTTTAACTTCTTTGCTTACTTTACCCGATACAGTTTCGCCAGCTTCCTTCAAAGCGCTTACTTTATCCATCACTTCGCGGCGTTTACCTTGCAGCACTGAAAGCTCAACACCTTGGCGACCTTTGCCCACCATCAACGCGGATATTTCAGCACCAATGGCTGGTATTTCTTCACCAATGTCGGCAAACTCAGAGGTTTTAATCACACCTTCACTGTTTCCTTTCAAATCCACAGTCACCACATCACTGCCAATCGCAACAACAACACCTGTCACATATTCGCCGCGTGCAAGTTTGGGTTGCTCCTCAAGCGAAGCTGCAAACATGGCTGCAAATGATTCTTCTTCATTGCTTACAGCTTCTGTTTTCTCAGCTACCTCAACGGGCTCAGTAGATTGAACTTTTTGTTCAATAGTATCATCAGGTTTGGTTTCAGTGTTCATGGTTAACTCACTCATTTTTTATTTATCAACTTTCTTCGTTCTAAAACATTTAATATTCTATCAACAACATCATCCATCGCCATGGTTGTTGAGTCGATATGAATCGCATCCACGGCTTTTTCCAATGGTGCACAATCCCTATCCATGTCCCGCTCATCACGTTCTCTTAACTCAGCGGCAATACGCTCCAAATCAGCATCTTCACCCTTGGCTTTAAGCTGACTCCAACGTCTTCTTGCCCGTTCGCGCTGCGATGCCGTTAAAAAAAACTTCGCTTGTGCATCAGGCAAAACAACCGTGCCAATGTCACGCCCGTCCATCACACAACCCAACTTGGCAATTTCCCGCTGCACATCCAACAAAGCTGCGCGGACTTGCGGCATCGCTGCCACCTTCGACGCACGAGCGCCTGCATTCTCATCACGAAGCCGCGAAGTGCAATCCTTTTCAGCATCACCCTCTTTCAAGAAGATTCCTTCAGCCTTCCAAACCATGGAAGTTATCGCAGTATCAAGCATGGATAACACTGCATTTTCATCATCCAGCGATACGCCTTCTTCATCAGCGCGCCAGCCCACATAACGATACAAAAGCCCTGTGTCGAGTACGGGCAATGCCAAGGCTTCGCCAATCATAGCTGCAATCGTACCTTTTCCAGACCCCGATGGGCCATCAATGGCAACCTGCAACCCATCTACCACTTGCCAACTACTCATGTTTCTTCCCAGCGCACATTCATGCCAATGCCTTGCGCTAAATCGACAAAACTTGGAAATGATGTGGCAATGGCGGCTGCATTTTCAATGCGTATTTCAACATCCATTTTTTGTGCTGCCACAGCCATCGCCATAGCAATTCTATGGTCACCGTGGGCATCCACAGTGACCCCACCTTTAAGGCTTGGTTTGCCATGAATGATTGCACCATCTTCTTTTTCTTCAATATCTGCGCCGCAAGCTTGAAGTGCAGCGACCATGGTCGCAATGCGATCGGATTCTTTAACGCGCAATTCTTCAGCTTCATCCAAGATAAATATGCCATCCGATAATGCCGCCGCGACAAACAACACGGGGAACTCATCAATCGCATCAGGAATATCTTGCGGGTTCACTTTCATGCCTTGAAGCTGGGTTGATTTCACCCGAATATCCGCCACGGGCTCGGCACCCACAGTGTTCTCAACTTCAAGTGTTAAATCGGCTTGCATATCCGCCATCACTCTGCGCCAACCATCACGCCTTGGGTTGATGCCAATGCTGTTTAAAACCACATCCGAACCTTCAATGATGGATGCCGCCACAGCAAAAAATGTTGCTGACAATGGGTCGGCTGGAATTTGCACCACATCTTTGGGGGCAGTAAGTGTGCCACAAGGCTTGAGACGGCAGGTCAATGCGTCAACACGCTCAACGGCTTGTCCAAACAGTGGAAGCATACGTTCTGTG
>NVSF01000061.1 GCA_002401135.1 Zetaproteobacteria bacterium
TAATTGCTGAATATGCAATTAAAGATGGCGATACGGGTTCACCAGAAGTGCAAGTTGCATTGATTACAGCTCGTATCAATGGTCTTTCAGGTCACTTCAAAGACAACCACAAAGATCATCACTCACGTCGTGGTCTTTTGAAAATGGTTGGTCAACGCCGTAACCTTTTGAAGTACCTTAAAGGTGAAGATTTCGGTCGTTATCGTAACCTTATCGACCGCTTAGGTTTGCGTCGTTAATTCATAGTTTAATAGAGAAGGCGACCCTTTGGGGTCGCTTTTTCTGTATTTAGAAGGTCGTTTTACTCAGTTTAACTGGGTATCCACAATATACTTAAATATAGTGCATGATGGATTCCCGTATATGCGAGAGTGACGAAACAGTAGGGAAAGAGAATAGAAATAAATGAAGCGAGCATGGGGCTCGTCAAAGGAAGTATAAATGTTTAATGTAAAAACAAGTAAAGCCACWGTWGGTGGTAAAGAAATCAGCTTTGAAACAGGTCGCGTAGCGCGTCAAGCTGGTGGTTCAATTCTAGCCCAAGTGGGCGACGTGGTGGTTCACGTGGCTGCAACAGCAGCAAAAACACCATTGCAAGGCGTAGATTTCATGCCTTTAACAGTTCATTATCAAGAAAAAACATATGCGGCAGGTCGTTTTCTTGGTGGATTCGTCAAACGTGAAGGTCGTCCTTCTGAAAAGGAAACTTTAACATCGCGCTTGATTGACCGTCCGATTCGCCCGTTGTTTCCTAAAGGTTATTTCCATGAGACACAAGTGATTGCCACTGTRATGTCTGCTGATGATGCAACCAACCCTGATATTATTGCGATTAATGGCGTRTCYGCTGCACTATCTATTTCTGATGTGCCATTTGCAGAGCCAATCGCGGCATCTCGCGTTGGTTTGATTGATGGKGMGTTTGTTTTAAACCCAACTTATSMASAWATGGAAAAYTCTGARCTTGATTTGATYGTTGCRGGTACRCGCGATGCGGTATTGATGATTGAATCKGAAGCCAAAGAATTRTCTGAAGAACAAATGATTGATGCAATCATCTTCGGTCAAGAAGGTTATGCACCTGTGATTGATGCGATTGACGCATTGGTGAAAGAAGCGGGTAAAGAGAAACTGGTTGTTGAATTGGCGGGAAATGCTGATGTGCAAGATGCAGTAAACGCTGCATTTGAAGCTGATGTTCGTGATGCTTATGCAACCGTGGATAAATCAGAACGCTCTGCAAAAATCGAAGCACTTCGTAGTGGCGCGCAAGCTAAGTTTGCTGGCACAGAAGAAAATCCTGGTGAGTTCTCAAGCAATGATGTGACATCTGCGGTGAAAAACCTTGAGAAAAATGTGGTTCGTCGTTCAATCATTGATGGCAACCCACGTATTGATGGTCGTAAAACAGATGATGTTCGCGCCATTGATTGCCAAGTAGGCATATTACCCGGCCCACATGGTTCAGCATTGTTCACCCGTGGTGAAACCCAAGCTTTGGTGACCATTACTTTGGGTACTGAATCTGATATGCAAACCACTGAAAGTTTGGAAGGCGTTGCGAAACAACGCTTTATGTTGCATTACAACTTCCCACCGTATYCAGTTGGCGAAGCGCGTCGCATGGGCCCTCCTGGTCGCCGTGAGATTGGTCATGGTCGTTTGGCACGTCGTGGCGTTGAAGCTGTGTTACCATCGATGGAAGAGTTTGGTTATGCGATTCGTTCGGTTTGTGAAATCACAGAATCCAATGGTTCTTCGTCTATGGCTTCGGTTTGTGGCTCTTCACTTGCCATGATGAATGCTGGTGTGCCAATCAAAGCTGCAGTTGCTGGTATTGCCATGGGTCTTATCCTTGAGAAAGACGGTCATGCAGTATTGTCTGATATTTTGGGTGATGAAGATCATCTTGGTGATATGGACTTTAAAGTKGCRGGTACGACTGAAGGYGTWACWACATTGCAGTTGGACATYAAAATYGGTGGTYTAACCCGTGAAATCATGCGCGAAGCTTTGGCACAAGCMAATGGYGGTCGTATGTTTATTTTGGCAGAAATGGCGAAATGCATGGATAAACCCAATGCTGACGTTGCKKCTCATGCRCCACGTATGTTCACCATGAAAATCAAAGCGGATAAGATTCGTGAAGTGATTGGTGCGGGTGGTAAAGTGATTCGTGGTATCGTTGAAGAAACAGGTGCTAAAGTAGACATCGCTGATGATGGCACAATCACAATCTTTGCAGTAACTGGTGATGCTGGTCAAGCTGCGAAGAAAATGATTCAAGACATTGTTGCTGAAGTTGAAGTGGGCAAAGTGTACGAAGGAAAAGTGGTTAAAATCATGGACTTCGGCGCATTTGTTCGCATCTTGGGTCAAACYGATGGWYTKGTKCAYATTTCTCAAATYGCYAATGAGCGYGTTGARAAAGTWGCTGATAAACTAAGYGAAGGTGATGTKGTTCAAGTGAAAGTATTGGAAGTTGACCGYAGTGGYAAAATCCGTCYTTCSATGAAAGCATTGCTTGAAGACGCTTAACTTTTAAGCGTCAAATAAGCATAAATAGGTAAGAAGAAGCGAGGCATATGCCTCGCTTTTTTTATGTCTGAAYTATAGGTTGGCTTGTTTATTGCTTAATCTTTGTGATTAGACCTCACAGAGCAAAGATTTATGGTGTTGAAAAGCATTGTTTTTGTGTAAGGTATGTTTTTAATTTTGGAGAGGAGCTTTGAAATGGTTGTAACGTTATTGGTGGTTTGTGCAATTCTATTTGTTGCATTGCAGTTGGAAGAAAGATTTAAAATACCCTCACCTTTGGGTTTAATAGGACTCTCATTTATTGCACATTATATGTTTGCAGGTATTCCTATGATTACAGGGGATACCGAGCATTTTGCGGCTTTGGTTTTGCTTCTCCTTCCCGTCCTATTAATTACAGACTCCTTTGAACTTACTGTTGCTGATTTAAAAGAGCATGGACTAAGTTTGATATATTTGGCAATTGTTGCCGTGTCATTATCTATTGGTCTTGCTTTGCTAACAGCGGACACACTTTTTGGTCAATATAACCTCTCCTTTGCTGCAGTGATTGTGTTGTTTGCCATGGTGCTAGCCACCGACCCTGTATCGGTTGTCAGTATTTTCTCCAATTTTGAACTGCCACATCGTTTGAAGATTCTAGCCGAAGGCGAAAGTCTGTTTAATGATGCAACTGCATTGATTATCTTTGTATTTGTTGGTCTATATGCCCTTCAAGGCGGAKAAATTACAGCAGGGTATGTCACCGAAATCAGTTTGATTGTTATTTTGGGCTCTGCGGTGCTGGGTATGTTTATCGGTTATCTAGGTTTGCTTTTGATGAAAACCACGCGCAATCGTATTGCTGAATTATTGATTGTTATATTGGTTGGTTATGGTGCATTTGAAGCGGCTGAGTTCTTTTACATTTTCCTCAATATGTTTGGCGGGCATTCGCATTTACATTTATCGGGTATTTTGGCATGTATCTTTGCCACGATTACTTTGCACCATGTGATGAGCAAAGCTGTGGCAGAAGATGATGAAAAACTTAAACAAGAAGAAGCAGARCTWCARTTWGARTCRAGTAAAGGWGATACTTCATCCAGTGTAATTGGTTTCTTGTTTACAAAAATTAAAGCAACCGTTGAAGAACGCGAYCGCCATGTTCGCACCAAAGAAGATGTGCAGCTACTTGCCATTGTTGCCAACACAATTTTGTTTATTGCTATGGCTGAAATCATCAATATCGAAATGATGATGAAATACAGTACGGAAATTATCGTGATGTTTTTAGCAACGACCGTCATCCGCGCTTTGATGATGGCGAAGTTTGCAATTATCACCAATAAAACAAYYAAAATGACCAGTGTGAACTTCCGTTGGTGGGGTGTACTCACCTTTGCGGGTATCAAAGGTGGTTTATCGATTGTGATGTTGATGATGATTCCCGCCGGATTTGAGCATATCGAAATGTTTACCGCAGTTGTGGTGGGTGTGATTATGTTGTCCACGTTTGTGTATTCGACCATTTTAATCACCATTATTGGTAGAAATGCTGAAATTTTCCGTCAAGAAAAGGAAGAAGAAGCGCATTAAATCTGTTAAGCTTCTGTTTCTATGGCAGAAGCTAATGATGATACAGAAATCAAGATTGAAGGTCTTCTCAGGCGAATGTCCATGCTTTATGGCTGGTCACGGCTTACTGTTGAGGCCTATCAGCGCGACTTATTAACCTTTCATCAGTTTGTTCGTCAAAACAGCTCACTTTCTGCATTCACGGCTCAGCAACAACAAGTCACCGCCTATTTGGGCGAGTTGCAGCAGCGCGGTTTAGCCAATAGCTCGATTCAGCGTATGCGCAGTGCCATGGCAACATGGTTTCATTATCTGCAAAACGAAAAGATTCGCCCTGACTTTCCCATGCAAGATGTGGCTAAGGTGATGAAAGCTTTGCGCTTGCCCAAACATTTGAGCGAGCAACATGTGGAAGACTTGCTTGCAGCACCCAACACCTCTAAAAATAAAGGTATCCGTGACAGATGTTTGTTGGAATTGATGTATGCCACGGGTTTGCGCGTGTCTGAGCTTGCAGGCTTGAAAGTGTCCGACATCAATCGCAGGCAACAAACCTTGCGCGTGATTGGCAAGGGCAACAAAGAGCGGGAAGTGCCTTATGGTGAAGAAGCAGATATTTGGTTGWCGCGCTGGCTGGATGTGCGAAAAGCAGAGAGTTCCTTTTTGTTTCCTAGCCGAGGAAGTCATATCACGCGACAAACCTTGTGGCAGTGTGTGAATAGTTATGCCAAACAAGCAGCTATTTACCCCTTGCCATCGCCGCATGTGTTGCGCCATGCCTTTGCTACACATTTGCTCAACCATGGTGCAGACTTACGCGTGGTGCAAACCCTTTTGGGGCATGAAAACATCACCACCACAGAAATTTATACCCATGTATCACGTAATCAATTGCATGATGAAGTGAATCGCTCACATCCCATGGGTAAACGAAAAAATTAAGAACTAATTGAAAGAAAAAAGGGAATAAAACATGGCAGAACAGTTTATTTACACCATGCAAGGCGTGGGCAAAGTTGTTGGCGGCAAGAAAAAAATCTTGGATGACRTTTGGTTATCCTTTTACCCGGGCGCAAAAATCGGCGTATTGGGACTCAATGGTTCGGGTAAATCCACACTTCTTAAAATCATGGCAGGGTTAGACACTGAAATCTTGGGCGAAGCTCGCCCAGCCGATGGCATCAAGATTGGATACCTCGCGCAAGAGCCTGAATTGAATGAATCAAAAGATGTGCGTGGCAATGTGGAAGAAGCGGTGAGCGAGGTGATTCAAGCTTTGGCAGACTTGGATGCAGTGTATGCTCAATATGCCGAGCCTGATGCGGATTTTGATGCCTTGGCTAAGAAGCAGGGCAAGTTAGAAGACATTATCAACGCAGCCGATGGGCATGATTTGGATAGAAAGCTGGATATTGCAGCCGATGCATTGCGTTTGCCTGCTTGGGATGCGGATGTGTCCAAATTATCGGGTGGTGAGCGCAGACGSGTTGCCCTTTGYCGTTTRTTATTATCCAACCCAGACATGATTYTATTRGATGARCCMACCAACCATTTGGATGCGGAATCTGTGGCATGGYTWGARCGMTTYTTGCATGACTACACAGGCACAGTSGTTGCCGTAACCCATGATAGGTATTTCTTGGATAATGTRGCGGGCTGGATTYTWGAGCTAGACCGAGGCAAAGGCATTCCTTAYGAGGGCAAYTATTCATCWTGGCTTGAGCAAAAAGATGCGCGGTTAAGCCAAGAGARCAAAGARGAATCTTCGCGTCARAAAGCCATCAAACAAGARTTRGAATGGGTTCGCCAAGGCACAAAAGGCAGACATGCAAAATCCAAAGCGCGCCTTAAAGCCTTTGATGAGTTGGCAAGCAAAGAAGTGCAACAGCGCAACGCCACCAAACAAATCTTTATCCCTGTTGCCGAGCGATTGGGTGATGTGGTCATCAAAGCGGAAACGGTGAGCAAAGCTTATGGTGATAGGGTGTTGTATGATGATTTAAACTTTAATTTGCCGCGTGGTGGTATTGTGGGTGTGATTGGGGCGAATGGCGCGGGTAAAACCACGTTGTTCCGCATGATTACAGGTGAAGAGCAGCCAACATCAGGTGATTTAACCGTGGGTGAGACAGTGCAACTGGCGTATGTTGACCAATCGCGTGATGCCTTGGATGATAACAAAACGGTATGGGRAGAAATCTCTGGTGGCTCTGATTTTATCACCCTGGGTAAAGCTGAGGTGTCTTCACGGGCATATTGTGGTCGGTTTAACTTCAAAGGTGGCGACCAACAAAAGAAAGTGTCCATGTTATCAGGTGGTGAGCGCAATCGCCTGCATTTAGCCAAGATGCTCAAAGAGGGCGGCAATGTGTTGCTGCTCGATGAGCCGACCAATGACTTGGATGTGGAAACTCTGCGCGCACTGGAAGATGCGCTGCTTGATTTTGCGGGCTGCGCCGTTGTGATTTCGCATGATAGGTGGTTCTTAGACCGCATTGCCACGCATATTCTCGCTTTTGAAGATGAAGGGCATGTGGAATGGTTTGAGGGTAACTTTGCTGAATACGAAAAAGATAAAGAGCGTAGGTTAGGCAAAGATGCAGCGCAACCGCACCGCATCAAATACAAAAAACTAGCGTAATTCTAAGCCCACTTTGAATAATCAAAGTGGGCTTTTTATTGATCTGGAGTATAGAAGCAGGAATGTGTAAATATATTATGATTGGTTTTATCTTGACATATGTATCTACTCGGATACAGTGGAATAATGATAGAAGTTAGACAAACTGATATTTATGCAAATTGGTTTGCCAAGCTTCGTGATTTGCGAGCAAAGTCGCGTATTGATGCAAGGGTTCGCCGTTTGTCTGTGGGCAATGCAGGTGATGTGAAGCCAGTCGGTGGTGGTATATCTGAATTGCGTGTTAATGTTGGTAAAGGTTATCGTGTTTATTACATTAACCATAATGGCAGTCTGATTATTTTGTTGGCTGGCGGTGATAAATCWTCGCAGCAACGCGACATTGAAAAAGCCAAAGTGCTTGCGGCTGATTTATAGGAGTAGTGATATGGTTGTAGCAACCAAAGTGTGGGATGTRAGCGAACATTTAACCAGCCCTGAAGCTATTGCTGAATATATGACAGCAGTGCTTGAAGATGGCGACCCTGAYTTRYTGCTTGCRGCWTTGGGTGATATTGCCAAGGCWAAAGGTATGAGYMARTTRGCAARWGAAACAGGGCTTGGTCGTGAAAGYCTTTAYAARGCACTTTCSCCAGGYGCAAARCCTCGYTATGATACYATTTTNAAANGTGATGCGTGGTCTTGATATTCATCTWAGAGCATCKGYWTGATTTKTRMAATTAAGTATTGTGYCCCTTTAATTTCACTTTGAGAAATTAAAGTGGATATATGTTTTTCAGGTTTTTTAACAGGTTAAGCTAGAATCAATTGGGGGAGGATGACATCAACAGTATTTTTTTAACTCAGTTTATCTTCAGGAATATTTTTCTTAATGAGATCCATTTTCTCGGTTTATTGACAATAGTTAGTCTAAGGCTAAACTTATGGCTATAAGCAGGGTAATAACTGAGGCTTTGAACCATCTGGAAGTAAAGGCTAGGGCAAAAAGAGTAAAAAAGATTATCCTATCTGGACATGCTGAGGATAGGATGTTTGAACGTGGAATAGTTCTAGAGGATATTGAAAAAGTACTACAATCAGGCTCTACTTGTGAGCCGAAATATGAAAATGGTTCATGGAGGTATGTAATGATGCTAGATAGGCATGATTTATGCTGTGAACATAAATAGTATTTTCTTTTAATGGAAAGACTTCAACAATAATTATAACGGTAATTAAAAAGGTGTATAAAAAATGAAACATATGAATATGTGTCCAATTTGTGGCAGTACAAATATGAAATTTTCTAACAAGCAGAGCCACAATTTATCCGTGATGGGGCTTCCAAATGTGATGGCTATTGGGATTCACATTTATGAATGCTCTAATTGTCATGAGCACTTCAAAGAATATCCTACATCTAAAGCTTTTAAAGAACTTATTATAAGGTCATTAGTTACCGTGAGTAGGGACTTAACTGGTCGGGAGATGGCCTTTATTAGAAAGAACCTTGGATTTACAGCTAGAAAGTGGGCATCTTTAATCAGGGTTCATAATGTAACATTAAGTGACTGGGAGAATGAGAAAAAAGCAATAAATAAAACTGCTGAAATAGCACTTAGGATGCGAGCAGCCTTAGATCTGGAAATTAACCCAGAGCAAATTGAGGTTGGCACTTCAGATGCAAGCGTTGATATTTCATTATTGCCAATTACAACAACATTACCAAAAGTTGCTAACTGGTCTCATACACAAAAAATGGTAGTGAATGGCTAATGGTGACTTCAGCAGCAACATATAATGAGTGCATTAAGGATTGTGAATTAGAAAATATTTTCACAGATAAAGTGTATGGAGAAGTTTTTAGCCGAGCTACTCCAACAAAGAATGCAGAGTTGCAAATTAGTTTGGAACCTGTTGCGAAACGTACTTCAGAAATTTCTGTTGAGGTTATTTTAGAGGGTAAGCTTGATGCTTATTTAAAATCCCTGGAAGCATTGACACTCAGTTTTGAAGAAGATCAAAATCAGCATCAGCTTGTGAATGCTCTTTCGGTTTTACTCCGCCGAATCTGCCTCAGCTATTACCCGAGAAAGGATGTTGCCGGTTTGAGTGGTGATGCCTGGTTGCGCTTCCTCGACACACATTTAGGAAAATCAAAGCAAAGCGCTCCATTTAGTAGAGGGCCGGGGCGAATCCTCGTGACGGCCCCCTATCAAGCGCTGATAGAGATTGATGGACAGGCATTGCTCAGCCTCTGCAAAAACTGGATCAAAACGCTCCCTCCGAAAGGGCGGAAATTATGATTGAATTTGAATGGCC
>NVSF01000062.1 GCA_002401135.1 Zetaproteobacteria bacterium
AAGTCTTTCAATTACATTTCTAAACATATTGTACACTCCTCGTTCGATTATTGTCGAATCCATGCCCGAACTATACAAGCACAGTTTTGTGGACAGTACCCCATGAACGTGGGGTACTGGTAACGCTCAACCCAAAGTATCTTCTGCCCATGGGTAACAAACCAAAAGGAGCGGAACATGAAAAATATACTAAAATCAATCGTAACAATCGGTTTTGCATCTATAGTTTTAGCCTCATGCGGTGCAACAAGTTCAGCTCCTGGTTCTCTAGGAGGTGGAGGTAGTGGTGGCGGGTCTGTGATATTTTCAGGTGGTGGTGCAGCAGGTATTGTAGAAGGCACAACCTTTAACCCTGGTCCAGGCACAGTCACCGAAGGCCCCCACCCTGTGATTCCAAGCACCACAACTTATGCRGCGGCATGGTCTATTCCAGGTGCTGGCTCAGGGGATGCAACATCCATCACCTACACTGAAACCATTGCTGCGGCAGGCACAAGTTATGCCGTCAATGTAAGTTCAGGCGTGCATACCCCTGTGTTTAACTTTAACAATTGGACAGGCTTTGATGGTGCAACACAAATTACAGGTGTAAGTATTGATAAAGCCACAAAAACAATCACTTTCACCGACTTAACACTGGCTGGAAGCTCAGGCACAACCACCACACTTATTTTAAATGGTTCATTAACWGCGCAATAAAGCATCAAGTCTATGGGTGTCACTCATCCTGCCCATAGACTTTTCATATTGCTTGACTATGGTGCGGCGAAAATACGTAGCACAAGGTGACACCATGTCAACAACTAAAATTACTAAAAAAGATCTTTTAGCTCACGCTAAACCTTTCAAYATCAAAGGCGCATCAAAACTCAAGAAAACAGATTTGATTCATGCTATTCAAATTGAAGAAGGCAATAACCCATGTTTCTTAACCATCACAAACTGTAGCGTTTCGCCATGTTTGTATCGCGCGGRATGCCAAGCTTAATACTTATCCAATAAGCTTTTTTAAAGCTTCAACTTCTATGGTTTGATGTTCACCAACCTGAAGGTTGAGYGATGTAAGTGATAAATTTCCTGTATGTGTCCGCTCTAGGGCTGTCACATGATTACCAAGTGCTGCAAACATACGGCGCACTTGGTGGTAACGCCCTTCATGCAATGCAAGGCTTGCTGTGTTTTCACCTGTCACCGTCAGCTCTGCGGGTAGGCATGGTTTATCATCAGCCTCCAACATCAATGTGCCAGCAGCAAAGGTTTCAACTTCATTACCAACAAGTGGGCTATCCAAAGTTACCGCATAAGTTTTGGCTATGTCATGTTTTGGGCTGGTTAAATAATGGTTCAATTGCCCATCATCGGTGACAATCAATAACCCTGATGTGTCTTTATCCAGTCGCCCCACACTGGATAATGGCGGCTTACGCCCCAACCAACGCTCTGGAAAGTCTTCAAAGATAATGCGTCCTTCTTCTTTGCGTGAACACACCGTGCCCAAAGGTTTATGATATATCACCGTCAAACCAAAGGGGTGATCCAAAGGCTCACCATCAAGCTCAACATCCCCAGCATACACTTTGACCGATGCCGACTTGGGCTTTTTACCATTAACTGTCAACCAACCTTCTCGAATCCAATGCGGTACATCCCTTCTTGCCCCATAACCCAAGCGAGACATGATTTTCTCTAAGCGCTCTATTTTTTGTACCATTATTTTTTGCCTCGAATCACTTTAAAACCATCTTGGGCTGCCAAACATTGTACTTCACGCAAATGTTCTTTGAGTATATGTTCATAAGGTAATTGACGGTTGGCAACCAAATACAATTCACCACCGTGGGTTAGCGCACCACAAGCTTTTTTGACAATGATTTGCCCAAGCTCCACATCCCTACTTTGCCCTGTGTGGAAAGGTGGATTACACACCACAGCATTTAAGTGTTTCGGTAATGATTCACGTGCTGCATCAAGGTGGTGCAAGTCTGCACGAGGGAAATCACCCATGTTTTTCTCAGCGCAATCCAATGCCAAACTATCGGCTTCAACAAGGTGTAACCCCGTCACATCAGGTGAATTTTTGACGATATGCGCAGCTAATAAACCATAACCACAACATAAATCCATGACTTTCCCCGAAATTTTGGGTAAATGTTCCAACAATAAACTTGAACCAACATCGGCTGACTTCCAACTGAATAAACCTGCTTGCGCCCACAGACCATGCGTTTCTTGAATATGTGGCAAAGCAGATTCAAGCCATTGTTGTTGCAGCTCAGTATTCAAAGCAGACGTTTTCTTGGCTGAAAACAAACGACATTTGGACTTGGACGTTGAAGCAACATTTCCAGCCAGCTTCTTCAATGCAGTTTCATAAGATTTAGCACCATATTGGTTTTCGCAGGCAACCATCAGCTTGCCAGCGTCAGGTAAATGCGTGAAAGCTTCTGCCATCCAAGCCAAACTTTGTTTTTTATCTTTGCTAGGCATCAAAAGAATAAGGTCAGATACGCCAAGCTTATCAGACACCTGCAAACCCAGTGCTTCAAGATCTAAGACATAAGGTTTGAAGGTTTGGAAAAACTGAGCTTCAGATTGTTGCCCTAGTTTTACCCATAGAGGATGGGCTTGCGTGTTTAAAACACTAACTTTCTTGGCTTGCTGGCTAAGTGCTGCTTTAGCCAGCAAGTCTAATGCTGGTGAACCCATTATTCATCAAACTCATCATCAAACTCATCATCAAAGTCGTCATCGAAATCATCGCCAAACTCATCATCTTCCGTGCGAACTGGCGCAGGTGGATGCCCATCATAGATATTGTAAACCCTACTTTGTCGCCAGCCTTCGCGTACAAACACATAAGCATCCAATGCCATTTCATCACGCATTTTGACAAAATCTTCAATTTTGGCTCTATCATTGATATATTTAAGCGTCGTTACACCAATCACAATCGGAGCATTGGCAACCATGAAAAAGTATGTTGCTCCATCCAAAAAATAAGCCATGACTGTGCCTGGTGTGTTTCGCACCGAGTTGGGCCCAAGAATGGGATACACAATATATGCGCCTTGCCCAACGCCCCAAACTGCCAAAGTCTGTCCGAAGTCTTCCTTATGCCTGGGTAAATCCATATGTTTGGCAACATCGAATAAACCCACAATGCCCACCGTTGAGTTCACCAAAAAACGAACCGTATCCGACAAAGCATTATGAATTTTACCTTGTAAAACATTGTTAAGAATGGTGTTAGGCTCTTGGAGGTTATAAAAAAAGTTGGTGACAACCTCTCGTCCAAACGCTGGCACAACTGCCGTGTAACCTTTGGATATAGGGCGCAATGTGGCTTCATCCACGACTGTGTTAAACGTGTCAACGCCTCGGTTAAAGCCTTCAAGCGGGTCGTAGTCATTTTGTGCGGTTGCGCAGCCTGTGAAAAACAGTGCAACCAAGAGAATAGGAATCATTTTCATGGCGCGGATTATGCAGCCGAAGTTGGATATGTCGAATACCTGCTTTACTTTTAGAGTCCATCTTCGCAACATCCAACATTCTAGGAGTATATCATGGTTCTCATTGGCAAAACAAACAGCTTACGTATCGTCAAAGAAGTTGATTTTGGTTTATACTTGGATGGCGGCGAAGAACATGGCGAAATTTTATTGCCTCTGCGTTATGTGCCTAAAAACTATGCCATTGATGATAATATTGATGTGTTTATCTACTTTGATTCGGAAAACCGCATCATTGCCACCACCGACACGCCACATGCCCAAGTCGGCGAGTTTGCATTTCTCGAAGTTGTCGATGTGAATAACACTGGCGCTTTCATGGACTGGGGTTTAATGAAAGACTTGTTGCTACCTTATGATGAACAAACCCACAGACCTGAAGTTGGCACGTCGTATGTGGTGTATATTCTTCAAGATGGCACAACAGGTCGCCCCATTGCTTCGATGAAAATCCGCGATTTCTTGGATGATGAAACCCTTGATGAATTCAAAGTTGGGCAAGAAGTTGAGTTGATGAGCGCCAACAAAACAGATTTGGGCTATCAAATGATTATCAACAACACCCACGTTGGTTTGTTGCATCAGCATGAAGCCATCCGAACCATCAAACATGGTGAAAAGCTTCAAGGTTTTATCCAAAATGTTCGTGAAGACCGCAAAATTGATGTTTGTTTACACCTCAAACCCAGTGAAAAAACAGATGAAATCACTGATTTAATTTTATACAAACTCAAAACCAACGCAGGTTACCTCGAATTACACGATAAAAGTGACCCCAAAGACATTCAAAAAGCTTTTGGTGTGAGTAAAGGTATGTTTAAAAAAGCCCTTGGTTCTTTATACAAACAAAAGAAAATAAGCTTGGAAGTAAATGGCATACGCCTTCTTCCTTAAATAAAATCCAGTTTACCTTCACTTTTCTTTAACCTACAAGCCACAATGATGCGCCCACTTTTCAACTATGGGAGCTACTTTATGTTAAAACCACTTGCATTATCACTGCTTATCTTTACCACCAACACGGCTTGGGCAGCAGAAAACAATAACCTTAAACCATTATTCGACAATACATTCGCCAACATGACATACCCCCAAGTCGCTGGTAATTACTTGGTATATAACCAGCGYATCCAATCCAACCATCAAATTATGCGTTTGAATCGTGATGCTTTATATGGTGAAAATAAGAGTATATCAGCCGATTTCACCAACGAAGTGGTGCGCAATGGTATTGCCTTTGCCAATGGTGATATTGCTTATGTTAGCAATCGSTTGGGTAGGCTTTCACCTTGGTTATCCCATGAAAAGCGTGAAATCGTGTTGGGCGCGGGCATTTTCCAAAACCTGTTACTGCCCAACCATGTGGATGTTTCATCTGATGCAAAAACGTGGGTTTTTGACTCCACACTAGAAACAACGCGTACACCACGCTTACACAATCAGTTTATTGATGAACGCTTACACATACAATTGCTCGGACAAAACTGGCGCATGTATCACAGTAAACTTTGGGCTTTCAAATCAGGTTATGCTGAAACAAAAACAGGGCTCAATAACAACTTTCAACAGCCCTACTTATTCTCATTTTCACGTGGAAACAATGAGATAACGATGTTGGGTGATGGTTTTGATGCTTCACTATCTCAAGATGGTCAGCGCATGGTATTTGTCCGCGAAGACAATGGTAATTTCGACCTATGGATGCAAAATATAGATGGCTCAGATTTAAAACGTCTAACCACCAACACCTATGCCGATATTGAGCCAAGCCTTAGCCCTGATGGCAAGCGCGTTGTATTTGTCTCCAACCGCGATAGCCGTGGTGAAGTCACCCAAACTTTCATTCATGTTTTAAACATTAAAACAGGTGAAGTCAAAGCCGTCACCTCTGGTTTAGAAGTAATGGATGGTGGGCCTGCATGGTTGGATGATAACACCATTATTTTCCATTCTAACCGCGACCCTAACTCAACAAACAATAGCACAGTGGACAACTGGCGTTTGTGGACAGTAGCTTTGCCGAAATAAGTTTTTTCGGAGCAATGCCAATATGAGCCAGCAACAAACCATTCACATCATCGGCGCAGGTTTAGCTGGCTCAGAAGCGGCATGGCAACTCGCCCAGCAAGGTTTTGCCGTCAACTTGTATGAAATGCGCCCGCACACTACGACACCAGCGCATAAAACAGACAAATGTGCAGAGCTGGTCTGTTCCAACTCCTTTCGCGCCGATAACCTGGAAAATGCCGTTGGTTTATTGCATGAAGAAATGCGTAGGCTTGATTCGCTGATTATGTTTACAGGTGATGAATGCAAAGTACCTGCGGGTGGTGCGATGGCTGTGGATAGAGAGCTATTCTCTCAATCTGTCACCGACAAACTGAATGCCGAACCGCTGATTACGCTCATCAAAGAAGAAATCACTGAAATACCTAAAGATGGCATCGTGTTGATTGCCTCAGGACCTTTAACTTCTGATGCTTTGTATCAAAACATTCAAAAACTCACAGGCGAAGAACATCTAAGCTTCTTTGACGCGATTGCCCCCGTAGTTGATGCGGAAACGGTGGATATGGACAAGGCATATTGGAARTCGCGTTATGATAAAAATGTGATTGAGGGTGAAGATGGCGATTATTTGAACTGCCCCATGAATGAAGAGCAATACAAAGCCTTTATCCATGAGTTATTAAACGCTGAATATATGGCATTCAAGGATTTTGAAGACGTGCCATTTTTTGACGGCTGTATGCCGATTGAAGTCATGGCGGAACGCGGCATTGACACCCCTAGATTTGGACCGATGAAACCTGTGGGTTTGGAACATCCTGAAACAGGCGAAGAATTTTATGCTGTGGTGCAACTGCGCCAAGACAATCGCGCCAAGAGCTTGCTCAATATCGTCGGTTTTCAAACCAAAATGAAATATAGCGAACAATTAAGAGTGTTTCGCCTGATTCCAGGCTTGGAAAACGCCGAATTCTTCAAGCTGGGTAGCTTGCATCGCAACACATTCATCAAGTCCCCTTTATTGTTGGACAAATCTTTGCGCCTGAAAAAAGAACCACGTATTATGTTTGCAGGGCAAATCACAGGCGTGGAAGGTTATGTGGAATCGGCAAGCATGGGGCTAATGGCGGGCAGATTTATCGCAGATATATTGCGCGATGATGAACCCAACATCCCACCCGAAGACACCGCYATGGGTGCATTATTGGGGCATATTTCAGGCACACATATCAACAACTTCCAGCCTATGAACATCAATTTCGGTYTRCTRCCMACCGCCCCCAAACGCGATGGCAAAAAGCGGCTTAAAAARTCCGAACGCAGACGTATGGTGTCTGACAAGGCATTGGCATCATTGGATGCTTGGAAAAGTAACACGGGAGTTTCACATGAGTGAACCAACAGCACGCCCCAAAGCCAAGGTCGCAGGATTTAGTCTGCGTGTATATTCATCCTTGTATGACATTATTATCCTATTTGCCGTCACTTTCCTCTTCGTAGCATTGCCTGTCACCATGATAGAGACCACATTGGAAAGCAATGTGGAGAAATGGGTGCAAAACCTACTCTTTTTTGCGGTTTCTTATGCTTATTACGTTGGTTTTTGGCATATTGGTAGTGGTGCTACCACAGGCATGCGCACATGGAAACTTATGGTCGCCGATATTGATACAGGAAACAAACCCAACCTTGTTTCAGCATCGATTCGTTTTTTAGGTTTTGGTATTACCCTGATTTCATTAGGCACGACCATGGTGTATTTAAAAACAGGTGATTTTAACAATATTTTCTTTTGGTTAAGCAGTTTATTGCCCGTTGCCAGTATGTTTTGTGTGCTCATCACACCGCACAAACAAACCCTGCATGATGTACTAGCCCGCACCAGCGTCTATCGGGTATATACTTAAATGACTTTTTTAGAGCACGGGCTTCAACATTTTATCAACGCCTTTAAACTCTACGGCGTATTCTCAGGTAGAAGCACCCGTGAAGAATATTGGATGTTTACCTTGGTTTATTTTGTCACTTACCTTTTACTAAGTGGTATTGCATGGCTGCTCAATAGCGATGCCTTTCAAATCATTCTGACCATACTTTCCATCAGTGTCATTGTACCCAGTTTAAGCATCACAGCGCGTCGCCTACACGATGTCGGTCGCTCTGGTTGGCTACAGCTTACGCCTTATATCGGCATGATTTTTGCCATGATTGGCATATTCCAAGAATCAAAACTACTGATGATAAGCGGTGCTATTTTTATGTTATCACTCACTRTTATTTTATTGGTCTTCCTCGTCAAACCCAGTGATRAAGAYAATRYATATGGYACAAAACCTTAAAGCTTAACTCAGSCATNAAAAAAGGCGAAGCCTAAGCTCCRCCTTTTCATACCTTTCACATCTAACCTATACTTATAAGGTTAACGTGTATAAGTCGTATAAACATCTGCTAACTCAAATAAAGTAACCACTGGTTCGCCTGTCAATTGAAACAACTGCTGATAGGTCAAATTGTCCAAATTTACATTGCTAACGGTGAGCTTGTAAGTTGTCCCAGCTGTTAAAGGTGATGTTGCACTTGCAGGCACTGTTGGCAATGTAATACTGGATACATTACCCGAAGCAGCTATATACCAAGTCTTTAGGAGACCTGAATCCTCAATTGATATATTTTTATATGATACAAAACCAACCCCTGAGTCCGTCCACGATATTGTGGCACCTATTTGGTTCCCTAGCAGCGCGGGCGGATTCAATGTTGCTACTACTGACAGTGTACCTCCCACTGTAAACACACCACCTTTAACCCAGTTTTTTGTACCTGTCACATCAAGAGCAAACATATCCCATGTATTATCCGCTACAGCTGCTACCGCAATAGTATCAGGGAGAACCAAGGGGGCATTGGCAATGGTAGCATCTGCAAAACGTGCGGATACAAGGTTTAAGCCGATAGGAGGTGTCACTGCACTTAACGTAACCAGTATCGGTGGTGTCGGTGCTACTGCTGCAAAGTTTGCCGTAACATTGATTTGTGCAGCCCCTGATATTGCCGTTGTCGTTAAGGAATGTGTGCCAAGGTTTAACATTTCCGCATTACCTTGCACATTGTTGCCTGCCGAAGAAGTCGCAACACCTTGCCCCACATAAATTGTACCTGATAATATTATGCCCGCAGGTTTATCATTCACAAAAAAGGTTGTTAAGCCCGTAACCGTATTACGGAATCCAGGRTRTCKGCTATTMGTCGTATTCAAGTAGAATGTTTGTCCAGCAGCATCACCGTTCACAACG
>NVSF01000063.1 GCA_002401135.1 Zetaproteobacteria bacterium
TCGTCAGCATGGCCCATATGTCGATTAAGTGTGATATATTAAAGGGAAAAGGGGAAATATGAAAAAAGCAGTGGTAGCAGATAACAAACCAGTACCCGTGACCTTAAAAAAGGGCGAAGAATATTATTATTGCACATGTGGGCGCTCTGAAAACCAACCATTTTGTGATGGTTCTCATGCGGGAACAACGTTTAAACCCAAACCTTTTACGGCAGAAGAGGATGGTGAAGCTTATTTGTGCGCTTGTAAACACACGGGAAATGCACCCTTTTGCGATGGTTCACATAAACAGTTTTCCGATGCGCGTGTAGGCAGCGAAGTTGCCGCACAAAAACAACATAGTTCAAATGCCACAGTCGCGCCAACGGCAGAGGAACCAACGGTTGCTTTCATTCATCAATTGGCACGAGAGGGTTTAAGCAAACTGGGACAACACGGGCCGATGACATCCATGGGCGTGCCTAGGCATGAGCTTCCGCATTGGGATGACATTCAAATTATGGTTGCGCAAATGGCGAAGAAACCATTGATGGAAGACCAGACTGTTGGCACAGAACTTATTATTGGCCCGCAAGCCGATAAACCGCTAAAATTGGMKRYMCCWTNNYAWTTGNCNCGGANATGAGTTTTGGTTCGTTGTCGGAAGAGGCGAAAGTTGCAATGGCAAAAGGTGCTGAGCTGGCGGGCACGGGCATTTGTTCGGGTGAGGGYGGKATGTTGCCTGAAGAAYAGGCTGCGAAYACACGTTATTTTTATGAGCTGGCAAGCGCAGGYTTTGGTTTTAARGATGARGTATTAAGCCAAGTGCAAGCATTTCACTTCAAAGGTGGACAAGGTGCCAAAACGGGTACGGGTGGGCATTTACCAGGTAGCAAAAATATAGGTAAAATATCACGTGTGCGTGGTATTCCCGAAGGTGAAGCGGCGGTATCGCCACCCACATTCAAAGATATGGCATCGGTGTCTGATTTCAAACGTTTCGCAGACCATGTGCGAGAGYTRTCAGGCGGTATTCCCATTGGTTTCAAACTCAGTGCCAATCATATTGAACAAGACATTCAATTTGCCCTGGATGCAAGCGCAGATTATATCATTTTGGATGGGCGAGGCGGCGGCACGGGTGCAGCCCCTGAGATGTTTCGCGACCATATCAGCGTGCCAACGATTCCTGCATTAGCGCGAGCACGGAGATACTTGGATGAACAAGGTGCAAGTGGTCGTGTCACACTGATTATCACAGGTGGTTTGCGTGTGCCGACCGACTTTGTCAAAGCGATGGCATTGGGAGCGGATGGGGTGGCGATTTCCAATAGTGCCATGCAAGCCATTGGCTGCGTGGCAGCGAGAATGTGTAATACCAACAATTGCCCTGCTGGCATTGCCACACAAAAACCTGAGTTAAGGGCGCGTTTGAATGTTGATAGTTCAGCAACCCAGTTGCACAACTTCTTCACGGCTTCAACCCAGCTTATGCAAGTGATGGCAAGGGCWTGTGGACATCATCATTTGAGTGGATTTAACAGCAATGATTTGGCAACATGGCATAAAGATATGGCGCAGTTATCAGGGGTTAAATATTCAGGATTTAATGGGTCGGACTAACGCTATTTTTCGAAGTGGTTAACCGTTATAAATAGTGCCTGATTGTTGTTGGTAGTCATGTAGTATTTGAGCGGCTTTATCGCGTAGGATTTTTTGGGTGACGTTGGTGCCACGTTTTTCTAACTCAGTTATCCAATTTGGATGTTTAGCACCTTCATCAAAACCAATACTTTCTGCATCGGCGGATGTGGCGGCATANGCTAAATGTTTGATGCCAGACCACGGCATGGCACCAAAACACATGGCGCATGGCTCGCAACTRGTGAGTAATTCAAAATCACCGTGTTCAGCAAGGTTGAAGGTTTGCAAGGACTGTTGGGCAAGAATGATGGCAGTCATTTCGGCATGGTTGGTGCAGTTGTGGCTGGGTATAACGATGTTGACACCCACAGCTAATAGTTGTTGATTATCCATATCAAAGACAGCCGCTGCAAAGGGGCCACCTGTTTGTTGTTTCACATTTTGTTTGGATAATTGAATGACAAAACTCATACGCGATTCAAGGCTGGAAAAATCACCATGAATACGCACGCATGTGCTAACCCAATCTTTCACCCAACGGGGAAGGGAAAAACCATCACTTTGGGTTTGAATGTCAAACATGGCAATGCTCCGAAAGATTAATGTCTAAAGTGGCGAATACCTGTGTACACCATGGTCAAACCATGGTCATCAGCCGCTTTGACCACTTCTTCATCACGAATCGAACCACCCGGTTGAATCACAGCCGTTGCCCCTGCATCAGCCAGTGCGTCCACACCATCACGGAAAGGGAAAAAGGCATCCGATGCCACTGCCGACCCCTTGATGGCTTCGCCGCCGTGTTGAACTGCGATACGCGTTGAATTGATTCGGTTCATTTGACCAGCACCCACACCTAAAGTCACGCCGTTCTTAGCAAAAACAATGGCATTGGATTTCACATGTTTGGCAACCACCCAAGCGAACATCATATCTGCCCACTCTTCTTCCGTGGGTTGGCGTTTGCTGACGACTTTGCACATTTCACGGGTTAAAATATGGTCATCGCGCTCTTGCACCAACAATCCACCGCTCACCCGTTTAAACTCCAAACCACCTTGTACAGGGGTTATGGATGGCGCAAGCAATACACGTAAATTTTTCTTGGCACTTAATGTTTCTAAAGCCTCATCGGAAAAACCTGGTGCAATCACCACTTCCATAAAGGTTTGGGCGATGAGTGATGCCGTTTCATTGTCTAAAGGTTGATTGAATGCGGCAATACCGCCAAAGGCTGATGTGCTATCGGCGGCACGGGCGCGTTCATAGACTTCGGCTTGCGTACCACTTACAGCTACGCCACATGGGTTGGCATGTTTGACAATCACCGCTGCATTTTCAGAGAAGTCACGCACACAAGCAAAGGCCGCATCAGCATCGGCAATATTATTATAAGATAATGCCTTACCTTGCAACACTTCGCAATCCGCTAAAGAAGTCACAGGGTCTTCTACATCAGCATAAAATGCACCTGCTTGATGCGGGTTTTCACCATAACGAAGTTTATCGGCAGTTTTGATAAACTGACGGGTGAAAATATCAGGGAATTGGCGTTTGCTGCCATCAGTGTTTAATGCTGAGAAATGGTTGGCAATCGCGCCATCATAAGCGGCGGTATGGGCATAAGCTTTGACCGCCAAACCACGGCGTTTGTTCACATCCAATGAACCATCTTTCATCGAATCAATCACCATGTCATAGTCGGAAGGGTCAACCACGATGCTAACAAATTCATGGTTTTTAGCAGCAGCGCGCACCATGCAAGGGCCACCAATATCAATGTTTTCAATGGCATCATCAATCGTGCAACCTTCTTTGGCAACTGCTTCACGGAATGGATATAAATTCACACACACCACATCAATGCGCTCGATGCCGTGTTCTTTCATCGAAGCCAAGTCACCTTCATTGTTGCGTCTAGCCAAGATGCCACCGTGCACTTTAGGATTTAAAGTTTTAACGCGCCCATCCATCATTTCAGGGAAGCCTGTGTAGTCGGACACATCGCGCACTTCAATGCCCGCTTCACGCAACAGTTTGGCAGTGCCGCCCGTGGATAATAAGCTGAAGCCTTGCGCAATCAGGTGGCTGGCAAATGTTTCAATGTCTTTTTTGTTGGACACACTTAATAATGCGTATTTGATGGAAGATGTTGCTGTCATGGTATAAACCTCAGAAGAAAAAAGTTGGCGTAAGCTACGTTTCCATATCGACAAGCGCAATGCGTACAAATATGTGTCAATTCGTATACTTATGTAGATTTTTGTTCGCTTTCAGTCTAATCTTGGCTGCATGGCGCTTAATGAACAAGAACTGACACTCGCTTATGATGCTCTTTTGAAAGCATTCCCCGAAGATTTGCATATTGCGCGTCCGATGATTCAAATGCTGCAAGATAGAGGCGACAACGAAGCGGCAAGAGATTTGTCCATGGACATGGCTAGACGCATGCTGGCTTTAGGTTATTCAACGTATGCCTTGGCTTTCATTACCATTTGTGAGCAGCTCAAACACCCTGATACAGATGAAATCGCATCCATTAAAACCATGGCAGAACTCACACTGAGTGCTACGCATCAAGATGATGATGTAAAAATGTTTGAATTGATTGAAACACTATCCGATGCTGAAGCTAAAGATTTTCTCAAGCAAGGCACCTTGTTAAAGGTTCAGGCGGGCAAGAGTATTGTTAAACAAGGCGAAATTAGCCGAAAATTTTACCTGATTTTAGATGGCATCATGCGTGTTCATGTTGAAACGCGTAATGGCCAAGATATTGACTTAACCAACTTGCAAAAGGGCGAGTTTTTTGGTGAGTTTGCTTGTGTTTATCATTTACCACGCACGGCAACGGTGACGGCTTCAACTGAGGTCACAGTGTTGGAGTTTGAAGACACGGTGATTACAGAGCTGCTGGATGTCTCCCCTGAAGCGGGTGAAAGTTTAATCGGTATTGTGCAACGCCGTATGATTGTTTCAGTATCACATTCTCACCCCATATTTGCCAATATAGAAGATGCGGACAGGGCTTGGCTGGCAGAGGAAGCTTTACTTAAGGAGTTTGAGAAGGGTCAATCCTTGCTCGAAGATAGTAGCCTGCAATACTTCTATATTCTTGCTTTTGGTAAAGCTCAAGCCAGCCGTCAAATTGATGGAAAGGTGTTAACGTGTGAGCTGGGTGTTCATACTTTGTTTGGTAATGGACATGATTTACTTATGATGCCAGAAGGTACGACATTGGTTGCTTCAGAGCGTTGTTTGGTGTGTAAAGTTCCGCTGGCTATTTTCGAGGCTTTTTCTAAAGCTTATGGTGGYTTTGAACATTGGRCTGARAAACACGTGTCAACACGCAATCAAACGCTCGGCGGCGAATAACTTTTAGGTCTGTTTTACAGCCGTGTTTTGCACGTCCCCCAGCGTTTTTACCCCCTACGGTCTGTCAATTCTTTCAACTTCATGAATTCATCCCAAGGTAAAGGTTTATCTTAGGATTGGTGGCATGTGCTACTTTCCTTGTTGTAGCCAAGCTTTCATGTCACCACCCGTATATTTACGACCATCTTCAGAGAAAATAGTGGGTGTGCCGCGYACATTTAATGTTGCAGCCAGTTTCATGTTATCATCAAYCGGTGTTTCACATGTTGCTTTGGCTAATGTTTTACCTTCAAGCATCACATCAAGCATGGCTTGGTGTGGGTCTTTGGCGCACCAAATGGACTTMGATTTTTCATAAGCAYCAGGATGCAGTTGGATGAGTGGGAACAAAAAGGTGTAAACACGAATGCCTGTTTCTTTCTTCAAGTTTTTCTCAAGGCGAACACAATACGGGCAATCAGGGTCGGTAAATACTGCCATTTTCAAGCCGTCTTCAGGGCCACTAACAATGGCATTTTCAAGTGGTAAATCTGCCCAGTCAATACGGCTRATTTCAGCAAGACGGGCGGCGGTTAAGTCAGTTCTCGTTGTGGTGTCAAACATATGCCCGTTCATCAGATATTTACCTGCTTTATCGGTGTAGTAAATTGTGTCACCTGCTTGTACTTCGTACAAACCTTTGATGGGTGTTGTGTTGATGTTTTTCACAGCCAAATTAGAGAGTGATTGGCGAATATCTTTGTCTACATGTGTAGGCACAGTGTTATGATCGTTTGCGGCGCATGATATAGGCAATAGCAGTGTTGCGAGAAGGAATAAGGATTTCATAGAATCTCCAGCATAAGAATGAATTGGGCGTAAGCTAATCGTATTTTTTGCAGTTGTCGCGGAATAAAGTTATGTTTGCCCAAAGGGAGTCTGTTGAAGCATGGAATGGGTCAAAGTTTTTCATATTATGATGTTTACATCTTGGTTTGCAGGCTTGTTTTATTTACCGAGGTTATTTGTGAACCATGCCATGGTTGAAGATGAGTCTGTGCATAAGCAGTTGAGCATCATGGAAAGAAAACTTTATCGTTTTGTTACGCCCATGATGTGGTTGACTGTCATTACAGGCATGGTGATGGCCTATGATATGTGGGCATACATTGGCTCAGAACTTTGGTTTTGGTTAAAAGTCGGCGTAGTCGGGCTGCTGGTTGCCTATCATTTTTACTGTGGGCATTTGGTGCGTGTGTTTGCAGAAGGCAGAAATGCTCGCCACCATGTGTTTTATCGGTTCTTCAATGAAGTTCCTGTCTTTGGTTTGATTGCGGCTGTCATTTTGGTGATTGTCCGACCTTTTTCATCATAAGAGGCTCGCGGTTTGATTTTTATATATATTTCAACTACTTTAGCTAATGGGTGGATTGAATTTCATCGATAGAGGGAGTCTTTTTTGTTGCACCTAATCACAAAGTATATTGAAAAGCATTCCAAATGGCTGGGCATCCCTTTGATTGTGGTGATGGCAGTTGTGGCATTTGCCTTGGCGATTGTGAAACCAGCAGAAATTGTACAGTTTGAATTGAAATCACTGGATTTTCGCTTTATAGCACGAGGAGAACTCACCCCAGACCCTAGGGTTGCGATTATTGCAGTGGACGATGATGCATTGTCTGAAATTGGGCGTTGGCCTTGGTCGCGTGATAAAATTGCCGAAGTTGTGGATAAAGTGTTGGGTAAATACGGCGCAAAAGCTTTGGGCTTTGATATGGTGTTTTCCGAAGAGCAAGCCAATGTGGTTGATGAAGCACTGCGTTTATTAAATCAGAATGTCACAGATGTTTATGGTGACAACGCAGCAGGGCATATGCAGTGGTTGAAATCACAGCGATCTTTTGGTGATGTGGATGCCGTGCTTGAAGGCACACTGATAAAACATAGAGATAAACTTGTGCCAGGGTATTTCTTTTATTCGCAAGCTGCGGGCGCACCCGATTTGGTAAAAAGCAAGCTGGAAGAAGAAGCTGCTTTGATGCGCTCTCTTGCGATGACATCATCATTTTCCAAAGAGGCATTGCATAGCTTGCCGCATATTGCAGCCATTGAAGGCAATATTCCTAGGGTCACCAAGGCTGTTGATGCTATTGGTTTTTTCAATTTTTTCCCCGACCCTGACGGTACGGTTCGCCGTATTCCATTGATGGTGGAAATGGATGGTTATGTCTATCCAAGTATGGCAATGCAAACCTTGCGTATGTTTTTGGATTGGCCTGAAATGAGCGTGGTGGTGGGTGATGTTGGTGTGGAAGAGGTGCGACTTGGTCCATTAAATATTCAAACAGATGCCACGGGAAGCATGTTGCTCAATCACTATGGCCCGGGCAAAACCTTTGCCCATTATTCAGCCGCCGATATATTAAATGATAGGCTTGAAGGCGATGAGCTGAAAGATAAAGTTGTTATTTTTGGYGTGACTGCGGTGGCGGTGCTTGATATTAGGGCAACACCTTTTGACCCCGTRTTYCCAGGGGTTGAAGCTCATGCTGTTGCCATTTCTAATATATTAAATGGTGAGGAGTTGAAGCGCCCACCTGCGGTTGAAGTCATTGAGTTGTTGATGGTATTTTTTCTTAGTTTGMTTGCTGGGTATTTGGTTTATGGCAGACCGCCAGCGATTCAAGGGTTAATTATTGTCGGTTTGCCCGTTATTATTGTCGGGACATCGCAATGGTTGTTCACTTCGCACAATATATGGATTGAAGAAACATTTTTGATTGTGGGCGTATTGCTCACCACTATACCCACAGCCCTKCTAGGGTATATTGCAGAATCGAGGAAACGGGCATTTATTCACGATGCGTTTTCGCATTATCTTGCGCCCTCTGTGGTGGAAAACTTAGCAAAAAACCCAGATGCCTTGAAGTTGGGTGGAGAAGAAAAACATATCACAGCATTTTTCTCAGATATTGCATCGTTTTCCACATTTTCTGAAAAATTAACGCCTTCTGAACTTGTCACTTTCCTCAATCGCTACCTTACTGCAATGAGTGATATTATTTTGGAAGAAAAAGGTACGATTGATAAGTATGAAGGGGATGCGATTATTTCTTTCTTCGGTGCGCCAGTGGATATGGATGACCACGCATTGCGTTGCGTGGTTTCAGCGATTCGACAACAGCAGCGATTGGCAGAGCTGCGAGAAGAGTGGAAGGCAGAGGGTTTGCCTGAAGTGCATGTGCGGATTGGCATTAATAGTGGACCTATGGTTGTGGGTAATATGGGCACAAACACCAGTATGAACTACACCATGATGGGTGACCATGTAAACCTTGCGGCAAGGCTTGAGGGCGTGTGCAAGGCATACCGAGTCCCTATTTTGATGAGTAAAGACACGTATTCCGAAGTTCGAGATCATGTGGCAGCGCGTTTTATAGATAGAGTGCGTGTGGTGGGGCGCTCCCAACCAGTAGACTTGTATCAACCTATGGCACTGCGCATYGATTTGGCGGATGAACAGCAGCAGGAGTTTAGGGCTTATGAAAAAGCATGGAGTTTGATGTTGCATGGCGACTATAAAGCTTCATTGAAGCTGATGACCAAGCTTTATGCCATGAGTCCGCATGATGGGTTGTATGAAGTGATGATGGCAAGGTTAAAAACTTATATTCATTCCCCACCACCTGATGATTGGACAGGTGTGTTTAATCTTAAAAATAAATAAAATAACTAAATTCCCCCTTTAGTAAAATAATAATTTTTAAAATACTTTATTAAT
>NVSF01000064.1 GCA_002401135.1 Zetaproteobacteria bacterium
ATGAAAGACCAGCGATTGTTGATGAACGCAGTCGATTTGGTGATTGGGAAGGTGATACAGTAGAGGGTAAAAAAGGAACGGGAGGTATTGCAACTCACGTGGAAAGAAAGAGCCGCTATCTCATTGCCGCTAAGCTTACCGATAAAAAAGCCCAAACCATGGCAACACAAACAGCCAAGGCATTTAAACGAATACCAAAAGCATACAGACACACCTTAACCTTAGATAACGGCAAAGAGTTTGCCCAATTCAAACAAATCGAACGCAAAACGGGACTAAAAGTTTACTTTGCAGACCCATATTCGGCATGGCAAAGAGGGTGCAATGAAAATACCAATGGCTTGTTGCGGCAATATTGCCCTAAAGGAACTGACTTTTCTAAGCTGACAGACAGTAAACTTGCCAAGGCTGTCAAAAAGTTAAATCATCGACCACGAAAGTGCCTAGGCTATCGAACTCCGCATGAAGTCTTGTTCAAATTTAATGGTGCACTTGGAACTTGAATCCACCTCCCACACATATTTGACAAGTCTTAAATAAGGTCTAAATTAAGCCCTTTTATAAGTGTTGTTTTAGGAGATTGCTATGCGCCAAGTGTTATCCAGTTGCTCTGCAAGTATTTCAGAATTAAAGAAAAACCCTACTGCTCTCTTAAATGAGTCTGAAGGTGCGCCGATTGCCATCCTGAACCACAATACACCTGCGGCTTATTTTGTCCCTGCTGAAACCTATGAATGGCTGATGGATAAATTGGAAGATTTTGAGTTGGCGCAAACGGTTCGTGAACGCGAAAACGAGAAACAAGATGCCATCGAAGTCAACCTTGATGCGTTATAAGCTCAAGTTTTTACCCAGCGCACTCAAAGAATGGCRYAAACTYGCACCAYCCATTCAAAAGCAGTTTAAAAAGAAGCTKGCTGAACGCTTAGAAAACCCACRCAACSHRRMMAAYMAMCKRYKKKRDKWWMAGCATSTKWATWRVRWTAAAMKDSSYTSWKHRKDYTAKCGGSWKGTKYAKGRGGTCANNGAKYYSKWWKTCVTTGTATATRTTATCGCYATTGGYAAACGGGATAGAGGTTTGGTCTATACCAAAGCTGAAAAGCGCAATAAGTAGCCCCNTGNANNNCAATATTAACAAACGGRCTCTAAATTTAAATGCTGCACAAAAGGTRTAAAGTCTTTATCCGTAAACAACAAGGGTATATGRTGTTCAATACAATAWGTGGCAATAATRACATCGGCTGTCTTGCGTATRGTTATRCCTTTTTTGCGYAGTGCTCTAAAATGATTCGCGCATTGAATCGCCATATCCTTACCCAATAAATYATAAACCGTTAAARATGTTAAAACATGTTTAGCGGCTTGATAATCAGCATCGCGCCTAAACCCCTGTAGCACTTCAGTCAGTATAAGGTCTCCAATAACAACCTCTTCAAGCCCAAGTATTTCATTTAATTTATCTGTTTCGGCGCACTTCACACCATTAAAGAAATCAATCCAAACACTTGAATCAACGAAAATCACTTTTCAGTTCTCATCTTGTCCAAATTCCCTTCCCACTTCAACTGCCCTCTAAGCGCACGAATAGAAGCTTGCTGATTTAATCGAATCAGCGCTTTAAGCCCTAACTCAACAGCTTCTTTTTTTGTGCTTAACCCTGTTGCCTTCAATGCATCAGCCATCAGGTTATCATCAATTTCAATGTTTGTTCGCACGGTAACCTCCTATGTGTATAATTTATAGAATGTGTACACATCATAGCAACAAAACACATGACAAGTCAATGTATAGGGCGCGACTAAAGTCGCACTTCCAATGCCTGCAATGTTATTTGAATGTGGATAGCAAAGAAGTATTAACGACCTTGAAGCCAGCGAATAAGGGGAAGACACCGTCTTGACAGTCAAGCTTTTTAGCCTGAAAACGAGGGGCAAGCCCCTCTCTTCATCAAGCAATAATCGGTAAAATGAGTTCCAATGGTCGCGCAATCGCAGCTTTTAAATCATTGGCAACAATCGGTCGCTCAATCATTTTCGGGTGCTGCACCATCAAGCCAATCATTTCATCGCGGCTTAAATCTTTGCCTTGAATGTGTTCCTTGTATTCCGCTTCACCTGTGCGCATCAAGTCTTGTGGTTGCATACCAAGCTTGTCCAGCACAGTGGTTAGCTCTTCAACCGTGGGTGGGTTTTYRAGRTAGTYRATSACCTCATGTTCCACRCCTTTTTCTTCTAATAAGTTCAACGCAGCGCGCGATTTACTGCATCTTGGATTATGAAATATTTGAATACCCATCTTAGTGACCACASCCGCCTTCGCCATGAATATGMCCATGCTCYARYTCTTCTTCGGTTGCATCACGAATACTCATCACTTGCACCACGAAGTTTAGYGTTTGCCCTGCGAGCGGATGATTGCCATCCACGGTAACCGTTTTGTCATCGACTTCAATCACAGTCACCAAATCAATGCCATTGCCCGTTTCCGCTTCAAAGCGCATACCCACTTCAATCTCACCATCAAATTGAAATACATCACGCGGCACAGCTTGTTTCAAATTATCATCGCGCTCGCCATAACCTTCTTCAGGTGTAATCGAAACCGTGATGTTCGCGCCCACTTCTTTGCCTTCCAAATGTTTTTCAAGACCTGGCACCAAGCTTTCTGTGCCTTGGATATATGCCAATGGCGCTTGCCCGAAGGATGAGTCTACAGTCTCACCATCTTTATTGGTTAACGTGTAGTGAATTTCTACGGCTTTGTTTGCTGCAATCGCTTGGGCTGTTTCAGTTTTTTCAGACATCAACTGTCTCCTTGTGTGTTTTGGCTATGTTTAAACAGCAAATATTGCTCATATTCCTGCATGTCCATCTTGCCTAAAATAAATAATTCATGGTCAGCCAATATATCGGCATCAGGGTTTACGCTTTCTTGTTTATAGTGCGCTTCCGCCTGCTGTCGGCGTTGCGCACTTTCTGCATCACTTACGCCATTATCGCGTTGCATGGCATCATTGCGCCACGCTTCTGCTGTTTGATATTTACCAACCATGACGCAATACAGCCACGGTCGTATAAATTGTCAATTCAACTGATGCTTAAAACGGAATGACCTGACCATCAAAGGCAACAAACTGACCAAGCTCGTAATCATCAACACGGCTTATCACATCCGTCATACCCGCCACCGATGTTTGCACATCAATCAAACCCGATTGATGCGTCATGTCCGTGGTCACCCAACCCGGGTGCAGTGTGATGACAGAAACACCCAAAGGTTTTAAATCAATCGCCATAGACTTGGAAATGATGATTAAACCCGCCTTTGCAGCGCGATAAGCATACGTGCCGCCACTGCCATTATCATCACTCGAACCCATTTTAGAGCTGATATTGGCAATGGTTCCACCCGCGTTGATGATGCGCTCTTTAAGCTGCTGCACCACCCGCAAAGGGCCCACACAATCGATATTAAACACATCCAACATAGCTTCGGATGTGATGCTATCCAAATCCTGCCCACCATACGGACCATAAATACCTGCGTTGTTAATCAGCAGGTCTATGCTTTCAGGGAAATCTAAAGTGTTCGCATCAAAATCTTGGCTGACATCCAATTGCACCGTATGCAATTTATCGCTCTGTATATCCGCTAAACCATCAAGATTGCTGCGATAACACGCCCAAACTTCATCACCCTTACTTAAATAATGCTGTACAAAACCCAAGCCTAAACCACGATTTGCACCTGTAATGACAATATTCATTCACCATCTCCTCGATACTGTAATGCTAATAAGTATATGTCGATGCTACCCGATTCGTTGTAACTAAATCAACCTCATGATTGAGCGCTATGCTGTATATGTGATAACACATTATGCACAATAATATCACAATGGAGTCCGCCGATTTCATATAAAGTCATGCCTGTATCATCAAGGTATGTTTGGAAATGCTGGCGCAACAAACGCTTTGCCCTAAAGTAACGGGTCTTCACTGTTTCTTCTTTAATATCAAGTATCTGAGATGTTTCTTTAACGCTAAAATGCTCCACTGCGCGCAACACAAATACCGTTCTAAAACCTTCAGGAAGCTGGTCGATATTCTGTTGCATTAAAATGCTCAACTGTTTGTTTTGCACAAGAGCATCAGGCAGGTTTTTATCCGCGATACGTGGTTCAGATAATATTTCATCGTCCATACGCACCTCTCTTTTATGCTTTCGTAAATACATCAACGCTTCATTACGCGTAATCGTGGCTAACCATGTCGGAAAACCATCAGGGCCACGAAACTCACTCAGCTTATAATACGCCTTAATATATGCCTCTTGCACAATATCCAAAGCCGCAGCGTTATCCTGCACGATGCTACGCGCAACCCGATAAAGGCGCTGATTATAACGTCGCATAAGACCGCCATAAGCATTGGAATCACCCATTTGAACACGCTGAATGATGTCCCCATCCGAAATATCACTCGGGGGCATCACAACACGGTTCACTTGCTTGACTTGCGCTCTTGTTAGCTGCGTTTGCAAATTAAATTCCTCTGGTTTTCGGCATACCAAACTAGGGTATGGTTAATTTTCCTGTCATCGAAGGGTGCAGCCCACATTCATAAGCCATGCTGCTTCCTACGACATATATAAAAGTCTCCCCGCTCTCCAGCTCGGGTGATATAGCTTGCTCTGTGCTGCTGATGACAATGCTATGTGGAACAATATCATGGTTCACCCAAACAACCGTGTCTCCGCGTGATACTTGAAGCTCTTTCGGCACAAATTCAAAGCCTTTAATGGATATTTGATGTTGCGCATACCCACCCGCATAAGCCTTGGTCGCCACAAAAGGCGTGAGCAAAAAAGCTAAGCATATACCAAATACTTTTACTCTGCTGCCCCGCTTTTTATGCATCAACATCGACTAGTTCAATGCCGCTTGAATCATTTGGCTGTGTTTCAAGTGCGCTCTAAATGCGGGCATCACTGAAACCAACAAGGCTTTTAACTCTGCATTTTGCGCAGAAGGAATAAGCTGGTCTTCAATTACACCAATCACTGCTTCATGGTAAGCCACTTCATGGTCAATATAACTTTTATCAAAAGCTTTGCCTGATAATGTACGCAGATTCTTTTCATGGTCTTGTGATTGTTTGGCAAGTGCTGCAACCAAGTCATTGTTCACTGGCGTAACGCCAAGTTTAGTAACCAACTTTACGGCTGAGTTCAACACTGCTGTATGGTCTGTAATCATGCGTTGAGCAAAGTCTTTTACTTTAGCATTTTTMKRGCSTKYMAGCRYAWYWTTTCCTGCYGAAATATCTATATTGTTTGCGCCAACCACAATCGCTGCAATATTTGCATCTGTTAACCCTTTATTTTCCGCAGTCGCCATGGGCGCTTTTTCTGTACAACCTGCCATGATGAATACGCATAAAGGTAAAAGTATAAAACTTTTTACCTTCGATTTAGAATATCGTGTTGCTACTGACATATCAGTCTCCTTATATTAACTTGCAAATATTTCAGCCACATATTGATGTGACCATACTGCATAGATGCTCGAAACTAATAAAAGGTTCCCAAAATAAATTTTTAACTGATTCTTTGTCTAGAATGTTTGTGGCTTACTCACTATCCCCGCTATATACACTTGTAATCACAATATTCATTCCCCTTCGCATTAAAACCTTAACTGTAGGTTCAATTTAAAATATACCTTTCCGTTACTCTCTCTAATTAAACTACCATACCTATGACGTGTAGTAGACGGTGTATCAAACTTGATGTTTTCAAACAAGTAGTTTTCAAGCTCACTTTTATCAATGATATGAAAACCAACCTGCTCACCATCTTCTTTAACCACAATAGTTCCATTAGAAACATAGTTACCATCCCACTTTGTTCCTGCAAAAAAGCCCAACAAAACCGAAACCAGTAGCCGCTTCACTTTAACTTCTAAAGCAGCCAAATCAGTATCAAAGGTATGACCTGAAYGAAAAACATTCGTTAGATTTTCTGAAAGGTTAGAGGTTCTTTGAACAAAAAATTCTAACAACATTTTAGCAATCAAGCTGGGAATCAATGAATCAACCAGTGATAAATTATAAGCCATCGTTTCTTTTTCTATCTTATCAAACTTTAATTCTGCACCAGACTGATAAATCTCATGAATTTTATCCTTGAGTTTCGTTCTTGTGTTAATGGCATTAATTTCATCTATTTTATTCTGGCTTAGACCTACAACCTCAAAAATAAAGTTTGTGTTACCTGATGCGTTCAGAAGTGTGGGCTTGCTTCCTAAATATGATTTAATGCCAAAACCTTCATTTTCTTTTTGAACATCATGATTTTCAATGTCTAAAACAATATCAGCCTTCTGACTACTAGTGCCACCTTTAACAATAGAAATACCCAGTTTGTCTTGAATAACTGAAAATGCAGGAATGCTAAATGTTCTGCCACCTGACTTGATGCTTGAGACCTCTGCATCATTCCCGCAAGGAAAACATTACATAACCCTTTAATATTGTTATCCTAATGACTTATTTTAGGAGTAAATTATGCTTGGTTTTACAGTGCAAATGGTACAAGAACGTCTAGGAACACAACATCACCTCGTAAAAATGTACCATTTGTTAGATTGGAATGCTTTTGCAGAGATATTATCCGTTGTTTATGACAGGAAAGCAGCTGTGGCAGGCGTARTGCCTTACGAACCCATCAAAATGTTTCGGGCGATGATATTGCAAGCATGGCACTCTTTGGGTGATGCCAAGATGGAAGAAGCACTTAAAGTCCGCTTGGATTTCATGTTCTTTACTGATTTTGATGTTGCAGAATCTGTGCCTGATGAAACGAGTATTTGCCGTTTTCGTAACCGTCTTGTAGCGAAGGGTTTAGATGCTAAGCTGTTTACAGAACTTAATCGTCAGCTTGTAGCACAGGGGATTATGGTGGAAAAAGCCCACGCTGCAGTGATTGATGCTTCGGTAATTGAGTCTGCTGCAAAGCCACGTCAAACCGTTGAGAACATAGCTGAAGACAGAAAAGAAGATGATGCTCAAGTGAGTGATCAAGTCACCCATTCTGTTGATCCAGATGCGACATGGTTGAAAAAAGGACGAAAATCTTACTATGGTTTTAAGCTGTTTGCAGCGACAGACGAAGATGGATTCATGCGTCATGCACAGATGACACCAGCCAACCACAGTGAAATGACATATTTTGAACCATTCGTGAACAACATGCCTTCCAATGAAGGTATGCGTGTGTATTCAGACAAGGGTAACGCTTCAAAAGCCAACAGGGAAGTCCTTAAAAAGCATAAGCTCAAAGATGGCATTATGCACAGAGCCGCTCGCAACAAACCTTTAACTAGCAAGCAGAAAAAGAAAAACAAGCTTATCTCAAAGGTGAGATACGTTGTAGAACAAAGCTTTGGCACCATGAAACGTATACTTCATTTCTCACGCTCATCCTACATGGGGCTGGATAAAACACTGGCGCAAACTCTGCGTAAGCTGATGTGCTTGAATATGATCAAGGCAGCCAACAAGATTACCTTCTTCCCAGATAAAATGATGCCCTCTAAGGCTGTAATCCAGCTTGGAGATGCAACATGAGGGGTTATTGCCTCTCAAAAGCAGGTGTTGAGTCTAAATGGGTTCAGTATCAGGAAATTGAAGTGCATAGACCTTTGTTAATTTATGACGATATTGTTCAAAAAAATAATATGGGAGAAGTGGAGCTGTATTTGCGTATTGTGCAGAAGTCTCTGCTTTGCGCTAAATCATCAAGTATTTTTTGATTTAAAATATCAGAGACCTTAACCTGCTTTTCTTCTTGTGTGTGTTCATTTCTTACGCTCAACATATCCTGTTCTTCAAGGTAGCATGACTCAGCAATATTTAATGTTGTCACCTTTGATACAGTAAATCCTGCTGATTTAATTTGTAAATTCTTATCTGCAAGCTTAAGTTGTCCATCATGAAGAAGCTTTAGGAACACATATAGCTCTGTCCATTCTCCTTTGTTTTTTGTGCTGACCATATTTTTCTCCCTTGCTTCCAAACTGTGCATGTGAGTTAACATCGCCTGTGCGCACTCTCGAATCGCATCAACAGCAACACTATTTCCAAGCTGTTTCATTGCTTGTGTGTTTGCCACAGGAAACTCAAACTCATCAGGAAAACCCTGCATTCTTCTTGCCTGCTCAGGCATAATCTTTCTTGTTTCCCCGTCCACCAAATAGGAGTCCCAATTCCGTCTATCTGTTATCTTTGAGCCTCGCCCACCAACACGAAGCGTAAAACCCACCTCTCTTGAACACTCACCACCCCAAACATCTGACATATTAAATCTAAGCGGAAGCTTTGGTGGAAAAGAAAAGTTAGATAAAACCCCCTCATCCTTAAACCCAATCATAAATGTTCGCGGTCTTAACTGCGGTAGACCATAGTCAGAAGCTTTTACAACCTGCATTGTTTCAAAAGTTATAGATGGAGGGCTATCAATTATTATAAAGTCGTACTTTCTTTTTATGGCTTTAATTTCATCTATTAAATTCCTTATATCAAAATTTACAA
>NVSF01000065.1 GCA_002401135.1 Zetaproteobacteria bacterium
CACTTGTAGGCCATACTCACCGGCTGTGACACCGACGCTGGTACTGGTAAATTTCGCGGGCACCATCTGGCAGGCAACGAACTGTTGCCAGATCATTTCATAAAGACGCTTAGCGTCTTCATCGACACCCTGAATATCGGCCACGCCTATATCAACGTTCGACGGCCGCACCGCTTCGTGAGCCTCCTGGGCACCCTCTTTACTGGAGTAAATATTGGGCTGCTCTGGCAAATAGTCTTTGCCGTAGCGAGTCGCGATTAAGTCGCGGCAATTTTCCACCGCGTCTTTACTGAGGTTGGTCGAGTCGGTTCGCATATAAGTAATCAAACCCACACGCTCACCATCTACTTCTTCACCTTCATACAATTTCTGTGCAATTTGCATGGTTTTCCGTGCTGTAAAACCAAGCTTACGCGATGCTTCCATTTGCACTGTGGATGTAATGAATGGCGCGGCTGGATGCTGTTTGGTTTTCTTCTTCTGCACATCACTGACTACAAAACCACCTGCTTCCACAGCTTTGGCAGCTTTTTTTGCTGATGTTTGGTTATTCACATCAAACTTGGTTAATTTTTCACCATCCAGCGTGTTCAACAGTGCTTTGAAGGTCGATTCTACAGCTGTACCATTGATACATGCTGCTGCGACCGTCCAATATTCTTTGGGTTTGAAGTCGCGGATATGTTGTTCGCGCTCACACACCAAACGTAGCGCAACGGATTGCACCCGACCCGCCGATAAGCCACCACGAATTTTACGCCATAACAACGGAGAAAGCGTAAAACCCACCAAATAATCCAGTGCCGAACGCGCTTGCTGCGCATCCACCAATGGCATATTTATTTCTGTTGGGTTGGCAATAGCATGTTGAATCGCTTTGCGGGTAATTTGGTTAAAGGTAATGCGCGAGACTTTTTTGCCTTTAAGTTTACCACGCTTTTCCATTTCATCGGCAACATGCCAAGCAATGGCTTCTCCYTCTCTATCCAAATCGCTGGCAAGAATGAGTTCATCGGCTTTTTTTAAGGCTTTTTCAATATCCGAAAGTCGCTTTCGTTTATCTTCAATCACTTCATATTTGAGGGCAAAATTATTRTCCACATCAACAGAGCCATCTTTCTTGGGAAAGGCGCGAACATGCCCATAAGAGGCAAGCACTTTATAACCTTTACCCAAATACTTCTCGATTGTTTTAGCTTTTGCTGGAGATTCCACTACGACAACTGCACTCACACTATCTCCTTATAAAACCTAGACTAATGTATAACGACTACCCGGTAATTTTTCAATAATACCGCCCAACTCAAGGGCGAGCAAGATGGTAGAAAGAACAGGCACGGTCAAGGCGCAATCTTCGGCAAGCGCATCCACATGTTTAATTTCGACCTGTAAAAGCGCAATAATTTTCGCTTCCGTTGCCGAGGCTGGCTGGTACTTCTCCCCTGCAACGCCTGCATCAAGCCAACCCATGTTTTGCAATATATCTTGTGCATCCGTTGCCAAAATCGCTCCATCTTTTATCAGGTGATGGCAGCCAGCATGAACATCATTGAGCACTGAACCAGGCACTGCAAACACTTCTCGCCCATATGCCAATGCTTGCCTTGCTGTTATCAAAGAGCCTGATTTCAAGCCGCCTTCTACAACCAACAATGCTTGACTCAAACCTGCTATCAAACGATTGCGTTGCGGAAAGAAGCTGGGATGGGCTACTTTATCAGGTGCATATTCACTGACCACACAACCCTTTTCAGCCAAGGCTTCAATTTGTTTATTTTGTTGCGGGCTGCCTGCCATCAAACCATAACCCAAGACTGCAATGCCTGCACTTTCTGCGTCCAGCGAGCCGCCATGTGCCGCCGAATCAATGCCTGGCGCCATGCCGCTGACTACAACCACGCCCTGTTTGGAAACATACGATGCCCAGCGTCGTGTAATGAGTTTACCTTCTGCGCTGGCTTTACGCGCACCAACCATGCCTAAAGTATACGTGGCGTTAAGACACGACAATTCACCTTTGACATACAACAATAATGGTGCATCCGCACATCTTTCCAGTTGGCAAGACCATGCGTCATCTTCAGGGCAATGCAAATGAATGTTTTCTTGCTCACATTGCTGAACAATGGTTTGAATTTGTGTGGAAACTTGCTTTGACTTCGCCTTTTCAAGCGCATTGACCAGCTTCGGGCCAACGCCATCAACAGCTAACCAATCCTGCTTGCTTTGTTGCCAAACTGCACTTGCCGAACCGCATACCTCAATCAGTTGTCTTGCCGTAACCACGCCAACACCTGCTGCAAAACTAAAACGCAGATAATGCTCAACAGCAGGACTTATCACCGCGTTTATTTGCGCGATAAAGGTTGAATCAAATCTTTAATGTTAATCGCTGATGAAGACTCTTGAATAATCGCAATGGATGCTTCTTCTTGCGCCGCAAGCACAATGATTTCACCTACTCGTTCTTCGGGAAGAGCACGGTACGTTTGTTCTTGATATACCCTATCAATCACCAGTTTCCCTGGTCGGTATACACCCAGTACCGTGCCTGCTCTCAAACCATCATCTGAACCCAAATCAATGCCGATGATTTGCCCTTGCCCTGCTTCCGCTGTGTTCCCGCGAATATACGTAACATGTCCAAAGACAGGTTTGTCTGGGTAATCAAGCTTAATGCTATAATCAGCGGGCAAGGCGCGTTTCAAACGGTCTGTACGCCCAATTTCTTCAAATGCTTTCGTGATAACACCTCGGAAAACACCACCTTCTTCAGACATAACTTCAACTGCACCAAGGTGGTTTACCAAATAACCAACCAGCGTTTTATTGTCTTGGTCATCAAACGCATAAATGGGGTCGCCCGTGCGGAAAATATTGAAAACATCGCCAGGTTTGGCGCGCACATCCAGCGATAAATAAACCTTGTCATTTGCACCATAGTTTAAACGCTCATCTTCGGAATCAATAATATGACCAACGCCCTCAACTGCCTTCTTATCGATAAAGTCTTGCCTTGCCAAAGCAGTGATTAAGACACTGGTATCAATCGGCTTTTCGCTGCGTTCCGCAGGCTTATAAATAATACGTGGCTCCAGCTTGACCATGGGTCGCTTGGGTTCAGCTTTTTGCACAAGCTTTTTGCTTGGCTTTTTGACGGGCTTCATATTTAACCAAATTTCATTACCTGGATAAATTAAGTCAGGGTTGGACACATAAAGATTTTGCTCCCAAATCTTGAGCCACTTCTCAGGGTCGGAAAAATATTCTTGGGCAATGTCCCATAATGTGTCCCCTTTTTTAACCACATAAGGCTGAGGGAAAGGTTTGACCAGCTCACCTGTAGCTACCGAACCCGGCATCACAAACGCATCTGCTTGTGCTTGTATGGGTAAGAAAAAAACAAGCACCAACAGCAATTTCAATTGAAGTCTCATCTGAACACTCCCGTGTAACTTTATATAATACAAAAGATATTTAGCAAAATTGTGGCAGATAAAGTAGTTCAGGGCAACTTTTCTAGAAATTAATAGTGCCTTCTATATCAGCTAACCATGGTAAATATTCCAAAAGTAAAGCTGCCACCTCAGTAAAGCTGCCCAAGAAAATCATGGTTCCGACAAGGATTAAAAGTATGCCAGAGAAGACTTCAACAGCATGAAGGTGGCGTTTAAAGCGGTGTGACCAGTTTAAGAATGCGTTGGTGGCAAAAGCAGCCAAAAGGAATGGTATGCCAAGCCCTACCGAGTATAGCACCRACAACAACATACCTTCGCCAACTTGGCCTTGCGCACCAGCCATAGCTAAAATCGCACCTAAAATCGGACCAATACATGGTGTCCAACCAAAGGCAAAAGCAGAGCCAAGCACCAATGCGCCAACACCGCTCGTACCTTTAACATTTTGCGTGTCCAAACGTGCTTCCATCATCAAAAATGGAATGCGAATAATCCCTGTATAATGCAAACCAAACACAATAATAATAAGCCCAGCAAACTTTGCCAACATCGCCATATTGGTGAGCAGCCATTGCCCAATCAACGATGCAGATGCACCCAACGCAATAAACACCAAACTAAACCCGAGAATGAACCAAAGCGATTGAATAATCGCCGTTTTGCGAATCTTTGCATGATCCAAATCTTCTTCATTTCTCAGCGCATCCACAGACACACCGCTGATGAAAGATAAATATGCAGGAACCAATGGTAAAACACACGGTGAAAGGAATGACAAAATACCCGCCGCAAATGCACCCAATAACGAAATTTCAGACATCAACCCACCTCTTTTTCCATCTCTTCTGCCACTTCTTTTGAATCATGGGTGCAGCATAATGAGGGATAGATGAATTGTACATGAAGCACGGCGCGTGTGTTGTACCACACTCAATTTTTTAAGTCTAACAACTGCTTTCGAATCGTTAAAATGCTGCTCGATGCCATGGATAATGCGCTAACTTTCATGTCAACAAAGGTTTGTGTCCATGCCTTGCTTGCTGCCAATTCACCACACACAATAACAGGAATATCATGATTTTGTGCCGCATCCACTGCCATTTGAATCAAGCTTTTAACGGCAGGGTGATTGGCATCATACAAATAACCGACATGTTCATCGGCGCGGTCAACTGCCAATGTATATTGCACCAAATCATTGCTGCCAATAGAGAAAAAGTCGGAAACTTGCGCCAAACTATCTGCCACCAAAGCCGCCGCAGGCACTTCAATCATACAACCCAATGCAATATCAGTTTCTAACCCTAATTCATGTTGCACTTCAAGCATCAACTGGCGCACAACGCACATCTCTTCAGCAGACACCACCATAGGCACAAGGATGGATATATGAGCTTCACCAGCACAACGCAATATGGCACGCAATTGTGTTTTCAATAAGTCAGGCTTATGCAACAACATCCTCACACCGCGAAGACCTAAAGCTGGGTTTTCACCATCATAATCACCAAAAAAAGCCCGTGCATGTGCCAGCTTATCTGCGCCAATATCCAATAAACGAAAAGTGACAGGTTTGCCATTCATGCCCTGAACAATTGCATTGTARTAAGCATATTGCTCATCTTCTGTTGGCAATGCCACCGACTGCATAAATAAAAACTCCGTGCGAAACAAGCCAATGCCATCCACAGCATATTGATTTGCCAATGCCACCTCTTCAACAAACTCAACATTGGCAAGTAATGATATTCCACCATCATTTTCGTTTGTTGCTTCTTGGGTAGCATAACTTTGCAAWRCCTTTTGYTCATCACACAACGCCTTGTGTAAACCWTGATAATGYTGTTCTTGTTCAGGTGAAGGATTCAAAACCCACACATTATTCTCTGCATCCAAGATARGTTTATCRCCATCTTCAGCTAGCTCCCACAGTGTTTGTGCGCCTGCCAAACCTGTGAGCCCCACGCCCCTAGCCACAATCATGGCATGACTATCCTTACCACCTTGTGCGGCGATAAAACCGACAACACCTTTTCGCCAAAGTTCTACCACATCCGCAGGTGAAAAATCGGGGGCAACAATAATGGATGTGGCTTGCAATGCTTGCGTTGTCGTTTCATCCAGCTCACTTAAAATTCGCGCACCTACCTGAGCAATATCAGCTTGCCTACTTTTYAAATARGTATCATCCATATGMRCAAAAGCTTGCGTAAAACTTGCCAAACAACGTTTGAGTGCCCACTCCACATTGATGCCTTCATCTTCAATCTGTTGCTTTGTGCCACGGTATAACTCGGGGTCTGCCAACATCAAGTCATGCGCTTCTAAAATCGGACGCAAATTGTTGCCATGTTCATGTTTGGATAAAGCATCCATTTCATGTTTTAAATGAAGCCTTGCTTGTGCAATTGCAACTTCTAATCGTTGGACTTCATTCGTTTGTTGTGATGTTTCAATATGGTGTTCAGGGATAATATGCTGTCGCTCATCAAGCTTTTGCACCACACCAAAAACAATGCCCCCGCTACCCGCGGCTGCTTGCCCTTGTTCAGAAGTTCCCTTACTCAAACTTCTTCACCAAAACCTTGCTCAACCAGCTCAACCAAAACTTTTAATGCTTNTTCAGNNTGMWYGSYWTCGGTGATAATGGTGATGTCTGTATTTTGACTTGCTGCCAAGGTCAGCAGTGCCATCAGGCTCTTACCGTTCACTATCATATCATCCCGTTGCACTTGAATATCACACGGAAACTGGCTCGCAAGCGATACAAACTGTGCGGATGTACGCGCGTGTAAACCMAGCTTATTGATAATGGACACAGTCTGCTGTTTCATGTTGCCCTACGTTTGGAAAATATTTGCTGTACAACATGTTCTTGCGAACCAAGCCGCATATATTTTTGTCCTGAATCAAGGCTTAATCGCGCCAAATCTTCTAAGCYTACATGTTTGCGCTCAAGCATGGTTTTAATCACACAGGGTAAATTAAACCCTGCAATCATTTCAATATTTGCACACTTGTCGGCTTGCGCAATCCTGTACATCGCAATATTGCATGGTGTTGCCCCAAAAATATCGACCATCACCAACACGCCATCACATTGCGCCAACATGATTTCTAACACATCTGAAAATGCTTGGGTTTGTGTTATAGCTTCATCAGAATTGGTAACATCAATCGCCTCAAATGAGACCTGCTCCTGCAAAATATACGTAACGGCTGCTTTGGTCTCCGATGCAAGCCGCGCATGGGCAATAAGAATCACACCAATCAATGAATATCCCCAATCTCACGGTGGCGCACAATCGGCACACCCATATCTTCATCTTTGAGCCACTTGGCAATCATTTCAGTCATATACACCGAGCGATGCCTRCCGCCACTGCAGCCAAAGCCAAGTGTGAAATACCGCTTACGCTCTCGAATCATTTTCGGCGCAACAAAGCGCAGCCAATCTTGAATATACGTTTCGGCTTGTTTAACTTCTTCAAGTGCCGACAAAAAGTCTTGTACAGGGGCATCTTTACCCGTAAGCGGCGCAAGTTCAGGCTCATAATGAGGGTTGGGCAAGAAGCGCATATCCATCACCATATCCGCGCCTGCGGGAAGCCCACGCTGATAACTAAATGAAATGAGAGACCACACCAAAGGTTGCTCATCTGCCAACACAGYTTGCTGCTTTCGCCAATAACTTTCTACCAAGTCAGACAGTTGATAAGGTGTCAAATTAGAGCTGTCAAACACAATATCTGCCTGTTGCTGCAATGCTGATAAGGCTTGCCGCTCAGAGGCAACAGCTTTCTCAAGTGGAATATCTGGCATGTGCGGATGTCTGCGCCTAACCGTTGAAAAACGGCGCTGCAATACCTCATCTTTGGCATCAATAAACATAATCTTCCAGTCCAAACCTTGGCGAATAGAAGATAATGATTGGTATAACAATTCAGGGTTTTCTGAGCTGCGAATATCAATGCCAACTGCTGCATTGTTTTCATTTTGCAGCATGTTTTCTGCCCAATCMGCGAGCATGGTCACAGGCAAGTTRTCSGTGCARAAGAARCCATTRTCTTCCAAAGCRTGKAGTGCTGTRCTTTTYCCWGCACCCGAAAGCCCTGTGATAATTAATAGCATCACATAACCATTAGTGCTGAAAAATCATGTTTATATTTGAAACAACTGCGCAACATCTTCACGACTTTTTGCATCACGCAAAGCCTGTCGCACATCTCCCTGCTGCAACAATCGCGCCAATTTCGCCAACAACCCCAGATGAATTTGATGGTCATCATTCGGTACAAGAAGCATCACAACGATATTCACCAACTTACCATCAATCGCATCAAAATTCACACCCTGCTCATGAATAGCGACCGCAATTGCAGGCTCTTGCAAACCTTCAAGTCGACCATGAGGAATGGCAACACCATGCCCCATACCCGTGCTTCCCAACTTTTCACGCGCCGTAATCACTTCCAAGGCGAGGTCGAGGTCAATGGATAACAATAAACCCGCCATTTCCGTGAGTAGTGCACGTTTACTTTTCGCTTGCGACCCAAGCAACACATGTTCAGGGGTCACCAACTTACTGTCTTCAGACATCATTAACCCGCTTCTGGCTCAATCCAGCTTAGTGCACCATCAGGCCGACGATAAACAGGTATGACAATCCTCCTTTGACCCCCTAGTTCCTCTACGGGATTCTAACACACACGTGCGACCTCAACAACCCCTTGTTGGAGTTCAGCAACTATATGAGCTGGTCGAGTCTTCTCATTCAGGAGTTCGATTACCAGTCTCATTCTGAGGCC
>NVSF01000066.1 GCA_002401135.1 Zetaproteobacteria bacterium
CAATAGTGTGGAAGCCATGCCTCTAAAGCCATGCCCACACATTTCATCCTTAGAGTAACCAAGTCGGCGTAGTGCAACATTGATGGTATTTTCACTCATGGGACGCAAAGCAGTACGGATAGAGGGGAAAACATACTTACCCTCACCCGTTAGCGGCTGTATTTCTTTTATGATTGCCAAGGCTTGTTTGGATAAAGGTACAATGTGAGCCGCTCCCATCTTCATTTTATGGGCGGGTATTCTCCATTCAGCACCCTCTAGATTCACTTCATCCCATTCAGCATGGCGAAGCTCCGTAGGTCTAACAAACACCAGCGGCGCAAGCTTTAAAGCACATTCAACAACATTAGAAGCCTCAAAGCCTTTGATAGCTCGCATAAGTTCCCCTACTTTCTTAGGGTCGGTAATGGTTGGCATGTGTTTCACATTCTTTTTGCTCAAAAACTTTTTCAGCGGTTGGGTAGGGTCAATCTCTAAGTCATCATGAAGTATGGCGTAACAAAAAACTTGGGAGCAWAAAGATTTAATCCGCCTTGCTGTTTCCTCTGCTCCTCGTTCCGCTATGCCCTGTAATATCTTTAAAACCTCACTAGATTTGATTGTGTCGATTGGCTTGCCACCAATGATAGGGAAAATTTCGCGCTCTAACCTTCGCATGATTGTTTTGGCATGACCTTCACTAATATACTTTTGATAATCTGCAAACCAGTCCAGTGCAACACCTTTAAATGTTGTTTCAAAAGCGACCGCTCTAGCTTGTGCAACTTCCTTTTCTTTCTCATTGCGCTTGTACTGGCTGGGGTCAATATGGTCATCAAGCAAGCCTTCAGCTTCACGCCTTTTATCCTTTGCCTTTTTAAGGCTTATTTTGGGGTAAACCCCTAAAGCTAAGGTTTTACGCTTCCCGCCAAAGCTATAATCAAACCGCCAATACTTTCCAGCAGGCTTAACCAAAAGGTAAAGCCCATCACTATCCGCAAGCTTCATTTGTTTCTTACCACCTAAAAGCTTTGCCGCCTTAACTTTAGCATCTGTTAATGCCATAAATCACCCCATAGGTACTTTTCGACCTTATCCCTTGCACCATATGCGTTTGCAAGGATTTCTACGGTACTTATTTATGACCTTTGCCTATTTTTGGAAAAGTACCGTTAAAAGTACCGTAAATTTTCTCGGTTTCTGTCGGGCAGTATAGGACAACATCAAACAATAAAGCAAGAAAAAAGCCTGCAAACACTAGGCTTACAGGCTCTTATCGGTCTTTCTCGTCTTGCGTATTGGTGGAGGCGGCGGGATTCGAACCCGCGTCCAAAAACCATCAGCCAAAGGCTCTACATGTTTATTCCGTTATAATAGCACCTACTGAAAACCTAACGGACAAGGGCTTCAATAGGTCGTCTCGTTACTAGTTAACCTCTGGTAGCACGGGTCTACACTTCCAGAATGGCGATCCTATTTATTTGACCCCGGATTCTCAAGCAATAGGCAACTCAAGAGCGGGGTAACTTACGCAGCGTAAGCTAGTTCTGTGTCGTCGTTTGCGACTATTGTTTTGGCCTGGATAACGGGCGTACCTGCCCGACATGCACCTAAGGGTTCAGAATCTCTGTCGAAACCATGTCGCCCCCGTGTGAACGCAGAATGCTACACGCCTTATAAGGCACTGCAATGTTTAGTGAAGTGTTGAGAAAAAGTTTTGCAAGCGGCACAGGTCTTGCCATGCTCTGCTTTTGTTTTGTTGAGAACGTAATAGATAAGATGGGTGGTCAATCACCAACACTGGAATACCACGGTAAGTAAACCGACCAGCCCTGAGTTCAGTCAACGTCGATTCTGTTTTGAGCATGGATTGCGCAACCACACGACCCAATAAACATATCATTTTGGGCTGCACTTGTTCCAACTGTGCGGTAAGCCATGATTCACATGCAGCAAACTCATCAGGTTTTGGCGCTCGATTATGTTGTGGGCGACATTTTACGCCATGCATAAGATACACATCATCACGATTCAAACCAATGGATGCCAGCATACGTTGAAACAACTCACCGCTTGCGCCAACAAAGGTTTTTCCCGCCAAATCTTCATCCCGATTCGGCGCTTCGCCGATAAACATAATATCCGCATTACTATTTCCATCACCAAACACCAGTTGGTTGCGTGATTCCACCAACTCACAAGCCTTACAAGCTTCTGCTTGGACTTTAAGCCCCTCTAAACCGTCTGCCGAAACAGTTGCAACATGAGCAGCAGGTGCAGCCGCTTCCTGCACAGCTTCAGCTACTATTGGAGTCAACTCTACTGATGGCTCTGCAACAACCACAGGTGCTWGAGCTTGTGGCTCAACATAAACTTGAGGCTGGGCAGGTTTAGTTTGCGCATGTAATTCAGCTTTCGGCTCAGCCACAAACGATGAAATCGGCGTTCGCACACCGATTTCTTTTAAATAAACTTGTTGAAAATCATCTTTCATCARCMGTTATTATTGAGAGATAAAATGCTTWAGTCCTAGGCTCGAACTTGATGCTGTAGCAGCGCTACTGCAAAAAGTGAGAAACGACGGAATCAAGCATTTTAGCCTCAACTCCCCAATAAACCGTCAACATAGGTTTTTGAGCCTAAGTATACTGGCACACGCTGATGTAATGCCTCAGGCTGCACTTCAGACACCAACATATCCTTGCTCATCGACTTGCCACCMGCTTGCTCCATCACAAAACCCATCGGAATCGCTTCGTATAATAAACGAAGTTTACCCGTGGTATTTTTATCATCGGCAGGATACAAAAATACACCACCTTTAAGTAATGTGCGATGCACATCGGCAACCATTGCACCCACATAACGCATACCAAGACCAGTATCTTTCTTTAAATTTTCTAACTTCTCGCCCATACCATCCGACCATTGGTCTGCATTGGATTCATTCACAGAATAATAACCACCTGTTTCAGGAATACGAATATTGTCATGGCTAAGTTCAAAACGCGCAGACGCAGGGTTAAATGTGAAACCATGTGTGCCAGCGCCCACAGAGTATACCAACATCGTTGATGGACCATACAATACATAACCTGCTGCAATCACTTCAGAACCCGCTTGCAATGTGTCGGACACGTGCGGACACTCAGTGTTGGGCGTTTTACGTTTTACGATTGAAAAAATTGTGCCAACTGGGCCATCCACATCCAAGTTGGATGAGCCATCAAGCGGGTCTACCAACACCAAATAATCWGCATCTTGRTATTCTTCAATCACCAACAATTCTTCCTGTTCTTCAGARCCAACCGCGCAAATAAAACCTGTGGCGCGCATTTCTTCCAAGAAAATGTCATCCGATAATACGTCCAAAACTTGYTGTTCTTCACCTTGTAYATTTTCAGARCCWGCCGCACCCAATGCTCCGCGAAACACTGCACCACGCAATAAAGCAGAAATTTCAATCGCTGCGCGTCCTACGCCTTGAATAATCGGCATCATGTCATGTCCATGTTCGCCTTCTTTTGCAATTCGACTAAGTGTTGTTGGCATATTACAGTTCCCCTYTGAAATAGAATAAAATAAATTCGGAAATTTATGCGCCGCATCATAGCCCAATAGTGAGATTATTACCATGAACAATGAACACCAACGCCTTTACACGCTTACTGAGCACATCCTCTCGCTGATGCAAGCTGATGGTGGTGCAATCTCGTTTCACGATTGGATGCAAGCTGCCCTTTATCAACCCAAACTTGGTTATTATGAAAGCGAAGAAGTGTTTGGTAAAAGTGGCGACTTCACGACCGCCGCCGCCATGGGTAGTTGGTTATCTATGGGTTTTGCCGAAAGCATCAACAAAGCATGGCAAGCTATGGGTGAGCCTAATCACTGGACATTACTGGAGCAAGGCGGCGGCAATGGTGATTTATTGTGCAACACATTAGTCCAACTTGCGACACTTGGCTTAACACCGCCCCACATCATCGCCGTGGAAACCAGCGAACAACTGCGCCAACGCCAAGCGGATAGCTTTGCCAAACACGGATTTACTGTGCAGCAAGCAACACATCTGCAAGACATTAAACCTGTTGAAAACCTGATTATGTTTAGCAATGAGCTGCCTGATGCCTTCCCTGTYCACGCTTTCAGCTACAAACAACAGCAAACCATCGAACGTGGCGTAGATTGGAATGGTGAAAAGTTCATATGGGCTGACTTACAAGCTGTGGACACCCAAGTTGCCGCAAACATTCAGCAACAATGGGCAGAAGATTATACCAGCGAATTTAACCCCAACCTGCAACCTTGGCAGCAAGACATCAGCAACATCGCAACRCGCGCCATCGTGCTCACAGTTGATTATGGTTATACCCAACAAGAATATTACCGCGCCCAGCGTATGGAAGGCACACTCATGGGGCATTACAAACATCAAGTGGTTGAAGATGTGCTTAAACTCTCACCAGGCGTTTGYGACATCACCGCTCATGTSGATTTCACAKCGCTYAAACAAGCWGGTGAAGCCGCKGGTTTAACCGCGATTGCCTACACCACCCAAGGCGCATGGCTAGCCCAAACCCAAGCCGTGCAACAACACATGCAAACCCTTGCTGCCGACCCAAGCGTAGACAATATCGCTCAAATCACCCAAGCCAAACATTTGATGCTGCCCACAGGCATGGGCGAATCATTTAAACTACTGATTCAAAGCAAAGGTATAAACGAAAAAGGTAGCCAAACACTGGTTAGCCCAGCCTTTGACCGGCTGCATACGCTTTAGTGTTCAGCGTTAGACGTAATCCAGTTTTCTTTTATGTCTTTGTAAATAAACGAAACTAAAAACACTTCAAATGCCAACACAACTGGCTGTATAAACATCAATAAAACATCACCTGCCGTTAAAGAGCCCGCCAGTTCACTACTGTGACCCATAATCTCTACAAGCACAAACCAAAAAAAGGGAATGACGCCTACAAGGCATGAAATTCTAATACTGTTGCCTTTGGCGACCATCCAAGATTGTTTTAATGAAATCTTTTCGTCCACCGCAAYAGAAGGGAAAACCAAACAAAATCTACCCAGAAAATAAGCCTGTGAAATGCCAAATATGGCTGATATTACAAAGATCCAGTCAGAAGAAGAAACCCCTAGCATGTTAAAGAGCGTAAGTAACGGAATAGACACGAKCCACATCAATGAAAATACGACCACTCCCGTAAGCAGCATATATAAAGAAAACCATAACTCACGACGCGTAAGGCTAAGCGTACAAGGTGCTAAAGGCGCATCTAAGACAAGTATCAATCGATGACAAACAACTGCAAAAACAGCATAACTTCCCCATCTAACTAACATGAACACCCACCCCAGCCACTGGGGCATATCTGGGTAAATTTTGAAAATTACATAATGAGAAAAAAACAGGAAAACCATCAGCAGCGCAGGGAACAACAATACTTTAAAGTAGTATACCTTATTGTTTCTTAGCGCCTCATTAGTCTGAGAAATAATCCCAAACACTGAGACCTTATGCGATGCATTCATGATGCTATGAAAATAACCAAGGCGCATCAGTTTTGCGCGTTGCTTCGTAAGCTTTGACTTTATCCGCTTGTTGCAAGGTTAAACCAATATCATCCAAGCCATTGATTAAGCAATGTTTGCGGAAATCATCCACTTCAAAGTGGAAGACTTGTCCGCTTGGTGTAGTCACGGTTTGCGCTGCCAAATCCACGCTTAATTTATATCCTTCATTCGCCTCGGTTTCTGCAAACAACACATCCATCTCGGCATCTGTCAACACCACAGGCAAAATGCCATTCTTAAAGCAGTTATTATAAAAAATATCGGCAAAACTTGGTGCAATCACACATGAAACACCATAATCCACGATTGCCCACGGCGCATGTTCCCTTGAAGAACCACAACCAAAGTTCTCACGCGCCAGCATGATTTGTGCGCCTTTAAAACGAGGCTGATTCAATACAAAATCTTTACGGATGGGGCGATTGGTGCAATCCATTTCAGGTTGCCCCACATCTTCATAACGCCATTCATCAAACAAAAATGGTCCATATCCTGTGCGTTTGATGGATTTTAAAAATTGTTTGGGGATAATCGCATCGGTATCCACATTGGCTCTATCCATAGGCACAACCAAACCTTCTAATGTTGTAAATGCTTGCATATCAATCTCCTATTTTACCACGATACCCGCAAGGGGCAGGCATCTTGCCCCAAGGGCAATTCATCACAGCACACAGAGAGCACGAAGAAAACAAAACACGCTGTAAAAAGGCATCTTCTATACTTCGTGATCTTCGTGGTTCAAATCAATTCCAATCTCGAATATCTACAAAGTGCCCTTTGATGGCTGCCGCCGCTGCCATAGCAGGGCTGACCAAATGTGTGCGCCCGCCCGCACCCTGCCTGCCTTCAAAGTTACGGTTTGAAGTCGAAGCGCAACGCTCACCAGCATCCAAACGGTCTGCATTCATCGCCAAACACATAGAACAACCCGGCGCACGCCACTCAAAACCTGCATCAGTAAAAATCTTATCCAAACCTTCGCTTTCCGCTTGCGCCTTGACCAARCCWGAGCCTGGCACGACCATGGCRAGYTTGATGTTATCCGCCACTTTATGCCCTTTGGCAATAGCTGCTGCCGCACGAAAATCTTCAATACGCGCATTGGTGCAAGAGCCGATAAACACTTTATCCACGCTTATCTCTTGCATGGGCGTATTTTCTTTTAAACCCATATATTCAAATGCCCGCGTCCAACCTTCGCGTTGCACTTCATCTTTGGCATCTGCCAAGTTTGGCGTGTTATCAACAATCGAAACCACCATTTCTGGGCTAGTTCCCCATGTCACTTGCGGCACAATATCCGCAGCATTCAAGTGAACCTCTTTATCAAACACCGCATCATCATCCGATTGCAATGTGCGCCATGCTGCTTCTGCCTGATTCCACGTCTCACCGACAGGGGCATAAGGGCGACCTTTAACATAATCAATGGTGACATCATCCACAGCCACCATGCCGCAACGCGCACCTGCTTCAATCGTCATATTGCATAAGCTCATGCGCCCTTCCATGCTTAATGCACGAATCGCAGAACCTGCAAATTCAATGGCGAAACCCGTGCCGCCTGCTGTACCAATCTTGCCAATGATAAACAAGGCAACATCTTTGCCCGTAATACCTGCTGGTAAATCGCCTTCCACGTTAATACGCATCACTTTTGGTTTTTGCTGAATCAAGGTTTGCGTGGCAAGCACATGCTCAACTTCGGATGTGCCAATGCCCACCGCAATCGCTGCCAATGCGCCATGTGTTGAAGTATGTGAATCGCCGCACACCACCGTCATGCCTGGCAATACCAAACCTTGCTCAGGGCCAACCACATGCACAATACCTTGACGAATATCGCCCATYKWAAAYTCTKKRATACCAAAYTCTTYGCAATTGYTAYCCAAGGCTTCCACTTGKGTSCGYGCCACAGGRTCGGTGATGCCATGCTCYAAACCTGTGGTKGGMACATTATGRTCRGGYGTYGCCACYGWYGCMSWGAYRCGCCAMGGTTTACGCCCTGYKAWTCTCAARCCTTCAAAGGCTTGYGGRCTGGTGACTTCATGCACCAATTGKCGRTCRATATACAACAAYACCGARCCATCATCRKTKKCWTTSACCASATGTTGWTKCCAAACTTTYTCAAATAATGTTTTYGCCATTTTTATTTATAATCGATTTAAAACAACACAAAAACAGAAAATTGTCATCGAAAATCAGAAAGAGATTGTAGATGAAAAGCAGAAAGAAATAACCGATAGTATAACGTATGCAAAAAGAATTCAGGAAGCAATATTGCCCCCTGAAAATAATATCAAAAAACTATTACCAAATTCTTTTTTCTTATATAAACCAAAAGATATTGTTTCGGGCGATTTCTATTGGGTAGAGGAAGCAAACAACAAAGTACTATTTGCCGCTGTAGATTGTACAGGACATGGTGTGCCAGGAGCTTTT
>NVSF01000067.1 GCA_002401135.1 Zetaproteobacteria bacterium
AAAGAACGCCAAAAACATCACGAAATATACCAAGCCACTATTGGCTGTGTTGCCTGCCATTTGGGCAATCGCAATCGGTCCGCCAATATTATCGGCTGAAATGGATGCGGTTAGCATACGTTTAATCATTTCACCCGTCATCACGGTCACTTCCCAAGTCCGCGTGAAACCATAACCAATACTTTCAAGAAAACCCTTATGCTGCCAAACAAGTTCATCCCAAGGTTTGGCTTGAAGGCGCACGCCAATCAATCCGCGCCCTGAATCACTGGCTTTGGGTATAACAYTAAGTTGAAGTTGMGAGCCCTCACGYAACACTTGCAAGCTGACATCTTTATCAGGGCTTTGCCCAATCACYTCAATCAAGCTTGAAATCGTATAAATAGGCTCGCTGTTCACTGCGGTAACTTTRTCGCCTGCTTTGAGCAAAGCTTTTTCCGCAGGTGAATCAGGCATYACACTTTCAATAWGAATATCCATACCCAGTGAAACACCCAAAAGCGAGCTGGCAACATCAATCAAGAACACATCTTTTTCAGGTATAGGAAGCGTGAATGATACTTGTTGCACATGTTGGTCGCGTGAAATATCCAATTCAATTTCTTCGCCAACACTAAGCTTCAAATACTCTTCAAAACTCTGCCAAGAGCCAACCGCTTTGCCATTAACCGCCACAACTTTATCACCAAACTGAAGCCCCTTCTGTTCAGCAATGGAGTTGGGGGCAACTGAGCCAATATTAGCAGGCAATACTTCATGCCCCATCAAACCTGCGAGCGCAAAGGCTGCAATTGCAAAAATAAAATTAAATGCAGGACCTGCGAAAGCAACTGCCGCTCGCTTCCAAACTGCTTGACGATTAAATGCACGTTTTAAATCTTTTTCAGGAATGACAACTTTTTCTTCACCATCTTCAACTTGGTCATAAGGGTTTTCGCCAAACATTTTGACATAACCACCCAAAGGAATAGCTGCAATCACGTATTCAACTTCACCGTCTTTGCCGCGCCATGAAAATAACGAAGGTCCAAAACCAATGGAAAATTTCTCAACCTTAAAACCCAGCTTTCTCGCCACAATAAARTGACCATACTCATGAAATCCAATAAGAATCACAATGGCAGCTATGAAATACAATATCGTTTGAACTGTTTCAATCATAAACCAATACTTTCCTCTGTTATTCGGCGTGTTTCCGCATCCAAATCCCAAACTTCTTCAAGTGTTGCCACATGTTTATTGTCTGTTTGTGCCAGCACTTTACCAACAGTGCTCACAATATCCATAAAACCAATCTTGCCATCYTGAAAYGCTTGGTTKGCMACTTCATTGGCAGCGTTAAGTGCTATCGCCAAACTATCTTCGCCCGCCAATACATCTTTGACCAATGCCATGGCAGGAAAGCGTTTTTCATCAATAGCTTGAAACTCTAAAGGCTGAGTTTGCGCTAATTCTAACCATGGAATACCACTTTCCAATCGCGGTTCTGCTTGCATGGCATACACAATCGGTGAGCGCATGTCTGGCATGGCAAGCTGCGCCAGCACCGACCCATCACGATACTCCACCATAGCATGAACAATACTTTGTGGATGAATAATCGCCGACAATTGGTCGGCAGAAGCATCAAACAACCACTTGGCTTCAATCAATTCCAATGCTTTATTCATCATGGTTGCTGAATCGATGCTGATTTTAGCACCCATACTCCAATTGGGGTGTGCCACGGCTTCTTGTACAGTGACATCCTTTAATGACTCAGGGTCTCTGTTTCTAAATGGRCCACCCGATGCCGTCAAAATAATGCGTGTTACCGAATCTCTGKCATGCCCTGCCAAGGCTTGATGCACGGCTGCATGTTCAGAATCTACAGGCACAACTTCAGCGCCACTTTCCTTTGCTGCCTGCATGAATATRCGCCCWGCTGTGACCAAACATTCTTTGTTGGCAAGCCCAACACGTTTACCTGCGCGAACTGCCGCCAATGTTGCAGGCAAACCAGCCGAACCCACCATGGCAGCCATGACCATATCCACTTCATCTGCCGATGCCACAGCTTCTGCTGCATCCATGCCGTATTCTAGCTTCACATGTTGAGGAAGTGTTCCTTTCAAGCGTTGGTATGCCGCTTCATCGGTCATCACCACAACTTCTGGATTCACTTTTTCAACCAACTCACACATCAAGTCCACATTGCGATGTGCCACCAAAGCATAAGCTTGAAATTGTTCAGGGTGACGCAACATCACATCAATGGTGCTCGTACCAATCGAACCTGTTGCACCCAAAAGCGTTATTTTCATAGGTTTACTCATGCAATCAATAACCACAACATGGCGACCAAAGGAATAGATGGTAATAACGCATCAATTCTATCAAGTATGCCGCCATGACCAGGTAACATGCGACCACTATCTTTGACACCAACAGCGCGTTTTAATGCGGATTCACCCAAATCACCTGCCACTGAAACCAACACCAGAATGACCGCTAAAATCAGTGCCTTGGTTACACCCATACCCAGTAAACTTACCCAAAATGATGCAGCAGCTAAAGTACCCAACAATAAACCACCCGCGAAACCTTCCACACTTTTACCTGGGCTAATGGATGGGCAAAGCTTTGTTTTACCAAACTTTTTGCCAACAGCATATGCGCCAATATCCGCCATCCAAACGCCAACAAAAGCACCTGCAAGGAAGAGAACACCGTTTTCCATTGCGTGCACGGTAATCAAAGTATAACAAAACACCATTAGTAACACAGTCATCCACTGCACATAAGCAAAGCGAGCAAATGTTTCAGCGCTACTATTATGACGCATCATCACCACATAAATCACCATCCAGAACACAACAGGCACAAGAAGTGGAAACATCACAGGAATCGTTTCTGGGCTCCATATCCAAAACAAACTTGGAATAGCCAAAGTTACAATATACAAGAGAGCCGAAGGAAGTTTAACCATGGCAAACAACTCAATCACAGCAAGTAAACCAATGACTAAAGTGATTAAAGCAAAAAGGTTATCATCCGTGTAAAACATCCAATACACCGCACCCGCTGTAAGCACAATCGCTGTAAGTATGCGCTTGGTTAACTCATTCATCAGCAACACCTTGAACCTGCTCGCTGGTTTTGCCAAAGCGGCGCTCACGGCTGGTATAATCGGCAATCGCTTCTTTTAAATCTTCCTCTGTGTAAGCAGGCCAGTTGGTGTCGGTAAAATACAATTCTGCATAAGCCGCATCCCAAAGATGGAAATTTGAAATACGCTTCTCTCCACCTGTGCGAATCAACAAGTCCACAGGTAGAATATCTTCACGCCCCATATGTGCGTACAATGTTTCAGGGGTAAGCTTGGCAAAAGCTTCAGCTCTATCTTTTTCATCATCAAAAGATGCAAACAAGTGTTTTGCAGCTTCAACGATTTCTTGCTGCCCGCCATAATTAAGACATAGAATGACATCGACTGATGTGTTGTTTTTGGTGGCTTCAACAGCTCTATTTAAAGCCTTGCGCGCAAGCCATGGTAGCTTAGATATGTCACCCAGCACCAACATTCTAGCATTTTCTTCAATCATTTTCGGGATTTCTAAAGGCAACATCGTTGCCATCAATGTCATCAAACCTGCAATCTCAAGTTTGGGTCGTTTCCAGTTTTCCGTTGAAAACGCATACAGTGACACTTGCTTCACACCAGCGTCTCTCGCCCAACGAATCACATCACGTAAGCGCTTTGCACCTTGCTTGTGCCCTTCAAGACGCGACAAACCCTGAGCCTTAGCCCACCGCCCATTTCCATCCATAATAATGGCAACATGTTGCGGCACACGTTGAYTGGTCTGGTCTTCAGAGGAAGACATTAAACAGTCAGAATATCCTGTTCTTTTTTCTCAATCACCGCATCAACTTCGGCGATGAATTTATCAGTTATTTTTTGGATTTGTTCTTGTAAACGCTTGGATTCATCTTCTGGCAACCCATCGTCTTTGACTTCTTTCTTAATCTCATCATTGGCATCACGTCTTAAATTGCGAATAGATACTTTTGATTTTTCACTCATACCTCTGGCTTGTTTGACAAACTCTTTACGGCGGTCTTCGGTAAGTTCTGGTAATATCAAACGAATGACTTCACCATCATTGGAAGGTGTCACCCCTATATCCGCAGTCATAATCGCCTTTTCAATATCAGCCAAAGCCGTCTTTTCCCAAGGTGAAATCATCAACATTCTTGGTTCAGGCACAGAAATGCTACCCACTTGGCTCACAGGCACATCAGAACCATAATAAGGCACGCGAATTTGGTCTAAAAGAGCCGCATTGGCGCGACCTSTACGAATGGTTGCCAACTCATGGCGAAGTGCTTCAATCGTTTTGTTCATTTTTGTGTCAAGTTCTTCAAACATATCAATTCTCCTGAACAACAGTGCCAACAGCTTCACCTTTGACCGCGCGAAGCATTTGTCCTGATGTGGTAACATCAAACACTACGATGGGCATCTGATTATCACGGCACAACGACATTGCCGTTGCATCCATCACACCCAATTGTTTGGTTAAGGCTTCGGTGAAGGTTAAAGTATCATAACGCGTAGCCGATGGGTCTTTCATAGGGTCTGCGGTATAAACACCATCAACCTTAGTACCTTTGAGCACCACATCAGCACCAATTTCCATAGCGCGAAGGCTGGCTGCTGTATCGGTTGTAAAATAAGGATTTCCCGTGCCTGCGGCAAAAATAAGAATGCGCCCTTTTTCAAGGTGACGCATAGCTCGACGGCGAATATAAGGCTCTGCAACTTCCTTGATGTGCAAGGCAGAAATCATACGCACCTGACCGCCTTGGCGCTCTAATGCGTCTTGCAGGGCAATGGCATTCATCACCGTTGCCATCATGCCCATATAATCAGCGCTTGCCCTATCCATACCCGATGCTGTGCCCATGTTACCACGGAAAATGTTGCCGCCGCCAATCACAATCGCTAAATCCACACCACTGTGTTGTACTTCAAGCAACTCAGTAGCCAAGTGGTTGATGGTATCAGGGTCAATACCATAACCACTATCTCCCATCAAAACTTCACCAGATAACTTCAATAATATCCGCTTGTATCGACAAGCCTGATTCGCAGAAGTTTCACTGTTGTTTGATGTCATAGCTACCTCGGTAATGTGTTGTTAAAACAAGAAGAAGTGTGTGTCTTAACCTGCGATTTGTGCTGCAACTTCTGCTGCAAAATCTTCTTCTTTTTTCTCAATGCCTTCGCCCAATGCAAAACGAGCTACTGCCACAATTTTTGCGTTAGCTTGAACATCCGCAACTGCTTTAGCAACTGTCTTATCAGAATCCATCACAAACTCTTGGTCAAGCAAGCAGTTTTCCGAGAAAAACTTGTTCATTTGACCTGTAACGATTTTTTCAACAATCGCTTCAGGTTTACCACTTGCAAGCGCACGTTCTGTTAAGACTTTACGCTCACGCTCTGCAATATCAGCAGTCACTTCATCACGCGATACGAACTGAGGGTTCACCGCAGCAACATGCATGGCTACATTACGTGCAATCGTTGCCAATGCATCATCAGCATTGCCTTCAACAGCAACCAACACACCAATTTTACCGCCACCATGAATATATGCAGCAACTGTGCCACTTGCTTCCAACACTTGGAAACGGCGAACACTCATGTTCTCACCAATGGTCGCAATCAATTGTGACAACGCTTGCTCAACGGTTAAGTCAGCTTCAAATGACATGGTCAAAAGGCTTGCTACATCTACTGGGCGTTTATCAAGAATAAATGCCGCAAGCTTGTCTGTAAAGGCAACGAATTGTTCATTTTTGCTCACAAAATCAGTTTCAGAGTTCACTTCCAAAACAACGGCAGTGTCACCTACATTTTTTGTAACTACAATGCCTTCAGCAGCAATGCGTCCTGCTTTCTTATCCGCAGCACCAAGACCTTTCTTGCGCAAATAGTCAACACCTGCATCAAAATTACCATCAACTTCCATCAATGCTTTTTTGCAGTCCATCATACCTGCGCCAGTTGCTTCACGCAGTTTTTTTACATCCGCAGCAGTAATTGCCATTTTATTTCTCCATCTCACACCAGCCCAACTGGCTCATGTGCATATTCATTAAAATTTAAGTTTAAAGGGTGATTAAGCTTTAGCTTCTGTCGCTTCTTCAGCAGGCGCTTCTTCTTTAGCAGCTACTTTCTTAGCTTTTGGCTTTTCTTCAGCAACTACTTCCGCAGGCGTTGCTTCTGTTTCAGCCGTTTGATTCATCATTGCTTCAACAACATCTTCGCCATCTTCAGCATTTTCCAATTGGAATGTTTCAGCGCCTTCAACAATCGCATCTGCCATTTTACTGCAGAACAAACGCACTGCACGAATCGCATCATCATTACCTGGTACAACATAATCAATACCAGTTGGGTTACAGTTAGAATCCACGATGGCAACAACTGGGATACCCAATTTTTGCGCTTCTTTCACTGCCAAGTCTTCTTTTTGCACATCAACAACAAACAAACAATCTGGCAAGTGTGTCATTTCTTGAACACCACCCAAAGTACGCTCTAATTTTTCAAGGTCGTTTTGAAGTTTTAAGCCTTCTTTTTTTGTGATTAAGTCAAAGATGCCTTCTTCTTTTTTGCGTTGAAGGTCTTTCATTTTGCGCACAGATTGTTGAACAGTTTGGAAGTTGGTCAACATGCCACCCAACCAACGGTGATTCACGAAATATTGACCAGCGCGTGTTGATTCTTCTTTCACTGCATCTGTTGCTTGGCGTTTTGTGCCAACGAACAAAACACGTCCGCCTGCTGCCGCAAGTTCGCGCATGAAATCATAAGATTCATTCGCCATACGCAATGTTTTTTGCAAATCGATGATATGGATGCCATTACGCGATCCAAAGATATATGGTGCCATTTTAGGATTCCAGCGACGTGTCTGGTGACCAAAGTGCACCCCTGCTTCAAGCAGTTGTTTCATAGTAAATTGAGCCATTTTATGGTACTCCGATTGTTATTATTTCCTCCACACTTCCAATCCCCATTTCTCTAGGGCACAACGGAAGAAGTGTGTGCGAATTGGTTGCGCTTTCTACGCATCCGTATCACTTTGTCAACAATCAAACCACATGTACAATATATTCAATCACTTAGACTAAAAAACAAGCTGAACCCTTCAAAAGAGTATACTACCCCGTTTTTCTTTCTAAATTAATACAATGATAGACCCCTTATTCTACTTAAAGTATAAACCGCCTTTATTTTTTAATTTGTATACTTATAGTTCAATTCAACATCTCGCTAGCTAGCGAAACGTCATATCATATCAAAGTTTATTAGGAGGAATAGTGAGTAAGTTTTTCAGTCACCGAATCTTACATCATAAATCTAAATCCACATCGCATATTCCTCAGCTTGAACTGCCAGAAGAGACCCGAAAAAGCATGGGGTTTCTAAATAAAAAAGCCACTAAATACCTCCGCTCTTTTGATTTCGAAACAGATGAATTTGATACAATCCATCTTGGAGTGTTATCAAAATATGAAGAAATCCTCTTTGCTCATATAAGCTGGTACTTTAGAAGCGTTGAAGTAATCGAATCTCTGAACATTATCTTGGCTGATTTATCACTGTTTTGCAAAAGCCCTTACTTGTTCGATGGTTCAATGTTTGATAGGACACAGCTATTAGTCAGAACATACTTCAATGAGTTTTACCGAAGCAGGGACTCATGGCAACGCTATAT
>NVSF01000068.1 GCA_002401135.1 Zetaproteobacteria bacterium
CTGTTTGCCGCCTGTCATTGCCAAATAAACTTCACCCAGCAATTCTGAATCCAGCAATGCGCCATGCAACTCTCTATGCCCGCGCTCTATCTCAAATCTATCGCATAAAGCATCCAAATTGTTGCGCTGTCTAGGAAACTGCTTTTTAGCCAAACGTAAGGTATCTATCACTGGAATATCATGGATGTTAGGCAGACCACACGCTTCAAGCTCTGCCATGATAAATCCCAAGTCAAAAGGGGCATTATGAATCACCAATGTGCCACCTTGAATAAAATCCAGGAAATTTTGTGCCACATCTTTAAACGTTGGTTCATCTTTAACCCGTGCATTATCAATACCATGAATGCGCACCACTTCATTGGGAATATTGCGCTCAGGGTTTAAATACTGATGAAATGTTCGCGTTTGGCTCATATCACGATTGCTGACTTCAATCGCCCCAATTTCTACCATTTTATCACCATTTGACGGTGATAAACCTGTTGTTTCTGTATCCAACATAATTAATCGCATATCATTCTCACCGCTTCTCTTTTACTTTCTGCACAGGCTCAAACCATTTGCTGGGTGTAAACAAGTCTTCAAGGTAACCGCCTGACGGAAGCCCTGCCTCTTCGGCATCAATCTCATCCACTTTGGCATCCGATGCAGGCCCATGGATACGGTATATTTTGCGCAATACACTTTTATCTTTGCCTGTTAAAACCGAACCCAACAATGGTATTTCACTGATAAAAACTTCAATGTTTTGCCATGGTCTCGCCACCAACACAATATCCATTGTACCCTGCTCTAAATCCACAACACCCGTACCACCTGCATCCAATGCCGAAGATAAAAAGCCGAGTTGGTCAATCTTCAGTTGGTTGCCTGCAAAGGAACCTTCAACTTGCAACTTATCATACAATAGCCCTTCACCCACCACATCACCACGGTCAAGTATCAAATATTTTGGCAAATCAACAAGGCTAATCGCAGCAAGCAAGCGAGTCAGCGTTCCACCCTCCATAATTCGCCCATCATTCACGCGAAGTTTAAAGCCWCCCTTCATTTCACGCCACCAAGGTTCGCCATCTTTGTATTCACCATGCCCTAAAAATAAAGCAGCCATATCTCCTTCTCGAAACAACTTATCCAGCTCTGCTTGTTTCATCAATGTGCCAAACTCACCAYYCATSARRGCTARMCCTTGCCARCGYARWGAACCATCASGCTGCGTKTTCACAGAGCCYGAAGCTTGTAACAATTGACCTGCACCTTTTGCTTCAAACAAGTGCAGTTCATACACGCCTAATCCGTGTAGGGTGAAATCAGCTTTAASCTGCTTTAAATCAACATCTGCAGATACAAAGTGAGCCACATTAATCTGCCCCAAGCTTGTTTCATCTGAAGAGAAGATAATGTTCACTTGTTTAGCAAAGCTTTTCTCCCACACAACTTTATCTATATCWGCAACAACTGACCAAGGACGCTCAGACTTTTCGATATTATCATTATCYTTTAAATACCTAGATAACACAGGTTTATCCATATATTCAGCATCCACTTCAATGCGCCATGCCWGCGCATCATCCARAGGCATATAAAGCTTCATATCACCTTGAAATGCAGACGTTTCAATATCTTTAAAAGAAAAGTTGATGTTGTTTTCATCCATGTAAATAGAGCCTTTCAATGCAAAACCTTGATGTGTCGCATTTAAGGCATCAATTTGTATGGGCAATATATCTGCACCCACTTGATGTCCAATGAAAGGTAGGCGCAATGTCTCCAAGCCTTGTTTATCAAAACCAATAAAATTATCCCAATCATTGGCTGTCAAATCCAAGTCTCCCGACCAAACACCCGCATCATAAACAACCTTAACTTTGGTTAAACCTTGCGGGTTGACGATGGGCAAAACAAATGTATCTGTTAAATCAGCCAATGGTGCATAACCATCAAACAGTACATCTTGCAAAGCCCAGCCTTTATTTTTATCGATAAACGCAGTCAAATCACCCTTCAACCAAGGCAACGTTACTTTCAGGTGTTTCAAATCCAAGCCGCGTTGGTAATCCCACACCGCAGTACCACCACTTACCGTCATAGGTGTCGCTTTGGGTGTAATATGCCAAACTTGATTGGGCGCAGGTTCTAGCGTGACCACCACATCTTGCGGCTCATTTTCATCCACATCCCATGCCAGATAAACCTTAGCATTGGCTGGTGCACCACCCCAAGCTAAGGGTTTTGCCGATTCAGGGTCTAGCCAAGCATGTAATGCCCCAACATCGACTTGACCTGTCGCATTCACATCCATCAATAATGTGTCCCAATAAATTTGATAATCCCCAGCGACAACACCAAGCCCATCATTGAGAACCGCGTGACTAATGTTTGCCTGCAAATGAAGCTCATCCACCAAGACATCGGCGGCAACATGGTATAGGTAGTCGCCTTCCAAACCCAAAGCAATATCTGCATCATGCGCTCGCGCTGTGACATGGTATTTCATATCCAATACATTTTGCAGTGTCGGTGCATCAAGCAATGGTGCTTGCCAAGGTAAGTCCACATTGGCGCGYACMTGRCTAATGCGTCCATGTTTCATGCTYGCCAACCATTGATGRAACAAWCCATCACCAATCGGGCGYAACCATGACCACAGCAAAGGTGTCGCTGTTGAARCATCTAAGGCATCAATATGCAATATGCCTTTTTGCCATGAAGCTTTAAATTCACCGTAGTTTTGCCCATCTTTCCATCGAATGTCCGCAGCATCAAAGGCAGCAAGCTTCACCTCAGCCTGCTCAATATCTAGCTCAATATTGCCTTGTGCAGCAAACGACTGGAATGGAATTCGGACATATGCCTCATCAAAAGCAAGCAAGCCTTTTTCAGCTTTCACATTGATTKCCCAAGACCATTGGTGATCTGCTCTACGCTGCACAGTAAAAGAAAAATCATTGAAACCTTGTATGTGTTTTAACCAAGAATACGGTAAGTAGGAAAAGTCAGTGATATGTAAGACCATCTTCTTTGGCAATCCATCACTGTCTAAATTTGCCGTTAAAGCCAAGCCATCCGTGGTCAAAATAATAGATGATGCCCATGGTGTTATTTCTGCATTCACATGCTCAAGGCGTTGGGTTTCCTGCTGAAACGTCCAGTTGATTTGAACATCCTCAAACTTGGTCGTGATATAAGCTGGAGRGGCACTGCTGGTGCTTTTCGTATCAGCATCCAAATCAAATGCAATCGTGCCACCTTTGACTGAAACAACAGGAGCGACATCAGCACGAAACAATTGAAGTAATGAATATGAAAGCACGATGTTGGCGTTATGGACTGAAAATGCATCTGCTGAAATATTCACTGCCCCTACATCAAACACAGGACCTGAATCCCAGCTCATGCTAACAGACTCAATATCCACGCTGTCCGCATTCAAAGCTGCACCTATTTTTTGTTCAAAATGAGCTTCTACAAAAGAAACATCGGGAGACACAGCAAAAAGTGTCACAAACAAGGTTATTGCGATAACAAGCAACATCAAAATGATGCGGCAGCCTCGAATAAAACAAATTTTGAACATAATCTACAAGGTGATWTTAAATAACTGGTGTAAAACTACCCTTTTGCTTTTAATTTTTCGACTTTTTTGCCTAAAGTATTCATCAAACCATCAATGCCTTGCTTTTTAACGATGGATTTAAAATCTTTACGAAACGTTGTCACCAARCTCACACCTTCAATYTTGATATCATACACCTGCCAACCAGAGTCGGTTTGATGTAGGCGGTATTCCATAGGAATTGACTTACTGCTATCTACAACAGCTCCTTTAACGCGCGCTTTATCTTTCTTGAACTCTGCGTCTTCAAAGATAACCTTTTGACCTTTATAACCTGCCAATTGATTGCCATAAGAGAACTCGAGAACTTGACGGAAAAGCTCTGTGAATTCAACCTTCTTAGACTCATCCATTGTTCGCCATGGTTTACCCACGCTACGCCGCGACATTTCACGGTAGTCAAACTTTCCTTGAACAACTTTACGAATACCTTCACGGTCTGCATCGTTCACCGTCGTTTTATCTTCTCTGGCTTCCAGCACCGCAATGATAGATTCAATCGTGGTCATAACCACTTGTTTTGGTGTTGCTTCTTCTGCTAATGCCAGTGATGAAAACCCCAACATCAGTAATAGTGTTAACGCGCTACTTGTTAATTTTTTCATGGTGTCTCTCCACTAAATATATATTTTCCTATCATATCTTCTAGATTAATTGGTGATTCAGTATCGTCAAATTCATCACCACTACTTAAAAAATCTTCTTCAATGCCCTGATTAACACGTACAAATTTTTCACCAATCAAACCTTTGGTGCGAATAGATAGAGATGAATCTGAAGCAATATTCACTTCAGGYGTGATGTTCAAAATCATCAAGGCTTCTTCATTGTCTTTAAGTGTCACCGACGTGACCTTTCCAATAATCACCCCTGCAAGCAGCACATCGCTGCCCTCTCGCACACCGCCTGCATCATCAAAAATAGCGMTTAGCTCATACCCTTTGGTACCCACGCCACCAATACCACCAAGCTTCACCGCCAACAACGTGATGCTCATGATGCCCACAAGCACAAAAATACCGACAATCATTTCTATTTTCTTATAATTCTTCATGTTCTTTAACTCCTAAAGRTAAAATGATGTAATGATATAGTCTAAAATCAATATCATCACCGAGCACAACATCACGGCTTGTGTTGTCGCTTTGGCAACGCCTTCCGTGGTTGCTGTCGCCCGCTGCCCCATATATGTACAAATAATACCCACCAACAAACCAAAATAAACCGACTTGGTTAAACCTGCAAACACATCATTTAATGCAACCTTATCAATGGTTTCACCAATATATACGCCACTGTTCACACCAAGCATTTCCACACCAATCAAATAACCTGCAAACAAACCCACCACATCAAAAATACCCACCAATAAAGGCAAAGCAATGCCGCAAGCAATGATGCGCGTCAACATCACACGCGCTTGTGGGTTCACCGCCATCATTTCCAAAGCATCCATTTGCTCTGTCACCCGCATAATGCCAATTTCTGCGGTAATACTCGAACCTGCTCGCCCCACAAACATCAACGCTGCAAGCACAGGGCCAAGCTCACGAATCAGTGATAGTGCCACCGCAGGGCCGAGCAATGCTTCTGTGCCCACTTTGACCAGCATATGATAGCCTTGAAGGGCTAACACCATGCCCGTAAATGCACCTGTAATGATGATAATAATTAATGAACCAACACCCACCGCATACAGTTGCATAATAAAGTGTTTGCCTTGCCAAGGCGGTGTAAACAATAAGCGTAGCGTTGACAATGCAAACAATGTTGCATCACCTAATTTAGCAATAGCATCAAGAACAGTCCTGCCCAATTGTCCAATGAAATCAACCATCAATCTAACCTCACACAACCTGGTTTATGTGTTAAATCATCAATATAAGCAGTCTGGCTTCTGGAAAACGGAATCGGACCATTGGGGCGACCTTCAATAAATTGTTGAACACGCGGGTCATCGCTATTTTTAATCGTGTTGGATTTACCTTCGGCAATCACCCGCCCTTGCCACAAAAGAATCACATGGTCTGCAATGTCTAATCCCGCTTGCACATCATGGGTCACCACCACCGAAGTCATGCGTGTTTTCACTGTTGTTTCATGAATAAGCGAGCTGATTACACCCGCTGAAATAGGGTCTAAGCCTGATGTTGGCTCATCAAAAAATACCACTTGCGGATCCATGGCAAGAGCCCTAGCAAAAGCAACGCGTTTCGCCATACCACCTGATAATTGTGATGGCATCATTTCTTCAAAGCCACGTAGCCCCACTTGTTCAAGCTTCATGGTGACCATGGTATGAATAATTGTATCATCAAGGTCAGTATGTTCGTTTAATGGGAATGCTACATTTTCATACACCGTTAAAGAATTGAGTAGCGCCGAATATTGAAACAACATGCCTACGCGTAAACGCAACTCATACAAACGCTTTTGGCTAATTTCCGCCAAATCTTCATCGGCAAACATAATTGAGCCTGATGTTGGTGTCTCCAAGCCTGCCAAAAGGCGCAAAAGAGTGGTTTTACCCGAGCCTGAACCGCCCAAAATCACCGTGACTTCGCCGCTTTTAATCTGCAAGTTTATATCGTCAAGAGCAGCAACATTGCCATATATCTTGGTTAAACCTTTCGTTTCAATCATAAAGAATCCTGAACATATGCAGAATATAGTCGTTGTTGCACCAAAGTGGCAACTTAAAAAATGTTAATGTGCGGATTTGCTTTATCAAAAGGCTTGTCTATATTGCGCTAGCTTGGTTTAACGCGGTTAGCTTAACTGGATAGAGCGTCGGCCTCCGAAGATAGTGGTCATACTCAAGGATAGGTAATTGTGACCAAACAAAGTGGTTGCAAAAACAATAGTTTAGGTTGGTTAGGGTTAACGCTCATAAAAAGTGTGTGACCATTTTGTGACCAAACTGTGACCACGGTCGTTGAATTACTTTTATTTAACAATAGTTTACGCGTGGTCACAAAATTAAGCACCCTTAGCTCAGCTGGATAGAGCAACAGCCTCCGAAGCTGTAGGCCAGTGGTTCGAATCCACTAGGGTGCACCATTTTTATGCTTAATATCAACAACTTGCAACTTTTGTTAATTTTTCAATTGTGGAAGTTGTGACCATTTTGTGACCAAACTACATATTTAGGTTTTCGTCTAATAAATACGAAGTTTGGTCACAAGTTTTGCCTGAGTAAGGGCTAACAAAAACCAATTGAAGGTTTCTCATCGGGTTCTTTGACTTCCACTTCTTCTTTCAAAGCATGTAGCGATACATCAGGCGCAGGTTGCTGACCTAAAATTGGCACTCTCCCTACTAAACTAGACACTTAAGAGTTACTTTTTTCGCAAAAGAGAAGTAACAGTATTTATGTGGTAAAAGGTATGCAGAAGAATTTAAGATACCAATGCACGCTCAGGGTAAAGGTTAGGAAACCATACACCCAATACATCAGTTGGAATATTCAAACRAACTTTTCCTCGYKRSGWKTCWKWTMTYRRYWRSWYWCYAWMYARTWRWSCTWWRWKWWYCMKSSRMRYWKTYNCCTCMRMYKWKSMYKMRMWCWWSTKYTTYWCYTYGCMRCKSKSAWWTTMWYYGYKRTRCWRMGGCAAAAGTTGCTGCTGATGCTTCTTCAATTAAGTTATGGGAGTTTTTTATCAATATCTCTGTTGATTTGATGATATCTTTATCATCAACCAATAAAAATTCATCAACATTTTTGCGCATTATTTTTTGAGTATTGATAAAAGGGACTCCAGTAGCTACACCTTCAGCAATAGTGGTGTTTTGTGCTTCTATCAATTCACCGTTTCTCCAACTAAGTTGTTGTGCAGGGGCTTGAGCTGATTGAACACCAATGATTTTGATTTTTGGGTTAATGGTTTTTGCCACAATAGCTGTGCCACAAATTCCACTACCTGCTCCTACTGGCACTATGATGAGGTCAACATCTGGTAAATCATTAATGATTTCCAAACCATAACTTCCCACACCATTAATTAAAGCCTCATCGGTTGGACCGATAAACATGCCGTTGTTTTTATTAGCGGCTTGTAAAGCTGCTGCTCGACACTGATCAAAATTATCACCAAAATGCACAACTTGTGCACCATAGGCTTGCATGGCAGCCACTTTTCCTGAG
>NVSF01000069.1 GCA_002401135.1 Zetaproteobacteria bacterium
CGCCACAGAAATGCAGGCATCGGCAACATTAAAGGCAGGCCAGTGATAGGCTTGCCCATCCCAAACAATATACCAATCGACAAAATCGACCACATAACCCAGTGTGAACCTATCCCAAATATTGCCCGCTGCCCCAACAAGAATCAGCATTAAAAGCCATGAATCAAAAGACTTATTCGCCTGTTCTTTCCACCACCACACAGCCACCACCACCGCGATTAACGATGTCACAATAAGTAAACCATTGGTGCGCCAAGCATGATCCAAGTCGGCAAACATGGAAAATGCTACGCCATAATTATGCGCTCTGACAAGGTTAAAGAAGCCGTCGATAACCACCATGTTAAAAAATGGATATTGCTGCTCTATCCACCATTTACTTAATTGGTCTGCCACCAACAAAAGCGTAAATGCGGCGATTTGTAATTTCGTTTGTTTATGCACGTTGAATCTCCATAGGGTTGCCAACTTCACCAGTTATCATCTTGTGATTCAACTCTTTCTTTGTATGATTTGGGATTAAAGTTTCATCAGGAGAGATGCTTTGGCACTATTGATTAACGATGACTGCATCAACTGCGCAATTTGCGAGCCTGAATGCCCCAATGATGCCATCTTTGAAGGCACTGAAATTTTTGAAATCAACCCAGACTTATGCACTGAATGTATTGGTCATTTCGATGAGCCACAATGCGTTGCCATTTGCCCTGTGGATTGCATCCCCAAAGACCCAGACCGCGTTGAAAGCGAGGATGAACTGAAAGAAAAGTATGCCCAACTGACAGGAAACATTGCCGCATGAATGGTAATTTGTTCATCATTTCAGGGCCATCGGGTGCTGGAAAATCCAGCTTGTGCAACAAACTACTCCAAGCTTGTCCCAACCTTAACCTTTCCACATCTTGCACCACGCGCAGCCCAAGAGTGGGTGAACAAGATGGACGCGAGTATCATTTTTTAAGCATTACTGCTTTTGAAGCGCAAAAAAAGGCAGGTGCATTCCTTGAATGGGCATTGGTGCATGGTAATTATTATGGCACCCGCCAAAGTGATGTTGAATMCTTGTTGCAACAAGGAAAAGATGTGTTGCTAGAAATTGATTGGCAGGGGGCTGCGCAAGTGGCAAATAAAATACCTGCTGCCACCCGCATTTTTATCCTTCCCCCATCGGTCGAAGTGTTGAGAGAACGTTTAACCGCGCGCGGGCAAGATGATGCAACTATTATTGAGCAACGTGTTGCCGCCGCCGAAGCGGAAATGGCACATGCAGGTGAAGCCCAATACCAAATCATCAATGATGACTTTGAGAAGGCGCTTAACGCACTAATTACTTTAGTCAAATTCTAAAAATGACAACAACCATTTAAGTTTAACAACGAGGAAGAGAGCATGAAAAAATTCATTTTTATTTTAACAATTTTGGTATTGAGCGGTTGTGTAGCGCAAAAACCAATAGGAGAAATACCAACCAACGCATTAGATTTCACCCTGAAACCATCGGAGTTATTAGAAGCTTATCCTTCCATTAAAGATAACAACCTTGAGTATATCCAGGATGCCACAACAAAAACACCAACGCTCAAAATATTTGAAGAAAAATGGGGACCTCATGTTTCAATCAAGGATGAATGGACAGATTATGCTTTCAGAACAGGCTACATGTTTGGGCTTGGATATACTGCTTTAGGAGAATCGACCTCGCTTTGGCCATTGTTTGGTGCACTATTAACATTACCCAATGCCCTTCCTCATCAAACATACACGTGGAACAAAGGTGATTACTCAATAGATGTTACTTTTACAAATCCAATCTTTGCTGATGAAAAGAAATCTTTGTACTGGAACTGGAAAGAGAAAGAAAGTGTAAAAAGTATATTGCCACCAACAACTGAAAAACCATTTTACTTTCTAGGTGGCTATTCAGCAGGTGGAGATACTGTTTTTTTTACAAGCACAGGAGAAGAAGCCCATAGCATTGGTTTTGGTACAACCTTGTTACTTGGCTATGAACTAGGCTTAACTTCAAACAATGATTACAACATAAGAATAGAATCTGGCGTTAAATACACAGGTGTATTGATTCCCTCATCAGGCGCAAAATTAACTGAAATACCTGTCAATATGATGCTTTCAGGTAAAATAATGGATGACTCAGTACATTTAGGCTTGGGCATAGGCTATAAAGTATCCCCAACATTATATGGTGGGTCTGGACAAACAACCACCGAACTTGATGACGCTATTAGTGGGATGATTCAAGTGGAATATAAGCCTACGACTAGAGCTGGCATTGTATTCAGATACGAAGTCCTCAATTACTCAGCTCCAACTATCTCAGACATTGAAGCAAGCAATTTTGGTACTTATTTTACAGTTTACTTTTGATATTTTATGAATCTTACGGTTCGCCCTTCATTAAAAACTTAAAGCTCACCCTCCTTACGCAATCGAATACCCGAAGGACCAGGGCGGATTTCCAAGACACGGGCATCTTCTTCATTSCCCAGCCKAATATTGATTTGAGATAACGTACCATCAGGTAAAAAYAAGATATAACCCAGTATATCTTCCTTAGCCACCTCATCTTCATCAAGGGCAAAGGTGTTGGTATAATTTACAGCTTGCTCAATGGTCAATATTTGGATGTCTTGCGGTAAAATATAAGCTTTAAACTGCGCATCAGCCAACATAAACCACTCACCTTTACCCAGACCTTGCTGCCAAGTTTCAAAGCTATATTCATCCTTTTTGAGTATTACCCGAATAGGAGCACCTGTCAATTGCGCTTCATCGGCTGCAAAATGCATGATTAAACGCATGCGGTTGGCTTCTTCAGCCACAGACCCGCCAGAGACTTGAATAGATGGCACAACCATCGCAGCCGTGAATGCAATCACCACAATCACCGACAATATCTCAAGCAGGGTAAATCCCGCCTGAGTTTGTTGTTTGAGTATGGTTTTAGTGCAGATTATTCGTCCCAGTTGCCAATATCAGCATCAAAACCTGAGCCGCCTTGTTTACCATCAGCACCATAGGATAAAATATCAAAATCACCATGCACACCTGGCGATAGATAAATAAAATCTTTGCCCCACGCATCTTTGGGCATACTGTCTAAATAACGCTTACCATCTTTACCTGCCGAGACCAAGGCATTGATGCCTTCAGAAGAAGATGGATAAGAACCATTTTGCAAGCGATACAGCTTCATRGCTTGGGCAATGGTTTGCATTTGTGCTTTGGTGGAGTCCACTTTGGCTTCATCGGCCCGCTCAATAAAACGTGGCGCAACCATGGCTGCCAACACGCCGATAATCACCAACACCACCATGATTTCCAAAAGCGTAAAACCACGCTCGTGTTGTTTGTTTTGTTGCAAATCAATGTTCATCTTTTTTCTCCAACCAAAAATCATTTCTTTGTAATGGGTCGTACAATCGCTTTTCACCTTGCCAATTCACCCAAGGCCCAAGGTGTACATCATCAATTTCATGAATCAGCCTATCAATCATCAACCATGAACCTACCAACGCACCATGCTTTTGAATGGCTTCTCTGGCATACGCCGAACACACAGGGTATGCAGGGCAACTTCTTCCATCCAAATGACCAATCACATGCTGATAATAAGCAATGCTAAAACCTTGCGGTGTTGTGGGTGGTAAATCGAAGTTCTTCCAAAAAAGACCAAGAGCTAAGCTTGAGATAGCCARCCCTATATATATCAATATCAGCTTGCGCATAAAAAAGGCAGAGCCAAGCTCTACCCCCCTTATTGTTTGTATCATATTCATCTGATATTAACTCAGCCAGCAGTGAATATTAATCCAAATGTTCGTTGATAAAATCAATCAACTTACCCTTGTTAACCGCACCAACTTTTGTGCCTTGCACGTTGCCATCTTTGAAGATGGTYAAGGTTGGGATRCCRCGMACRCCATATTTACCTGGTGTGTTTGGGTTATCGTCAATATCAATTTTAGCGATGGTGATTTTATCGCCCATGTCTGCTGCAACTTCTTCCAATAATGGTGCGATTTGTTTGCAAGGACCACACCAAGGTGCCCAAAAGTCTACAAGGACTGCGCCCGATGCTTTAAGTACATCATTGTCAAAACTATCATCGGTTACATTTATGATTGCCATTCGTACTATCTCCTGTTCGTTCAAAATCGAAGGGTAACATATCCAGCCAATCACCCAGCGTCAAATTTAATATCTTTACCATGAAATTTATATGAATTTTCTAAAGTTGACTAAAGAAATGTCGGTAGTAATTGAGATATAAGTATCAAATACCCACTGATACGGACATGAAGTACGCACTTGAATAGATTCTAAGGAGAGAATCAWGGCACTTTCAGTTCAGACCAATAATGCTGCAATGACCGCATTWAAATACTTAAATTCAAACAGTGCAGCGATGGGTGAATCATTGGAACGCTTGAGTTCAGGCTTTCGTGTAAACAATGCAGATGATGCTTCGGGTTATGCCGTTTCATCAAAGCTAGGCGCACAAACACAACGTCTTAAAGCTGTATCGCTTAACCCAACACAAGCTAATCAAGCAGCTCAAAACGTTATGACTTTATTTAGGTGATAAATAAATACTAAAGTCGCGTACAAAGCTACCGATAGATTTACCCAACAGGGGAAGCATGGACGCTTTCTTTTCCACCGCAGGAAGCAATCGTAATCAGGCATGATGTCACTTACGCAATTAAAAAATAATTCTACGGAGAGAATATTATGGCACTATCAGTCCAAACCAACAACGCGGCAATGACCGCATTAAAATACTTGAACACAAACAGTGCAGCGATGGATAAATCGTTGGAACGCTTGAGTTCAGGTTTTCGTGTAAACAATGCAGCAGATGATGCTTCGGGTTATGCCGTTTCATCAAAACTAGACGCGCAAACGCAACGTCTTAAAGCTGCTTCATTGAATGCAACACAAGCACAAGCCATGACAAAAATGGCGGATGCGGGTGTCAATGAAATCCAAAACATGGTGGTTAGGCTTGAAACATTAGCCACACAAGCTGCATCAGCCAACAATGCTGGTGAACTTGGYAAACTGGATGCAGAACGTATTAAACTTGAATCAGCTATTGATAAAATTGCAGGCTCAACAAAATACAACGGTACAAACTTACTCAATGGTACAGCGGGTTCAACAGCAACGGGYACTGCWGTAGCTGGTATCAGTACAACAGTAGGCACTAATGGTGCCGCAGCAGGCGCTGTAACGCTTACAACGCTTACCAATGCTGGTGGTGGTATTGATATTACCTTGACCAATGCTGGAGGAACTGCACAAACCGTCAATGTTGCTGTACCTGCGGCGGGTGCAACGGCTGATGTTGCATTTGGTGATATTGGTTTAACACTAAGTGTTGACTCAAATCTAGTTACTGCTGGTTCTGGTACAATCACCGTCACAGGTGGTGCAACAAGCAACTTCCAAGTTGGCGCTGACAATGATGTGAATAACCGTGTGTCGCTTGATTTGAGTAACAGCTATACTACAACTGGGCTAAATTTGACTGGTGATTTAACCACGCAAGCCAATGCTCAAACATATATCGACACTGCTAAAGCCGCTTTGGATACGTTGGTAACACAACGTGCAGACTTGGGTGCAACACAAAACCAAATCTCATTTATCCAGTCTAATTTAGCGACATCCATTGAACAAACCACAGCTTCTGTATCATCGATTCGTGATGCTGATATGGCTGCTGAAATGGCAGAGTTCACTAAAAATCAAATCTTGACGCAGGCAAGTACGTCTATGTTGGCACAAGCCAACCAGGCAGCTCAAAACGTCATGACTCTATTCAGATAATAGAGCTAATCGCTAACCACCTCCCCATCATTTTACCCAAGTGTTGGGGAGGTTTTAGCATTTTAAACCACAAAGGAGGTCAGTCATGGAGGCTATTTCATCTACCATTCAAAACACAACTGTGACACCAACTGTAAACGTGGGCGCATTACAAACATCAGTTCAGAAAAACGTTCAACCCCAACCTCAAGTGGAAACACCTACTGTTTCAGAAAAAGAAGTGCAGAAAGCAATTCAAGAAGTGAGCAGCAACCTTGGTTCAGCCAATGTCTCCATTGGTTTCAGCTATGAAAAAAAGTTGGGKCAATTGTTTGTATTGGTCACCGACAGCAAAAGTGGTGAAGTCATTCGTGAAGTACCTTCCAAAGACTTTATCAAACACAAGCTTGCCATGCAGGAAATGATTGGTTTGCTCTTGGATAAACAAGTCTAATGCCGCCGATTACAGGGCTAACAGGTATCGTTGCAGGTTTTGACACAGGCGCAGCCGTTGAAGAGCTGCTTGGCTTACAAAAATTCGGCATTTCCCAACTTGAAAAGAAACAAGCTGCCGAAACAGCCAAACAAGATGCCTACAATGAATTAAACACCAACTTGCGTGATTTTCGCAATCAAGCTATTGCCATGCGTGATGTGGACACATTTTTTTCCTACACTGCAAGTTTAAACAGCAGCAATGCTGCTGTGCCTGCATCCACAATTTTAGATGTCGCAGGTGATAACTCGGTAACTTCAGGCAACCATGCTATTGTTGTGCAACAGCTTGCCACTACCGCACGCTCATCTTCCAGCTCTGCCGTAAAAGATTCAACAGGTGCGGTGATTACCAATGAAAACAACGCACTGAATCTCAGCACAGGTTCATTTCAAATCAATGGCACAACCATCAATGTTAGTGCCGCAGATTCCATCAAAGATATTGCCAATAGTATCAACACTGCTGAAACAGGTGTGACGGCAACTGTTGTGAAGGTGAATAACACCGAYTTTCGTCTTGTTTTAGCAGCMGATGATACAGGGGCAACAGGCTTCACACTTTCAGGTGCTGATTTGAATGCCGCAGGCTCACTCTCCAATTTACAACTGGGTGCAACGGGTCAAAGCAATGCGATTCAAGTGCTTCAACCGCCACTCGATGCCATTGTAACCATTGATGGTTTAACCATTACACGAAGCAGAAATACTATTGGTGATGCGATTTCAGGGCTTACATTCACACTTAAACAAGCCGACCCTGCCACCACAGTAAACATGGTGATTGGCGTAGATACCGTAGATRTTCGCAATCAGGTTCAAGCATTTGTCGATAGTTACAATGCGGTCTATGGTTTTATTAACGATCAATTCAAAGTGAATGCTGAAACCTCGCAAAATGGTGTATTGGCAGGTGAATCCATCCTCACATCTATTCAATCAAGTTTATCATCAGGTTTACTCAAAGCCGTGCCAGGCTTGGCATCTGACCGTAATTCATTGGTCAAAATCGGCATAGAGCCAGATGAATATGGTGTTTTGGGTATCAATGATGATTTATTTACTAATTTTTTAAATAACGACAGCTCAGCAATTCGTGATGTRTTTGTCGCTCAAGGTTCTTCAACCACGCCAGGGATGCAGTTTTTGGTYGCTGGAGAAAATACTTTATCTGGCTCTTATGCCATCAACATCACAACGCTAGCMAACAAAGCTTCCACCACGGGTAATGTTGACGTGGTGACGACCCCACTCGCTGCWGCGCAAACCATCAGCATCACCGAATCAGGCAATTTACGTCAAGCCAATATTGATTTRCYYGMARRMGRYWSMYWWWYSMRSMYMAYSSYRAWWAYGAA
>NVSF01000070.1 GCA_002401135.1 Zetaproteobacteria bacterium
CCATTACAGGGCGGCATGTAGAACTTACGGATCCCTTGAAAGCTTATGTGGATGAGAAGTTGCAGCATCTGAAACATTCATTTGATTATGTTGTGGATGTTCATGTTGTTTTGTCGGTTGAGAAAATTCGTCAGCGTTGCGAAGTGAATATGCAAGCCAATGGTATTAATATATTGCTTTAAACCTTCTTCTCCAAGCTTGAGGAATGCTTGAGGTGTGTTGGCAATGGGGTAAAGCTTGGCGGTGGCTTTGTTGACACCGACATCGGTAGCTTGGGCTGATAATAAAACGGAGATTAACAGCTCAAAAGGTGTGTTGTAATTGAGCTCTGTTTTGGGTTCAGGGTCGATGGATTGAAGCGTTTGGAATAGATGTTCAACATCTTTTTTTTTCACAGGATTAGAGGCTTTATTCTTACTGTTCGTTGACCTCAGCCAAGGTAAGCGTGGTTTGACGGTCAACAATTTCGCCAGCGGGATTAATGACTTGCTCAACCAAATAAACGGTTTGCCCATCAATTTTTTCAATTTTACCACCACGTTTGCCCATGTAGTTGCCACGGCGTATGGTGTATGACTTTCCCGTTGAATCTTGAACGCTGGCGACCCAATCACGCCCTGATTTTTTAAAGGTTGCGACTAAATTTAAGGTGCTTAAATCGAATTGCTCTAACACTTCACGCTTTCTTTTGTTGGAAGGCAGGCGTTTGCGGTTTTTATAACGAGTTGCTTCATCCATGCGGTTTTTGGCAAAAGAAGAAAGAAAGGGGTCACGAATATTTTTTACATCAATATCAGGTGCTTTCATCAAGCGAGACATGGCATCAGGGACATTCTCTGCTTCAGGTTCTACTGCGGCGAAGGAAGGTTGTGTTGTTGGCATTAACACTGCAAATGATAATAAAAAAAATGTTATATATTTCATTGTAACCTCAYCTATCCAAACCACTACATGCAAGCACTTTATTCATGTGTTCGTTGAGCAAGTGTAGTCCAACACCTTGAAATATCAAGGTAAGTGCAACTTAACTGTGCTTCTTTTTACCCATGATCGCTGCATTACCAATGTAATCGGCTGGTGTGATGTCTTTTAATCTAGCCTTTGCATCATCAGGAATATCAAGGTTTTCGATAAATTCACGCATGCGTTCGGCATTAATGCCTTTGCCACGGGTCAGTGCTTTAAGCTGCTCATAAGGGTTGTCCAAAGCATAACGACGCATCACCGTTTGCACGGCTTCTGCTAACACTTCCCAAGTGTTGTCCAAGTCTTCCAGCATCTTATCACTGTTCACTTCCAACTTGCTCATGCCACGGTCTAAGGATGAAAGCGCAAGTATGGTGTAACCAAAACCCACACCAAGGTTTCGCAACACAGTGGAATCGGTTAAATCACGCTGCCAACGAGAAATTGGCAGCTTTTCAGCCAAATGATGAAGCATGGCATTAGCAAGACCTAGATTTCCTTCGGCATTTTCAAAATCAATCGGGTTGACTTTATGCGGCATAGCGGATGAACCGACTTCGCCAGCAATGACTTTTTGTTTGAAGAAACCAATCGAAATATAACCCCAAATATCACGGCTAAAATCAATGATGATGGTATTAAAACGAGACGTTGCTTGATTCAGTTCTGCAATATAATCATGCGGCTCAATTTGCGTGGTGTAGGGGCTCCAAGCAAGTCCTAAAGATTCAACAAAGTCTTTCGACGTGTTCAACCAATCCACTTCAGGATAAGCAATCAAATGGGCATTAAAATTGCCTGTTGCACCATTGATTTTACCCGAAATTACCACATCAGCAATTTGTGCGCGTTGTCTGTCCAATCGTGCGACCACATTCATCCATTCTTTGCCCATGGTGGTGGGTGATGCAGGTTGCCCGTGGGTGCGTGCCAACATTGGCATRGCTGCCATGTCKGATGCCWTGTTTTCCATKKTSGMAATSGTGTTGTCYAAWGYKGGRAGCAACACGGTATCSCGSGCTTCTTTAAGCATMAGYCCGTARGAYARGTTGTTGATGTCTTCGGATGTGCAAGCAAAATGAATAAATTCAGAYACAGCATTGAGTTCGGCTTGGTCTGCCACCTTATCYTTAAGGAAATATTCCACCGCTTTCACATCATGRTTGGTGGTTTTTTCAATGTCTTTCACCGCTTGGGCATCAGCTTCRGAGAAGTTATCTACAATAGCGTCCAGAAATGCATTGGCTTCWGYYGATAAGCTGCTTACTTCTTGAATGTCYTKRTGTGCTGCCAACATCTGCAACCAACGCACTTCCACCAAYACACGGGCTTTAATCAGACCAARCTCACTAAARATWGGGCGCAAGTCGCCAACTTTATTGGCATAACGCCCATCAAGCGGGGATAGGGCAGTGAGTGCGGAATGATTCATGGTGATACCTCGTATGGCTTGTAAATAATCAGTATGCGCAAGCTATCGTGTGCTATTGGATATGCAATGTGGCTTAATTAGGGTTACCTTAGTTTAGACATAGAACACTATATCACCTTGCAGTCGTATGCTTTGAACTTGGTATCATCTGACATCAAGTGAAATTTACGAGCCACACTTTGTGCAATCAGCATTCGGTCAAATGGGTCTTTATGGTGAAAGGGCATATCTTTCAGGGGCATGGCATCTTTCGCGCTAAAATCGAGAAGTTCAAAGCCACTTTGTTGCGCGGCATCCACAGGGTCAAAGCTGATATTTAACTTGCCAATCGATGTTTTAAGCATCAGTTCAACCATAGTAATAGAGCTAACATAAATGGTATTTGCAGGTGTTTTGAGTTCGATTTGTTTYTTTTCTGAAATTTTATKTGGCTCAGAYARTGCCCAAAGGAAGATATGTGTGTCGATGATAATRTTCACTTGATTGCATCATCAAACATGGCTGTGATGCTTTCATCTTCAGCTAAAATATCATCAGGCGTGGTAAATTGCCCAGCTAATAATCCAAGCTTACGAGGGGYATCTGGCTTATGYRCCACCAAATCCACAAGCGGCGTATTATTTTTTGCAATCACGATTYTTTCACCATGGTATGCCATATTAACGAGTTTAGATAAGTTTGCTTTGGCTTCTGATAGGTTTACAATCATYGAAACACCTCTTTTTAGGTCTAATGTATCAATRTTGGTCTAGTTGGTCAACNTTTAANRGTCRTTCCTGTAGTGAAAGGCTAATCCTCCCTTATTGCAACYAGGYTAAACTTGGTGCRCTTGAATATTTATGATGGCGAACGAAATCCGCGAGGCAAGACCCGACCCTAAGGCTTTTGTTGGTTCCCGTACTAAAAACCAACTGGTCTAAAGATACAAGAGCCCTTTARTGCTTAAATTATCTTAATGGATAGTTGTTGGTGCTCCACAACACTTCTTATATTTCTTATCTGAACCACATGGGCATGGGTCATTCCTGCCAACCTTTTTCCCCCGTCTTGCAGGTATTTCTGGCATCTCTGTAGCAGGGTTAATTCGATGCTCCAACCAATTTGCATGAATAGCCACCAATGATTCAGGCACAGCGTGTATCCATTTTTCTTGATTCTTTTCTTTTCGTGTCATCTCTATGCCAAGCTCATCACCAAGTCTTAAAAATGGCGTGACCAGTTTTGGCTCTTTCATCCATAGAAGTGCCCATGAGTCGTCAAACAGTTGAGTACCCATCAAAAAGCCTTCACACCATTCAGTCGCCCCCCATTCAACAGCTCGAAAGTACGCAGGTTCAAATGAGGAAGGGTCAGATGAGAATGATTCAGCCACATGATTCCAAACAGCCATGAATAACCCCATGGTCTCCTGCATCTGCTCCATGCTGTTATAAATCACTTCATCCTTACCCTCATCCATATCCCAAATCCAMGGCGTATATTGTGATGGTGAAACAAGGCTCGGACCAATCACTAATGCCGTGAAAAACCCTTCTAAGGTCGATGCATCCATTGCGTTTTCGGGCGCAATATCGGAGCATAAGATGCCATCTAGTGCTTGAAGTGTACTGTCGATAGCATACTCYTTGTGAGGTTGAGAAGTTGAACCAATTAGAGAATGAATCCCCTCATCTTCAATCGTTTTAAGTGCCTCTTTGAAGGCGGCATTATCTGTATCAAATAAGTCATCCCAAACAGTCGAGTTACCATACTTATCTACAACCTCAAGTACCCAGTCTTTATCTTCAACGCCACGATAAATTTCGACCTTAATGGTTTCACCATCAACGGAAACATCTTGGCATAATGGTGATATAACCAATTCAAATTCATGACTCATCGGTACTTCCTTACCTTTAGATTGGAATCTCCTATCACCATCCTAGGTGTAGGATTTAGGTCTTGTTTCGCGTATTTCTTAGTCAAAATRTTCCACCCCAKACTCATGTTTCCCACCCACCCAAACCTTGCCTAAGCACTTGSGGYACATCATCGCATAAATCAACAACGGTGGTGGGGGTCATATCGCCCCAACCTGCATCGAGCAGCACGGCATTAAGATGTTTGATGCGGGGTTCAATGGTTTCAGGGTCAGTGGCGATAAAATCTTCATCGGGGAATTGCATGGATGTTGCCAGCAGTGGTTCGCCGACTTCTTGAAGTAACATATTACACACCGCATGGTCGGGCATACGAATACCCACATCTTTGCGCTTGCCAAATATGCGTTTGGGCAATTTGGAGTTGGCAGGAAGAATGAAGGTGTAAGGCCCTGGCAAATAGTGTTTTAGAATGCGGTGAGAAGGGTTATCAATGCTGACAAACTGGGCGGCTTGTTTTAAATCGGAAACCACCAATGACCACAAGTGTTTATCATCCAAGTTCCTCAGTTGACGGATAGACTCTTGTGCTTTGAGGGCGGTGGGTAAGACCATGATGGCATAAGTCGTTTCAGTGGGCACAATCGCAAAACAACCATCATGAAGTAGCTTGGCAGCATGTTTGAGTTGTCTGATTTGTGGGCGCTCAGGGTGCAAGCGCATGTGTTCAAAAGTATGCATGATTTAGAAGCTAAACCCTTTAAACATATCTTTTAATTTTTCTTCTGCTTTTTTCTTGGCAGCCGCTTCTAAACGTACCTTCTCAGCAGCTATTTTGGTATCGGCTTTGCGTTTGGCTTCTGCTTTTGCTTTGGCGACCTGCTCATCTCGGGTTTGCACAAAACCTTGCTCAAGCACTTTGCCGCCAACCCCGCCAATCGGTTTTCCTGCAGCTTCATTGATTGCCGCTGCGCTATCTAACAAAGCTTCTTTATCGAATTCGGTTTCGACTTGAATATCATCAAATGAACCAAAGATATGCAGCGGGATGACCACGCCTTTTTTGTTGATGCTGCCGCCTTGCCCTTGAAGTGTGTTGACCAAGCTAGGGCGTACACGGTAATCAATGCTTGGTGGGTCTAGGAAGACCTTACCTTTACCTGATARYCKGAACAATGGTGATGCCATATAGAGGTCATTGTTGGTGAGCACGGCATCTTTGATGTAAAAAGTACCAATCATTCTTGTGAAATCACTTTGTTTGGACTCTGAGGGTGCTTTTTTAAGCTTACGGACTTCTTTTGCAATGTCTACACCTTCAAACTGTCCATTCTCAAACAAAAAGTCACCCCGACCATTCACGCTTTTGATAATACTGCTTGGCAGCAAACCCACGCCTGACATATTGGTGTTGAGCGTGGCAATGCCTGACAATTTATCAAAGTCTGCCAGTGCTTTGAGTATGGGTTGGATAGACACCGACTTCATGCGCATGGACTCTTTCCATGTTGCTGGGTAACGATTGGCATACAACGTCATGTTTTCACTGATGCGACCACCATTGATTTCAAAGCTGAGTGGATTGAGCCGAACCACACCCTTTTCGCTGCTTAAGGTCATGCGTAAGTTTTCCAGCTTTAAGTCCATAACATGAATAGCCTTAGCTTGAAGTTGGATGGATAAATACCAGGGCTTGAGAAAGGTTAAATCAGGTTCAACTTCTTCAAATGTTGGTTGCTTTGTGGCTGAGGTTTTCGTTTCTTCTTTTTCGGTGTCGGTCTTTTTACTTTGTGGAATCCAAGGGTCTAAGTGTAAATCACCTGCTGTGATACGTAGTTGAATGTCGGGTGCACCTCCCACAACGATGTCACCAGACATTTGGATAGGTTCTTCATTGAGTGTGAGTTGCAGATTACGAATTTCAATGATTTCAGCATCACCTGCCAAGAATGCTTCAAGCTTGATACTTTCCCATGGTTTCGGGTGTTCTTTGTAGGTTTCTTGCAATACAGGAACGAACTGATTGAGCCAAAGCCGCTGTAACGAGCCAGTCACAATTTTACCTTCAAAGCGCGGCTGTTTATCCAAACCTTTGACCTTACCAGACATGGTCAGCACATCAGTCGTATCGATGTCCACGTTGAAGCTTTCAATTTTTAAGGTGCGCATGGACTGAACACTGGCTTTCCATGATGCAACAAGTTCATGTTTCGCATCGACACGCAATGAACCTGAGCTTAAAAGCACTTTATCATTGTGTTGCTCGATGGATACATCAACATCAATATTAATATCTGCCAGTTTACCAATTAGGGCTTGTTGCGCGTCATCTAGGTCAGGCAGCCACTTGGCAAAGGGTTGGAGGCTGAAACCTTTACTTTTGATGCTAATCAGCGCGGGTAATGCTGCAATATCAAACTTTTTGATGTCCAAGACAGGTCCAATTTCAGCGTTGATGCGGATAGGGTTTGCCCCGATGTTGGCAGATAAATCAATGCCAATGGGTTGTTTTAACTGTAAGTCGGTGATGTTGAGCTGAATATCATTGATAACGACTTCGCCCTTGTCTGCATCGTGCCAAATGACTTGCCCATCACGAAGCTGGAGCAGCTTGGCTTCAAAAGCGATAGGTAGAGCGCCTGTTGTTTGCTTCTTTTTAGGTGCGCTAGTTTTATCTGTTGTTGGCGTGGACTTCGCTTGTGTTACTTCTTCGGGGCTGAGGTCTGACCAGTTATTGCGCCCATCTTCATGTTGTGTCAGCCATATTTTTGGTGCATTCAATTCAAAGCGTCTGACTTCAATTTGTTGGTCAAATAATGGCATCAGTGCMACTTGAACGTCAACTGTGCCCACTTCCAGCATGTTTTCATGCTTGAAMCCCAGTGCATTTTCAAATTGAATATCAGTGAGCGTGATGCCCACCCAAGGAAATAGACTGAGTTTAATATTGCCAATTTCAAGGTTGCGCCCTGTGGCATCATAAACAGCYTGTTTGATTTCRGGTTTGTAGTCRTTCACATTSAYAAAAAATGGAATCACCAGCAAAGCCATGAGAACAACGGCAACAAAGCCAAACGAAAACTTCAAAAATTTAAACATAACACCCTCAACCCATAAAACTTTTGCGAAGTGGCTCTATAAGCCGGGTTCTGTTCCTTTGCTTGTTACCAAACAAAAGCGATGATCATTCATCTGGGCATACTGTTGCCAGCAGCCTCAAGCAACCTACCCGAAGCCAAGTGCGAGCAGCACCATCTGACTTCCTATTTGGTCTTGCTGCGAATGGGGTTTACCTAAGCCTTGTTTTGTCACCAAACCAAGCGGTGCGCTCTTACCGCACCCTTTCACCCTTACCTTGTGTCAACACATGGCGGTCTAGTCTCTGTGGCACTTTCCTAGGGTTGCCCCCACTGGAC
>NVSF01000071.1 GCA_002401135.1 Zetaproteobacteria bacterium
TTCAATCATCGGGCGTTCTTTGGCGAAATATAAAGGTACGATCGGAATCTCTTCTTCACGAATATATGACCAAATATCCATTTCTGTCCAATTGGAAATCGGGAACACACGCACCGACTCACCATCATGAATTCTACCGTTATAAATATTCCAAAGCTCAGGACGTTGGTTTTTAGGGTCCCACTGACCAAACTCATCACGCATGGAAAACACACGTTCTTTAGCACGTGACTTCTCTTCATCACGGCGCGCGCCACCAAAAGCGGCATCATAACCACCTTCCTCCAAAGCTGCTAACAACGCACCTGTTTTTAATGCGCCGCAACAACGCGCCACGCCAAACTCTTTGGGATTCATACCTTTGGCAATCGCATCTTCATTTTTACGTACAATCAAGTCCGCACCAATTTCTTCACAGAAATTATCACGGAAGTCATACATTTCTTGGAATTTATAACCTGTATCCACATGCAAAAGTGAAAATGGCAACGGTGCTGGATAAAAAGCTTTGCGTGCCAAATGCACCAACACTGTTGAATCCTTGCCCACCGAATATAACATCACTGGATTGCGAAACTCAGCCACCACTTCACGAATAATGTGAATAGATTCAGCTTCTAGCGCTTTAAGTTGGGTTAACTTATGTTTACTCATCTCTACCTCAATTACTTCTTGATAATCACGCGATGTTTACCATCACCAACAGCTTCAATCGACAACACTTTATAACCTTGCTCTTCACATGATGCAGGCACATTATTCAATGGCTCGCCTTCATTAAGAATCACTTCCAAGTCTTCACCATCGTCCATCTTCGCCAATTGCAACTTCACCTTCACAAAAGTCATCGGACAAGTCTCATTGGTAATATCTAAAAAATTCATTTTCTTTTATCCTCTTTATAACTTATACAAAAATAATATGCGCATTTTCTGATTCGTTGAGGAATGTAGCAACACCCACTACATCGGCAACTTCTTCAATCAAGTCATCACGCTCTAACTCTAAAATATGCAATGCCATTTCACATGCCAACAAACGAATCCCGAGTGCATGTGCTGCTTCAATCAACTCAGGAAGCGTGGCGACATTGTGTTTTTTCATCATACTGGTCATCAAACAGGGGCTAGCACCACCAAAATTCAGGCGTGAAAGCGGGAGTTTATTTCGMCCRCCCAATAAAAAGTTAAACACYTTMGCYAAKATACCTTTACCCAAAGCTTTGCGYCCAAAATCTTTYTTGAGTACATTCAAACCCCAAAACGTAAAGAATATGGTTACTTTTCGATTGGTTGCCGCAGCCCCAGTTGCCATGACAAATGCCGCCAATATCTTATCAAAATCACCACTGAAACATACAATGGTTAAGTCTTTTTTATTCGTCTTCACTTCAACTTTATCTGTCATCTCAAACTCCTACTTCTTGATTGGGCTAGCATGCAAGCCACACTCTGCCACCGCATCTTCTTGTTCCCACCACCAACGACCTGCTCGCGGATCTTCGCCGACTGATATAGCACGCGTACACGGCGCACAACCAATGGATGGGTAAAACTGATCATGCAGCGCATTATAGGGCACATCATATTTTTTAATATAATCCCACACATCTTGCTCTTTCCACATGATAAGAGGATTAAATTTCTTTATACCAAATGTTTTATCATCTTCCACAGCTTGCATATTTTCGCGCGAATCAGCTTGTTCGCCGCGCAAACCAGTTACCCATGCTTTTGCGCCTGACAACGCACGTTTTAAAGGTAATATTTTACGCACATGACAACACTGTTTACGTTTTTCAATGGAATCATAAAACAAATTCACCCCATCTTGTTTTATCATGGCTTCCACAGCGTTTGCATCAGGTAAATATATGTCGATATTTAAACAAGGTTTCTTACGCCATTTGTCCATCACATCATACGTCTCTTGCGGCAAACGCCCTGTATCCAAGCTTATGACCCGTATCTCAATGTTATGTTTAACCAACAAGTCTAAAATCACCACATCTTCTGCACCAAAACTGGATGCAAACACCACTTYWCYSKGRTAYTCACKKRCMGCTTGCTGCAACCAAGCGACTGTTTGTTCTAACTTCAACATTTATAACTCCACATCCGCCAAAAACCCAAACCCTTAAAAACCCAACCCAATCATTGGCCACCAAAATTTTGCCACCAATAAAAACATTAAAAATGCCGAAAATGACAAAACCGCACCATACTTTAACATTGCTGAAGGACGCACATAACCACTCGCATATATCATGGCATTGGGCGGTGTGCCCATGGGTAACATAAAAGCAAAACCTGCTATAATACCAATGGTTAACGCAATCGTGATAGGCTCAATGCCAGCAGCAATACCCACTGGAATGGCAATCGGGAGCACAATAGCAACAGCTGCTGCATTACTCACACCTTCTGTAAAGAACAATGTAATCAGTATCAATAATGCAATCAGCGCTAGCCCCAACAAGTCACCTGGAATCAAGGTGTGAGCAAGCCAAACAGCAGCGCCCGTGTCAGAAAGTGCTTTACCAATGGCAATGGCACCGCCATACATCAAGACCACACCCCACTGCACATGTTTTTCCACAGCACTCCAGTCCACCAATCGAAGGGCAAACATCACCACCACACTGACCAAGGCAATGCTCGCCAAAGCATTGGCATGACCAGCAAATAACCATGCTGTTACCGTGCCAAACATAAGTGCGGCCATCAGCCACCCTTTGATACTCAAAGCACCCAATTCCAAACGCCGATCAACAAACTTATCTTGAACTGCTTTCATATCCAAGTCAACACGTGACACCATATGTTTAAGCAATAGCGCTGCCACACACAAAACACCAAAAACCAAAGGCAGAGCAGCCATACTCCATTGTAAAAATGAAAAACTTTCGCCTGTTAGTTCATCCACAAGTGCCAATGCCAATGGTCCACGCGCACCACCAAGCAATGTTGCAACACCGCCAATGATAGCGCCCCATGCTAAGGCAAAGAAAATAGCCTGCGCATAGACATGTCCTTTTTTCAAACCCAAGCTTTGCACAATCGCCATAGCAATAGGTAAAAACAAGGCTGCAACAGCATGTTCAGGCATGATAAACGCCATCAAAGCAGGCAAAAGAAGCATGGCCATCAATAAACTTTGGCTACTATTCCCCAGCTTTTTTAAAACAAATAACGCCAACCGCTCCGACAAGCCACTCTGCATCACACCTGCAACAAGCATGAACGCGCCAAGAATGAAAAATACAGCAGGGTTACCAAAAAATGCAAACACCACACTGGCAGGAAAAACACCCAGAWTAGGTAATAGTGCCAWCCCTAAAAGCGACGTAATCGGCAACGGCAACAACTGAGTCACCCAAAGTGTCAAACATAATATAAATACCAGCAAGGCTTGGAAACCTTGTACACTTAGTCCTTCTGGAGCTTGTGTATTGAGCCCCCACATAAACAATAAAGCTATACCAATAATAGCAACAARAGGCTTAACTTCTGAAAGCACAAGCTTTTGGATGGATTGCGACTGTTTACGCTCCTCTTTTGCACGCAAATACCTGCGTACACCGTCCATCCAGCCATCAACTTTTCTTCCAAGCGAAGAGCCTCCCCAGCGTGTTGCCAAAGTTGCAACACGACTACTATCCAACACACCACTCTCCATAGGTGTGAGCACACGACCCATATCTCTTAATCGGTGCGTAGGGATATGCGAAGCTTCTAATAGCTCATACTGTTTGAGTAAAACTTCCTCAATATCATCCAAAGAAGGAATACTTTGACTTTGCAACGGGGTGTTAGGCAAAGGACGGAAAGGAATAAGTAAGGGAACAGCACCTTTAGCGACCAACTCTTCCATGCCTTTAACCGTTGAAGCCACAGGCTCCAAACCTACAATCAAATGGCTTACGACTGTGCCTGGTCGAAAAACTTTGRCGGCGTAATCCAAAGTTTTAAAGATTGCTGCCTGTCCACCAGCTTTTTCTTTCCCAGAACAAACCTCCGCAAACTTATCCTTTTCAAACACTTCTAAGTTACAAATAAAAATATCAAGACCTGCCGCATACAAATCATCAATCACCGTCAAGTCTTTCGGTGCGACAGTTTCCAAAGCAATCTGCCTATGCCCCAAATGACGACGCAATAAAGCAATCACAGGCAATAATTTGAATAAACCCACATCATCGGATGGTGAATATCCGTTATATAAATACACCGTATCAATGTCACGCTCTGCTAAAGCAGCAACCACAACTTCTACCAACTCTAACGGGTCTCGAAGTGGCGGCTCGGCTTCATTAAGCATGGAGTCATATTGGCAATACGCACATGCATCACCCTTATTCGCAAAGAAACCACAGCCCATAAAAGGCTGTAATATCAAAAGTTTATCATGCAAAGAAGCAAAGCTTCCCATGCGATTACCTTTGCGGGTAAGTTGTTTGTAAAATGCTGGCGCTTCAATCAAAGTAACGGTTTCTAACTCACCGCCACACTCTAAAGTCGCCTGATTACCACCCACCGATTGAATAGAAAAACCACTTTCTTCCGTATAAGGCTGACCCACAGGCACTGAGCAAAAATGTCCGCTCGGCAATCTTAAATCCAACACCGATTCAGCCGCATTGGTTTGTGCCAACCAGCGYGAYGCCTCGGACAAACCATGAGGCAATGCCAAACCACGGCTCACCAAAGAAAGCTTGGTGCGCCCCGGATTAGAAAATGGATGTAAATCTTCAGGCATAATAACCTTAAGAAATCTTCTCAACCACAATACGCCATTGTGTATCTGAAAGTTGCTCTTTTAAATGCACTTTTTGACCCTGCTCTTCAAGMGAYARTGGCACATTTTCAATCGGCTCACCATCATCCAAAATCACTGCCARYTGYGAKCCWATCGCCATGGTTGAAAGCTTAATTTTGGTTTTKACAAAGTTCATYGGRCAAGCCACRCCTGAYAAATCAAGTGTTACCATTTCAKCAYYARYATCRGCAACGACATCMRCRGCCTTTTCTTCAACTGCGTCAGGCACAGCGGCAAAACGTTGTTCAGCCAGCGCTACCCATKCACCTTGCACATCTTTAAGCTTAATTACACCAGCCGCTGGGTCAGATAAATCAATACTCATCATCGCACCTTGCACTGCATTAAAATGTTTCATGATGTCAGCGTCCGATGCTGCATTGCTCATCAACAAACCAAACACTTCCGCGTCATCTTCAGGCGCTTCACCAAAACTGACCAAAAATGCCCGTGCTGTTGAAATCACAGAGCGGCGAAGTGCCGTTTGTGCTTCCGCCCAAAACATCGCATCCGTATGTGCTTTGGCAATCATTAACTCATATTCAGCCTCAGAAATCAAAGCATCAGACATGGACAATACTGCACCTGCACATTCGCCTTTTTTATTGCCCTTGGTGTTAAAGGTTTCACTTTTGCTTCCCTCGTTTTCACTCCAGTCGTAAACCAAACCATCGACTTCGCCCACATCTGCTTTGAACGGCAATAGTATTTCAGACAACCCTTCTTTACCCAATCGCTCTGCCCAATCATGCATGGATTCTGTATCGCCTTTGCCTTCTTTAAAGGCATTTAATACGGCAATACCCGCTTCAGGTGCATGTTTAGCAGGTACCCAGTCCGATGCGAAAGCAAATGGCGCACCCGCAACACCCGAACCACCGACATGAATTTGATAGTGYGGCACAGCTTGMCCTGCMACYTTYTTCGCCATGCCATGAAAACCTAAGTCTGCAATATGATGGCGACCRCATGAATGCTGACAACCCGATGCTTTAATSGAWATACCTGCCAATGCGCTATCTTCTTTCAGTTCAGCAACCAAGGGTTKCATMGCCGCAGCAAAACCACGGCTTGCCGTAATGCCCAAGCGACATGTTTCCGTACCTGGGCAAGCAGTAATATCAGCAATGCCTCGTGCGCCTTGGGTGCGCAAATCCGCATTACCCAACACCTCAACCACATCATCCACTTTYTCAGGKTTCACATCGACAATCACCAAACCTTGTTCAGTGGTCACGCGCAATTCATTCGTACCACCCAATCGTGCAGCTTGTGCCACAGCACGGCATTGCAAAGGTGTTAAGTCACCCCTGAAAATGTTCAATAAAATAGATACTTTACCATCATGCTGTTGCACAACACCGTTTTCAGAAAAAGGCATCACATCCGTGGGTTGCCGCCAGCCTGTGTTTTCAAAGACCACATCAGATAATGTGCCTTCAATGGTGGCACGTTGCCTTTTGTATTCTTCAACAAACCCTTCCGCACCCAGCTTTTGCGCCACATATTTCATGCGCGCTCTTGCCCGCTTTTTACGGTCTGAATATTTGAAATGAATGCGCATCAATGCTTCGCCGACAATCAATACATCGGACTCTTCAATAAAGTCTTCCAATTTGATGGCAGGCATAGGTTGCGAGGATAAACCACCAGCCGCCCACACTTCAAAACCAGCTTTGCCATCTTGGTGTTTAGCGATATAACCCACATCATGCATACCACTTAAACCGCAATCGGTAGCACAACCTGAAAATGTTACTTTAAATTTACGCGGAAACTGTTGCCCCAAAGGGTGACGCAAGAAATATTCCGCAAATTTTTGTGCATGAACGGTTACATCCACATGTTCCGCAGGACATTTMCCYGCCAAGAAACAWGTSGAKACATTACGCACRGTRTTACCACAAGCTTCACGCGATGTGATGCCTGCTGCATCCATTTTGCGTAGGAATGGAACAACGTCTTTAAGTGCTACAAAGTTTGCCTGAATATCTTGGCGCGTGGTGATATGCGCAACCCTTTCAGGTGCTTGTTTAAGTGTACCGTCTGTCGGCATCGCACCAGCATAAAGGTCAGCACATTCACCCATGACTTCCAATTGCGCAGGCGTTAATACACCGCCTGGGAACTTAGCGCGAATCATTTGCACACCTTCTTGACGCTGACCATACACACCCATTTGCAAACGGAATGGTGTAAAGCGTTCTTCAGTCATGGTTCCTGCTTTGAATGCCTTGTAACCCGCTTCAAATTCATCCACATCGGATGTATGTGCAAAATCAAATGTACTCATGTTGTTTAACCTCTTAAAAAAATCCACCAGSATACGGGTCTTAGTGATTTGAATTCTTTGTGCAGTTTTTCAGGTTGCTTCTACTTTATTCGTGAGCAAAGAAAAAACGCGCAGTGTGCTTCTGCACATGAGCATTTTTGATGCAGCACCCGATTAAAGTAGGAGTGAGCTGGAACATTGCATTTATTCGCCGAATTTAAGCTCACACGCTTGTTCGTATGTTACCAATTCTGTGATGGTTGGGTTTTCACCGCACAAAGGACATTGCGGATCTTTACGCAACTTCAATTTTTTCCATTCCATGCGTAAAGCATCAAATGTCATCAACTTACCAGACAATGACTCACCAATATTAAGAATTTCTTTCACAGCTTCCACAGCCTGAATCGTACCTACACAACCTGCCAATGCGCCCAAAATACCTGCTTCTGAACATGATGGCACAAGCCCTGTTGGTGGTGGCTCTGGATACAAACAACGGTAACAAGGCCCTTCTTTGTGTACATGCGGCTTATACGTTGCCACTTGTCCTTCAAAGCGAAACAT
>NVSF01000072.1 GCA_002401135.1 Zetaproteobacteria bacterium
CAACAAGAAACCATGGCGCTCTATAAGCGCGAAAAGGCAAACCCACTTGGCGGGTGTTTGCCAATACTACTGCAAATTCCAGTGTTTTTTGCGCTGTACAAGACGCTCTACATCTCACTGGAAATGCGCCATGCCCCATTTTATGGCTGGATTGAAGATATGTCGGTACAAGATCCGTTTTTCGTGTTGCCAATTTTGATGGGTATTTCCATGTATATTCAAATGCAGCTAAATCCGCAACCAACAGACCCTATTCAAGCTAGAGTGATGCAATTCTTGCCTATTATGATGACGGCACTGTTCTTATTCTTCCCGGCTGGTTTGGTATTGTATTGGGTTGTGAACAATGTTCTTTCCATCATCCAACAGCGTCTGGTGATGAAAAGCATGAATGTTGACTGATACCACCCTAACATAGGTGTTACGCCCAATGGTATCAATCAAGGCACAAGGAGAGAAGTTTGCAATCTGCAAATGAGCGACGCGTAACACAGAGTGATGGCATCGGGGGCGCACCAGATACGATTAGTGCGATTGCCACACCACATGGTCGAGGTGGCATTGGTATCATTCGTCTATCTGGCTCAAAAGCTGCTGATATTGCGCTCAAGCTTTGCCAGCGGAATAAACCTTTTACACCACGGTTTACTCACTTTCATCATTGGTATGATGCACAAGGTGAAACCATTGACCATGGTTTAACCATCTACTTTGCAGGCTCAAATTCATATACAGGCGAAGACACCGTAGAACTTCAAGCACATGGCAGCCCTATGCTGCTTAAGTCCTTATTTGAGCGTACATTARCGCTAGGTTGCAGAGCCGCAGAACCTGGCGAATTTACCCGCCGCGCTGTGGAACATGGCAAGATAGACTTGTCCCAAGCCGAAGCTGTGGTGGCATGTATTGATGCGGCAACGTTRCGCGCAGCCAAACAAGCACAAAAACAATTGGATGGSGYATTTGGTCGGCGTATATCCCAATACATGGAAGATTTAACATCCGTGGTTGCCCATGTTGAAGCMTGTTTGGACTTTCCCGAAGATGAAGTACCTGAACTCTTTTATGGGCAACTTCGCAMGCGTGTTGAGTCTGAACTCATCGCTCCTATCCAAAAACAACTCAACAGCAAACTTGGCGAACGTTTGTTTGAAGGGGCAACGGTTGCCATCGTCGGTGAGCCTAATGTGGGCAAGTCYAGCTTACTCAACRTGTTGTCAGGGCGCGACAGAGCCATTGTSACWGAYATTGCTGGCACAACACGAGACACCTTGGAAGTTGATTTTGAAGTGGCAGGCATCCCCATTCGTTTGGTCGATACCGCAGGTTTGCGTWSCACCGATAACATTGTGGAGCAAGAAGGCGTGAAACGTGCCAAACAAGCCGCAGAACAAGCTGATTTAATTATCTTTGTTGCTGATGCSACGCGCCCTGAAACATGGAAACCCGAAACACATTTCAAAGACCTCAATATTCAACTTAAACTGATGAATAAAATGGATAAAGTGTCATCGGCAAATCCGAACGCAGACTTTACCCCCATATCCATCAAGCAGGAACAAGGATTGGATCAACTGATGCAAGTCATGGCAACATGGCTTGGCGATGTTGATTTGGCAGATGAAGGGGCAATGGTCACATCATCACGCCACCGCTTGGCGCTACAAACATCTTTGGAACATATTCAAGCTGGCTTAGACATGCTTGGACGCGAAGAAATGATTGATTTAACAGCGATGGAATGGCGCAGAGCATGGTCTGCCTTGGGGGAAATCCTAGGCATTGGTGATGTCGAGTTTATCTTGGATAAAGTGTTTTCCGAATTTTGTATTGGTAAATAAGACTCGGTCATAAAAAAAGGCCTAAGCTTTCACTTAGACCTTTTTAAAACTTTGTTTATTTTGAACGCTTAATGTTCTAAGCTCACATTGGCATAAAATGCAATGCCAGTCGCTTCATCTTCATCCAGCATAAACCAACCTTCAAAACCTTGCGCTGTGTCAGGAATATTGGTGTGTGGAATAATCAACACTGTTCTTAAATTTTTACCGTTACCCACCTGAATGATGCGGCACACACCACCCAACAAGTATGAAGTGTCTTCACCTTCACTTTCATCTTTAAAATTAAGTTGGCAATCCACCCCAAAATCACCCAGCGAACCATCATTATCCCGAAGCACACTGGTTTGCATCGTGATAATATCACCATCAATAGCACCTGCGGTATGCACCAAAGCTAATATTTGAGAACCTTTCATCTCAGCGATAAAATCACTAAACTTGCCTTCCACAATAGCTTCAAACTCAAAATCTTTATCAACAATTTGAAATGCAGCAAAATTCACACTTCTCGCTTCGCCTGCATAACCAAACGCTGGAAAAAACAACAATAACCCTATCAAATATTTTAACATCTCACCCCTCCCTCATTTTTTATGTCCATCACTTTCAGCTAAGCGTATCTGCGTACTCTTACATCCTCTTTGTAGTTGTAAACCACTCCTATCTAAGGCTTACTACACGAAATCATTTCATCAGGATTAGTACTATCAGTATTTACCAATATTAACATAAAAAGCCACACCTGATTCCTCATCCTCATCAAATAAGTACCACTCTGCACCTTCTTTTGCTGACTCAGGAATGGGCGTCGGCGGAATAACCAAAACATGTTTATTGCTTTTACCACGACCAACGCGTTGAATACGACAAACCCCGCCCAAGGAATAATATGACTCACCAGAGTCTATATCTTCAGTAAAGCTTAGTTGGCAATCAATACCATAATCCCCGAGATCACCATCATTATGATGAAGCACACTAGTTTGCAATGTAATGATATCACCATCAAATGCACCTTCGGYATGAATAATCGACAACATTTTTTTATCACTCATCGCAGTTAAGAAGGGTATCAATGAACCTTCAACCACACCTTCAAACTCAGAGCTCGTATCTAACCTTTGGAAAGCCGCAAAATTAACTGTTTTACCCACAGAAGCAGAAAATGCTGCGACTGGCACCAACAGCATGAGCACCGCAATCAATTTTAACATAACCTCTCCTTGTCTAAAAARGACTAAACTGTNNRAATGAACCTCAAGATGCTGCNAAAAAGTCTKTTATAAGCTTATGCACAACGCTTGGGTAAACCTTATACTCTTCAAYCTGRATACGCTGGTGTAAGCTGTGCCAATTGTCACCATCGAAAACAGGCACACAAGCTTGCGCCAGAATAACACCACTGTCCAGCTCTTCTGTGACATARTGCACAGTGCACCCCGATACCTTTACCCCAGCCTTTAATGCTTCACCCACCGCATCAGCACCTTTAAAAGCTGGTAATAATGATGGATGGATATTGATAATTTGATTAGGGAATGCTTGAATAAATGATGCGGATAAAATGCGCATATAACCTGCCAGCACAATCAACACACAATCTGAGGCTTGAATAATATTAGCACATGCCTTGTCATAAGCTTCGCGGTCATCATAAGCTTTGGGGTTCACAAAATGCACATTCGGMACACCCACATCTTTGGCAATCTGCAAAGCCCCTGCATCAGCTTTATTACAAATCACCACTTCCACCTGAGCAGAACATTCGCCTTTGGCTATGCCATCCAAAATGGCTTGTAAGTTACTACCTTTACCTGATGCCATGACTGCAATTTTGTTGTTCATGCTAAGACCCCACCACACCTTTATTAAAATGTTTGACCAATAAAAAACTCACCACACATGCTGTGAAACTTGATGCAACAATCATATACAATACCACCAGTTGTGCGGATGCCGCTGCAAACACTGTGCTACCTGCTAAAATCATGCCTACGAAAATACCTGGCATATGCACCAAACCCACCACTTTTAGTGTGTTGATGGGTGAAATCATAGCTGTTCTCAAGCCTTCTTTCAGCGTTGCCGCTTTTGCCCCAGCCACAGGTTTTAAACGCTCATACATGATTGAAATAGCATTCATACCATTGGCTACAATCATACTACCCAAAGGAATAATTGACCTTGAATCATTATCAAATGCGCCCACTATAACCAACCATGGAAGTGTTACCGCACATGCAACTACCAATGCCAAAGTTGAGGCAATCCAAGCATGTTGAAAGCGCGAATAAAATGCTGCTGCGTTGTGCCCTGCAAAAATGGCAAAGGCAAATATGATGCCTGCTTGCCCCCAATGCGAGCGAATATCAAACAACCARTGCAAGACCAGCGCCAACAATARCAAYTGCAAGGGTGCGCGCACCGATGCCCATAAAATGTCTTTMGAAAGCCCCAAGGATTGACGGTGCGCCCAATAACTCACGCCAACCAACAGCAGCCAAGCTGCCATAATGCTGGTGATGGTTTCGATGAGGCTTAAGTCTTGCATACTGTTGTCTTTTTAGTGTTATGGGGTGATTAAGACGCGAATAATGCGCCTTGGGTCTGCCTCAGCAATCACAATGTCCAAACCTGCAACATGCACACGCTCACCACGCAACGGAATACGCCCAAGCTCATGGGTAATCATGCCAGCCACCGTATCAAAGCCGCCTTCAGGTAGCTCTTTTCCCATCGCTTCTGCCAATTCTTCGATATGCGCCCTCGCCACCACATCAAACTTTCCATCTTCCGTTTGTTTGATTTCAGAAGCTTCTTCAGAATGGTCTTCGGCAATCAAACCCACAATTTCTTCGAGTAAGTCAGATAAGGTTACAATGCCTGCCGTGCCGCCAAATTCATCTTGAACAATCGCAATATGACTGCCTTCTTTCATCTCCGATAGCAGTCCAGACACCCGTTGCAATTCAGATATTTGTTGACATGGACGCACCATATCTTTGAGTATAATCGGTTCTTTTTTGATTTTTTTGGCGAACAAGTCCCATAAATGAACCACACCCACTATATGATCCAAATCGCCATCAATCACAGGCAACCTGGTCACTGTCGCATTCAATATTACTTGCTCCAAATCTTTAGCCGAGATTCCAATATCAATAGAGGTGACGTGCGAGCGTGGGGTCATGATTTCACGCACACGAGTATCGTGAAACTCAACAGCCTGAATCAACATGCGGCGCTGTTCATCCGAGCGGATGAAGGGTGCATTTTGTACAATCGTCAGCAACTCTTCCTCGCTTTCGCCAGGGCGCAGCCAATGCAATAATCTTTTTCTAATTTTCTCTTTAAATTCAGACATTTAATTCCACTCAGAATACGGTTTATGCAAGCCCAGTTTTGCCATGATGACATTCTCCAAACGTTGCATTTTTTCTGCATCAGCATCTAACATATGATTATAACCTAACAAGTGAAGCGTGCTATGTGCAATCAAATGATAAATATGTGCATCTTCCGCCACATCCAAACGCTTGGCTTCATCACGCACAAAAGGCATGGCTAAAATCATATCACCCAAACTTTCAGACGCATCCAAGCTGCCTGCTTCTTGCATAGGAAAGGATAACACATCGGTTACTTTATCTTGATTTCGCCACTCTGCATTCAATTGTTGCACAATATCATTGGCTGCAAAACGTATGCAAACAGATGGTTTTTTGATGCTTTTTGCCAAAAAACATGACTTTTCGACTGCTTCTCGCACAAAATCATGTGAAACATCAACTTTTAAACCTTCATCAATAACAATTTCAATCATGTTTGTCGTATGCTTTAACGATGCTCTCCACCAAACGATGGCGAATCACATCTTCACTGCTCAATTCACACACACCAATGTCTTTCACACCCTTTAATACGGACAAGGCATGAAGCAAACCACTGTCTTTRAYGTTGGGYAARTCCACTTGYGTWGCATCRCCTGTCACCACCATTTTTGAGCCRAAACCAAGGCGCGTGAGAAACATCTTCATTTGTSCTTTGGTGGTRTTTTGYGCTTCATCAAGAATGACAAAMGCATCATTCAAKGTKCGCCCRCGCATRTAWGCCAAMGGTGCAATTTCRATCASACCTTGCTCCATCATSGYTGCCATYTTTTCAGCRCCAATCATGTCCGAAAGCGCATCAAATAATGGGCGCAAGTAGGGGTCAACTTTTTGCTGCAAATCGCCAGGTAAAAAACCTAAATTCTCGCCTGCTTCTACGGCAGGTCGCGTTAAAATAATCTTTTCAACCTGCTGACTTTGCAAGGCAACCACGGCATGAGCCACCGCCAAATACGTTTTACCACAACCCGCAGGACCAACACCAATCGTTAATGTTTCATCGGCAATAGCTTGTATATATTTGCGTTGGTTGGGTGTTTTACCCTGAATATTGCGCCGACCTGCCGACAACACGATTGCATTCATTTTTTCATCGTATGTTTCTTCTGCCATGCTACCACTCCGAAATTCGCGCAACATATCGTCCACGCCCTGCCTTTCCATATGTCCATTACTGACTTGCTGCCTCAGCTCTTCAAGTGCAAGCACAGCATTATCCGCCTGCTCACCCAAAATAAACCATTTGCCCATTTGACCACGCAGCGTGACAGCAAAAGTTGCTTCAATTTTTTTGATGTGTTGATTATCWGYACCACAAAATAGTGCCAATGCTGCTGTATTAAGCTCTGTGCATTCAAATAAAACAGGCTCTTTAATTTTAGTCTTCAATGATAAGTTCGCCGCGCAAAGACATATTATATGCTTCCGTAATCTTGATAGGCATGGTTTGTCCAATCAAACGAGGGTTGGCTTTGAAATGAACGATGCGAAAATCAGGGGTTCGGCCTCGCAAATCGCCATCATTTTTACTCTTGCCCTCAATCAATACATCCAATATTTTGCCCACTTGTTGTTCCATGCGTTCGCGCGATTGCCCTCTAAGCAAAGCAAGCAAACGCTGCAAACGCTCATCTTTAATCGCTTCAGGTACATCATCTTCAGCTTTGGCTGCGGGTGTGCCTGGGCGCGGTGAGTATTTAAAGGAAAATGCAGAGTCGTAACCTACTTTACGAACCAAGTCGAGTGTCAACTCAAAGTCTTCTTCTGTTTCACCAGGGAAACCCACAATAAAGTCGGATGACAGCGCAATATCAGGTGTGTGTAATCTAAGCTCTTCAATGGCTCTGAAATAATCTTCGCGTTTATGCCCTCGGTGCATGGCTTTAAGAATATCATTCGAGCCTGATTGCACGGGCAAATGTAAATACGGCATCAATGCAGGGATTTCCGCAAAGGCTTCACAAAGTTCCGTGGTCATTTCCATAGGATGGGATGTGGAGAAGCGTAATCTTTCCATGCCTTCAAGCTCGCCGACCAAGTGTAATAGTTCAGCAAAACCAACTTCGTCACCGTCAGCATTGTCACAATGGTAGGCATTTACATTTTGCCCCAGCAAAGAGATGTCTTTTGCCCCTGCCTCAATCAATTGTTCGCATTCTTTTAAAATATCTTCTGGTGGACGTGAAATTTCAGCACCACGTGTGTAGGGTACAATGCAAAATGTGCAAAACTTATCGCAGCCTTCCATGATGGTCACATATCCTGTTAAGCCTTCAACCTTTGGCTTGGGAAGATGGTCAAACTTCTCAATTTCAGGCATATCAATTTCAGTGATGCGCACGCGATCGCGGCGAATCTCTTTGACCATGTCAGGCAGACGATGATAGGTCTGCGG
>NVSF01000073.1 GCA_002401135.1 Zetaproteobacteria bacterium
ACGGCGGCAAGGGTCATGTAGCCGCCTGTTAATGCTTTGCCTAAGCATAAGATGTCGGGCGTAATACCTGCATGTTCACAAGCAAACAATTTGCCTGTGCGCCCAAAACCTGTGGCAATTTCATCAGCAATCAGCAATACRTYATRTTCATCACAAAGSYYGCGGATTTCAGCCAATACTTCGGCAKSRTAAAACAACATGCCACCTGCACCTTGGAYRATRGGCTCAAYAATCATGGCGGCAAGYTSKTGATGRTGTTKGGCAAARGCKRTGCGTAAGTCTTGGATGTTTGGCGGCACAAAAATGTGTGTAGGCAATAAACCTTTGTAGAGATGGTGCATACTGTTTTCAGGGTCGCAGACGCTCATCGCGCCWARGGTATCGCCGTGATAAGCGTGGGTAAGGCTGAGAAACTTGGTCTTTTGCCCGTTGTTCTGCCCTTGCCAGTATTGTAATGCCATTTTYAKGGCARYYTCAACGGCAACTGAGCCTGAATCGGCGAAAAAGACATGTTGCAAGTTGCTGGGGGTGATGTCGATTAAGGTTTTGGCTAAATCCATGGCAGGTTGATGGGTTAAGCCGCCAAACATCACATGCGCCATGTCTTTGAGCTGCTTTTCAATGGCTTGGTTGAGTTCTGGCACATTGTAGCCATAAATAGCTGACCACCATGAGCTCATGCCATCAATCACTTGTTGCCCGTTATCTAAAGTGAGGTGAACACCATTGGCTGATGCCACTTGATAGACAGGATTGGGGTTGGGCATAGCGGCGTAAGGATGCCACACATGCTGTTGCTCCCAAGCTTTATCCGACATTTATAGGAACAGTTTTAGAGCTTGGTTATCGCTTTCATCGACAAAAGTGTAACCCACATCATCAAGGAAAGTATGGAAGTCGCTAACATCACTRTCRGGYACTTCAAAACCAACCAAAACACGCCCAAATGCCGCACCATGRTTACGRTAATGGAACARKGAWATATTCCAACGCCCTGCAAGTTTGGTYAARAARTCCAACAATGCGCGTGGTCGTTCGGGGAACTCAAAGCGATACAAATGTTCGTTTTGTACATCCACTGACTTGCCACCCACCAAATGCCTTAAATGTAGTTTGGCTGCTTCATTGTCCATCAGGCTGGTGATGTTATAACCCAAAGCGCGTAATTCTTGGGTGATTTGGTCGGCTTGAGAACCATGTTTGATGGCAACGCCAACATACACATAAGCTTTATTGCGGCTGCACATGCGGTAGTTAAATTCAGTGACATTGTATGCGCCCAAATGATTGCAAAAGTCTAAAAATGAACCCGCTTGTTCAGGGATTTCCACAGTAAATAATGCTTCTCTGCGTTCACCCAATTCAGCGCGTTCGGAGACATGGCGCAAGCGGTCAAAGTTCATATTCGCACCACTGTTAATCGCCACCAATGTTTGCCCTGAAACATTTTCGCGTTTCACATGTTTTTTCAGACCTGCCAATGCCAATGCACCCGCAGGCTCAACAATGGCACGGATTTCATCGTAAATATCTTTGATGGCAGCGCACGTTTCATCCGTATCGACCAAGATGACTTCGTCCAAATGTTTACGACATAAATCAAAGGTGATGTCGCCCACTTGTTTGACAGCAACACCGTCAGCAAAGATACCCACTTGGTCTAAAGTGACCAGTTGATTGGCTTTGATAGACTCGTACATGGCTGCTGAATCCGTAGGTTCGACACCAATCAACTTGGTGTGCGGCGATTTTTCTTTGAAATAGGCTGCAATACCCGCCGCCAAACCACCACCTCCGATGGGGATAAATACGGCATCGATGTCTTTGTTCGATTGTGCCAGAAGCTCTTTGCCGACTGTGCCTTGCCCTGCAATGACCAGTTCATTGTCGTAGGGGTGAATAAARGTGTAGCCATTTTCATCACACAAGACTTCAGCATGAACCAAAGCATCAGAATAAGAATCACCAATCAACACCACATTTGCACCCATTGCATCCACAGCCGAGACTTTGATGTCGGGTGTAGTTTCAGGCATCACAATCGTGGCTGCAATACCGAGCTTCTGCGCGCTCATGGCAACACCTTGGGCATGRTTGCCAGCCGATGCGCAAATCACACCTTTGGCTTTTTCTTCATCAGATAAGTTGGCGATTTTATTGTATGCACCGCGAAGTTTGAATGAGAATACAGGTTGTAAATCTTCACGTTTGAGCAGGATATGATTGTTCAAGCGTGCTGAAAGTTTGGGTGCAGCATTGAGCGGTGTTTTGATGGCAACATCATACACTTTGGTATCTTCAATCGCTTGAATATAGTCAAAATCAGGATATTTAAAAGTCATGCGATACCTCGAATACGTGATGTTTTAACCATGAAGCGAACCAGCTGCCAATAAAAAGAAGGCACAACATGGCGATAATGGACGCTCCCGACGGTAAATCGTATTGGTATGACCACATCAAACCGCCCAATGTTCCGATGATGGAAAAAGTGAAGCTGAGCGCCCAAAGACTCAACATCGAACGCCCCCAAAACCAAGCACATGCAGCGGGTAAAACCAATAAACCCGTGGTGAGCACAATACCTGCAAGTTTGACACACATCACCACGGTTAAACCAATAACACCATATAAAATTAAGCGCAATTTCGATGTTGCAATGCCTGAAGCTTTGGCTGTAACCATGTCAAATGCCATGCTCCACCAGCTTTTTGCCCAGATGAGCAAGGCAAGCAATACAAACAAGCTGCCCCATGTGATCCATGTGGTGTCTTGCTCAGATACGGTGAGAATATTGCCAAATAAAAGACCAAATAAATCGACTTCATAACTGTTGGCATTGGATATTAACATCACGCCCAACGCCATACTGCCTGCAAACAATACGCCAGTGCCTGCATCTTCGTTGATACCTTGTCTACTCGGCATGATGGCAAGGAGTAGTGCGACGGCGACAGCGGTGACAGCGGCAGTCGGCAGTAAAGGGAGGCTGAGCGTGACGGCAATGCCAAGCCCTGCCAATGAAGCATGGGAAACGCCCACAGTCAAAAATGATAAACGATGCGCTAAGACAAACATGGACATGGATGATGTGACCACGGCAATCAAAAGGGCGGGAAACAATGCACCAGCCATGACGGGGCTATTAAAAAAAGCGTTGAGGAAATCAATCATGGTGATGTCCGTGAGAACTATGTTTAGCAGCGGGAGCGCAACCAATGCAGCTTGCATCATGCGCCACGATGTTCACATGGTCGCCATACATCTCGCGCCATACTTCATCAGGAATAGTATCGCCTTTTTTAGCATGGTAATGGATGTTTTTGTTCAAACATGCCACAGAATCGACATAGGATGTGATGGCTGCAATGTCGTGCTCAACCATCAACACCGTCATACCTTGTTCATCGCAAAGCTTGCGCAGCAGTTGATAAAGCTTTTCTTGATGGCGGCTATCAAGAGCGGCGGAAGGTTCATCTAAAAGCAAGAGTTTAGGTTGGCGAACCAAGGCTCTAGCCAGACGAACACGTTGTTGTTGCCCGCCCGAGAGCCTGCGGAAATCTGCATCTTGATGGGTTGTCATTTCCACCAAATCAAGAGCATGGGTGATTTTATCGTGGTCAGCTTTTTTGTTGGTAAAAAGCCCTTGAAGCAATGATGTGTTGTAGCTGCTTAAACCCATAGCGACCACGTCACGTACACGCAATGGAATGTCGGGCAGCTTGCTTTGAACTTGGTGTAAATAGCCTAAATCACGTTGTAGCTTTTGTCGTGTGCGTCGGTTTAAACATTTGCCGAACAAGTCAATATGCCCGGCGCTGGGTTTGATTAAACCTGCAATAATGGATAAAAGTGTACTTTTCCCAGCACCATTCGGACCAATAATACCCATGAAATGCCCTGAGCCAACTTCAAGCGATAGATGCTCCAACACTGGTTTTTTGTCTGAGCCAAAGCCGATATGCGAAAGGTGAACCACAGGTTGGGTCATGGTGTTTCCCCCGTGATTTTGCTGAATGCTTTAAGGTTGCGTTGCATGAAGCTTTGCCATGTTTCGCCACATGTGCCCAAAGCATCCAATAAAATGATGGTATTGCCGCTATGCTTTTGCAGCCAAGTCAGCGCACGATTGCTGTGATTACTATCGGCAATCAATAGGGTTTGAGGGTTTTCTTTTAACACTTTTAATGCCTTTTCAAGTTTGCGAGGCCCATATTCTTGACCATGTTGCGCCGATTCCAATACACCACGAATGGGTACGCCCAAGGCTTCAAACAGACCTTGCCATGATGGATGCTGCATCATGATGCCGCGCTGCTTGAGATTGTATGTTATGACCAAACGTTCCCATTGTTGCCATATGTTTTGAGCTTGTTGTTGGCTAGGTTTGAGTTGGGCTTGAATGTCTTGTTCGCTAACGAGACGCGATTGAATTAACGCTTCTACCAAATGAGGCAGCTCAGATGCAACACGTTTAGGGTTGAGCCAAGCATGTGTTTCATTGTGATGATGGCGGTGTATTTGTTGCTTTTCATGATGACCTTCCCACAAACTAAAACTGGGAACATCAGCTTGAAGCATAGCCCAAGACTGGTCATCACGTGGCGAACGAATCAGTAAACTTGTTTGTTGCAGGCTATCCACTTGTTTGGGCGTGAGTTGAAAGTGATGTGGGTCAGCATTGTTGGGCAGCAGGCATTGGACGTTTGTGTTGGGTGCAAGTAGTAAGACCAGACCAGATAAGGGCGGGAGCGTAACCAATACGGGAAACTGCTTGCTTGTGGCATGGCTTATGCTTGGGAGAAGCAGTAAAAAAGCATAGATTATGGTTGTGATTTTCAATGTTAAAAAGCCTTGTTGTGCGTGGTAAACATTGCAATTTACCATTATTTTATCAATCCTTGTGGCGTAATCTAACAATATATTGAATTTTTGTAATACTTTTAAGGAGCATAAGGCATGTTGTCACCTGATTATTTTGAATACCGTTGGAGTTGGTACCGCCCAATTTTGATGCAGGGTGAGAGTGCAGCAAAGCGTTGCCGTGTGGATGCGAGGCGTTTGCCCTTGTGTGTTCCTGGTGAAGATGCACGCGAATATGTACCTTATGCGATAGACCCCCAGCTTTCATTTATTTTTGTAAACGCGGTCAAACGTTTGCATGAGTATTCTGTGAAATACATGATTGATGGGGTTAAGGTTTCTGCACATCAACTACCAAAAATGACACCAGTTTCACGGGCTATGTTCAAACACTTGCAAGCACTATATCCGCATTTACCTATCACACTTTTACACCATTGGTGTGCTGATAAGTTTGGTGGCGTTGCTCTGTTGGATGCTTTAAATGGCATGTGGGAACAATCCTGGGAGCAGGATAAGCTTGATTCTGCACCTTGGGTACCTGCAGTGAACATATTGATACTCAGGCTTATTCGTACAGCGATTGGTGGTTTGTCGAATAAACATGCGCTACACAATGATAGAATCATGGTGTCTGTGCTTGGTGGTCTATACGACTGGGCATTGCGCGCTTTCTTAAAGCAGCATATTGATGGCGCAGTTGAAATGACACGGATTGCCACTTATGAAACCATGATTATTCCTGCAACACCGATGGCGTTTTTATATCAACAGCCTGATACCAATTTGCTTGCAGACGCACAGTCGGTTATTTCTGCGTATGGTTTAGACCCAGGCTTGCTGCCGCGTATGCGAGAGGTTCGCGAAAAAATTGGTGTAAGGAACGAAGCAGGTATTCTTGCTTTGGTTGCCAAAGAGCGGATGGGCGAACATATGCTCAAGCGTAGCTGGGCAAGGTTATCATTGTGGTCTTTGGCTCAAAAAACCAAGCAAGGTATTTGGATGCAGTGGGTGCAAGATGCTAAAAAACTTGATGCGCTGATTACCAGACCTGAAAAATTACCAGCAGCAGTTGTTAAGCTTCTTGAATCCGCTAAAGGTGAACACCCCGTTGCAGGGTGGTTATTGGCTTTGCGCGAACAAGCCACGAATAAGAAAAAACCAAAACCAACGGGTAGCCCATGGCTTCAAGGTGAGGTTGTGCTTAATGCATTTCGTGTTTTTGAAGAAGATGTAAAAGTTGAGGCGGAGCGGCGTAAACAAGAGTCGCTTTGGTTGAATAAAACAAAATCAATTATCAAAGACCAGCGAGGTTCGGAATCAATTAAATTAATGCGTAAAGCATATGAAAATGGTGATTTGGTTTATTTTCAACTGGATACGCAATGTTCACTGCACAGTGGAAGTGCTTTGGCGAGTAAACAAGGGTGTTTACGTATCGAGTGGTCCGATTATTTGTCTGGTATGACATTGATGGTGAAAGATCGCGTTGCTTTTTTGAATAAATATTTTTTACCGGGTATTCTTAAAGTGATTGATAAAGAGGATCATGTTTTTTTAGATCAGGTTTCTGCATCAGGTTGTTTTTTGCGGGGCAGTATTCGTGAGCTTTTGCATACAGGCAACCTTATAAAAGTGCAAATGAAGGATTGGTATATTAATGTTTCTGAAGATAGAGATGTCTCGAACATGCCGGCAGTTTCCATGTGTATTGCTTTGCTGGGAAGTTGGGACTTTATCAGACATAAAAACAAAGATTTGGGCTCATTTACACTGGCGTTTAGCTTGTCTGTATCTCAGGCTGATGCGGGAGTTTCGCGTGATGTCGGTGTCGGTCGGCTGATGACTTATAAAGAACAGAAGTTGCGAAAATTGCCGCTGGGTAGTGTGCGTGTGGATAAGATTGAAAGCGGCACAGGTCATGCGGAATATCTTTTGTACAACAGTGGTTTTGCACTCACTTCGCAAGCGTTGAGTGAGTTTGTGTCATCCATGCAAAATAAATCTGTGGTCAAAGAGTTTTATCCAACATCTGCTGATGCACAGGCAGTGCTTTCAGAATACAGAATACCAAGCAAAGGTTTGAAAGTGGTTTGTGTTCGCCCACGCGGTGATGGTGAGCGTGTTTATATTTTTATTCGTTCAGGTCGCCCAGCACTTGCGGGCATGGACACAGAAATTTATGAGCTTTTGGATGAAGATAGCGCTGTGGCGCAGCGTATTTATCAAGATGGGCTGCCGCGCTGGAAGTGAGTAATACGGACACTTTTTTTAACTTACCCAAGCAGGCGCTAAAAGTGTTGCCCAATACACTGGCGGTTGCATGGTCGGGTGGAGCAGATTCAACAGCATTATTGCACTACTTCAAAGCTGAAGGTTATGCTGTGTCTGCGTGGCATATTGATCATGGTTGGTCTGCGTTGTCGGCAAAACAAGTTGTGCCGTTGGCGCAACGTGCTGAGGCTTGGGGTATCCCATTTTATTGTAAGACGCTGCAAAAACCAAAGCAAAACATTGAAGCGGAATCACGACAATTACGTTATGCTGCTTTTTCTGATTTGGCAGACGAAACGCAATGTTTCAACCTTGTTTTGGGACACCATTTGGAAGACCAAGCAGAGACAGTATGTATGCGTTTGTTACAAGGCGCTGGGGTGGCGGGCTGCCAAGGTATGCGACGTGTGAGAAAGCAGGGGAATTT
>NVSF01000074.1 GCA_002401135.1 Zetaproteobacteria bacterium
GAAGAAAAAGAAATGCTTAATAAATTCAGGCTATTAACCCTACGCCAAAAAGAAGCTGTAAAATCAGTTATTGAATCAATTGTTCTATCAGAACAAGAACTTGATTCAGTAAGGAAAGCTGCTACGGCTGCTGTTGATTCTCGTGCGATTGAAGGGAACAGAAAGTTATCTCCCGAACTTCGCGCTGAGTTGATTGAACAGACCGTTCAAGAGATGTTACATTCTCAGGAACAGTCAAATAATCAGGATTATCAAAATCAAAAGCTGAAACAGAAACGTGTTTAAGCATGCGCGTCCACATATTAAGTGCCTCTTGGGTTTTCCAAAAAGAGTTCACAGAACCCTTTTTCAGGTGAATGGATCTTGCAATTTTTAGTGTTTCGATTTTCCTTAAAACAACTATATCCAACGCCTCTTCAGCCAAAGCAATATCATTTAATTTCCCCATCTTTTACCAGCCCCTTCAATAATTAATTGAATGAGGCTAATGATTTCTCCAATAATGCAATTTAAATATTAAACAATAAATAAGGCTATTTCAGTACAAAATTTAAGACTATAAAGTACGTTTGTTAAATACCTTTCCAAGCCAACAACAAATAAATAGGGTGAGCCTATAAAATACACAAACAAGAAAAGCTTTCATAACTTAATATTACTGTTTATAGTTTGCCTTGTTAGTTAACTTATAGGTTAATAATGAAACTATTGATTATTCATAAAGGTAATAGAGATGTCTGTGATGTTTTGGTAAACAGTAAATCTAAAAATGATACTGCCATAGTATGTTTTTTAGCTGAACAGCCAAAAGAAACTTCAAAGAGTGCTAAAGGTGTTCGTTCACTATTTAAACGGTATGCAAGCTTGGGTCGGAATGGCTTAACTGCGAGTTTGTTTCATGAGGTTGATAAAAATGATAAAATATGGGAGTTTATAAAAGGAAAGTTACGTATTCTTTGTTTTATTGACGGTAGAAAAATCATACTTACAAATGGCTATATAAAAAAGACACCTAAAGTCGCCCAAAGTGCAGTAAAAAAAGCAGTCTCGGTAAGAGACAATTATCATAAAGCAAAAAAAGAAGGAAAATTAGAGGTTACAGAAAAATGAAAAATAATTCTTTAAACTGGTACGACAACCTTGATCAAGACCTAGAATATATTGCAGAAGATAAAAAAATAAATGCTGCAATCACAATCTCACGCAGGATGGATCAATTAAATATGTCTAAGGCAGATTTAGCTAAAAAAATTAGTTCCAGCCCTGCATACATTACAAAAGTTTTGCGTGGCGACTCTAATCTTACGATTGAAAGCTTAGTCAAGCTCTCAGATGCAATTGATGCTGATTTACAAATAAACATATGCCCTAGAGCTTCTAAAGTTCACTTTGATACGTTTTTTCATCAGCATAAAACTAAAGAACAAAGTAACGCCTGGCTTAAAACATCAGGAACACTCAATTTTGAAGAACATCAATATAGGCTTGAATCATGCGGATAGATATTAAACAACTAATTTTTCCCATTCAGRTTGTGAAAACSAACCCTGAACAYGTCTCATCAGGCGAAGAGGTTACTATTAAAGCATCTGTTGATGTTAAGCGAAACAAAATTGAAGGTGAAGAAACTTCAATAGGGATTGAAATGACTGTATTTTTAGATAAAGATGAAAGTTTTAACTATCCATATGATTTTGAAATTACCGTTTTTTCTGTTTTTCAACTTAACAAGCCTGTTGATAAGTTAACAAAGAAGGATAAAGATTTTATTAATATGAATACCACACAAATCCTTATAGGTGCAATTCGTGAACGCTTAGCAAGCTTAACATCTCGTGCCCCATGGGGAGACTTTGTTTTAAATGCTCTCTCTGTGCCAAAAAGTGGAGAAGGTAAATCAAAAAATCTTTAACAGTATAAATTACAGTACACAACCTAACATAAATATACATTATTTATTTTATATCAAACAGTTACATTAAATATATGATGCCAGTCGAGAGCACCATTTTAATGGATTAAACCTTGCCTATCACCAAACAAACATAGAAAATACGCGGCATTTAATGATACGGAGATGATTTTGCCACAGAACTACCCGACTATTCTTGAACTTATTGGCAACACRCCTTTGGTGCGCATCACAAACATCACTAAAAACTTACCACAAAACATCAAAATCCTTGCCAAGCTTGAGCGCCACAACCCAGGCGGCTCAGTGAAAGACCGCCCAGCATTGTGGATGATTAAACAAGGTATTCAGTCAGGTAAACTCACCAAAGATAAGATTATTTTTGATTCTACATCGGGTAACACAGGTATTGCTCTTGCCATGATTGGTGCATCAATGGGTTACAAGGTTAGGTTGATCATGCCTGCCAATGTGTCTGAAGAACGTAAACGTATGTGTCGTGCTTTTGGTGCTGAACTGGTGTTTTCCGACCCCTTAGAAGGCTCAGATGGTGCTATTTTAATGGCACGAAAGCTTTATGAAGAAAATCCTGACATATATTTCAAACCTGACCAATACAACAACCCAGAAAACCCCAAGGCACATGAACAGTCAACAGGTCCAGAGATTTGGCACGATACCGACGGTGAAGTGACTCACTTTATCGCATCCCTTGGCACATCAGGTACATTGGTTGGCACGGGTCGCTACCTCAAAGCTCAAAACAAAAATATCCAAATCATTGCCGCAGAGCCCGACTCGCCTTTCCATGGTATTGAGGGTTTAAAACACATGGAATCAAGTATTATTCCTGAAATCTATGATGAACATGTCTTTGATACCAAACTCGGTATTAGCACAGAAGATGCCTATGAATACACACAACGGCTCGCTTCAGAAGAAGGCATATTGTGCGGTCAATCATGTGGCTGCGCTTTGGCTGCCGCAATTCATACGGCGAAAGAACTCGCCGCACAAGGTCAATCAGGCACGATTGTTTGTATATTTCCTGATGGTGGTGAAAAATACCTCAGCACTGCGGTGTTTGCCGATGGTACTGTGTTTCATGGCGAGGGCATCTAAGACCCAAGTAGACTACTCGGGCTTTTTCGCTGCTTCACCCCGCTGCAAAACCTCTTCACGGTTCACMGAAACCTCTCTTGGCGCTTCAATGCCTAAACGAACCTTGCCGCCCTGCACTGCCARCACTTTAATTTGAATATCTTCACCTATGGTGATGGTTTCACCTTCTTTTCGCGTTAAAATCAACATACTCATATATATAGCAACTTTAACGCCAACATGCAAGTCAGGCTCAAACGCGATGAGCCTAACGCATGTTATATTGAAGTCCTTATGGTTTAATTGCACCAATATATGCAGACAGCACATAGTCTTCAACACCACTTCCCGGCGCCCAATCTTTAATAAATTCGCGCGACTCATCTTTAGGTGTAATAGCGATGTCTATAAAACCTGCACGTTGCAACATTTCTTCAATGTCRCCAAYCAATTCAGCACCCGCCATACAACCTGCATGAAGCACGGGGTCATTCTTCATCTTTTCAGGCATTTCTGCGCTTGCCACCACATCAGAGATAGCCAAACGACCGCCTGATTTCAACACACGAAAAGCATCGTTAAACACCTGCTGTTTATTCGGCGATAAATTAATCACACAGTTGGAAATAATGATGTCAGCCGTGTTGTCTGCAATGGGAAGATGCTCAATTTCTCCCAAGCGAAACTCCACTTGGCTAAACTCACCTTTTTCAGCATTTTTCCGTGCTTTTGAAATCATGGTTGGCGTCATATCCACACCAATCACCCTGCCCGACRCRCCCACTTCACGTGCAGATAAAAACGCATCAAATCCACCACCACTRCCCAAATCGACAACAGTTTCACCTTCTTGAAGGGAGGCGATTGCTCGCGGATTGCCGCAACCTAAGCCCATGTCTGCACCTTCGGGAACAATATCTAAATCAGCTTCAGAATAACCTAAACGTGTGGAAATAAGTGTGTTAATGGCATCATCATCGGACACCCCACAACAGCTTGCAACTTCGCCACAACAAGCGCCATCATTGCTAGCTTCAGCAACCTTGGCATAACTTTCCCGCACATTTTGACGTACTTCATCCATATTTTTCTGTTCGCTCATAGTTTCTCCTTATGGGGCAATTGTTTAARATAGTCGTATAAATTGTCCAAAACTTTCATATCCACACTGCACATCATATTTTTTCCTGCGCGTTGCATCTCAATAAGCCCTGCTTGATGCAGTGCTTTAAGGTGATGCGACAGTGTAGACGGCGCAATATCAACAATGCCAGCAAGCTCACCCACGCATCGCTGCATATCACACACTGCACCAAGCTCACAACAGCGTGTAAGCTCCTCAAATAGGCGCAATCGAGCAGGGTTTGATAATGCTTTAAACTTTAAAGCCATACTTTCAATATTATCAATTCTATTATTCGACATATATCGAAATGTATAAATATATTGTCACCTGTCAATACAAGAAGTGTAATGCTTTCAATTTCGGCTACGCTATGCACAATACCCTATCTATATAAATAATGGAGACAGCTACATATGGTTCGATACAACATACTAACCAAGTGCGCACAGCCTTTAAAGCTTTGCTTTCTACTGCTTGTATCCTGTTGTCTTACCCTGCAATCTGCACATGCTCTAACATCCATTAATGATCTTCGCATGTGGACAGCGCCCGACCACACGCGCTTGGTTTTCGATCTATCCCACCAAGTTCAATACGATTTATTTCAACTACATAACCCCGAACGTATTGTCATTGACCTGAAAAACACACGCATGAACGCCAAAGTTTCTCAGCTAAACTTACCTGACCCCGTGTTGTTATCTATTCGTCATGGCAAGCAAAAAGGAGGCATCACGCGATTGGTTCTTGATATAAAAAAAGGTGTGTCACCGCGCTCCTTTCTTCTGAAAAAAACAAAAGGTAAACCTCACCGTCTTGTCATTGATTTAACCCCTAAAAGCAAAAAAATTATTAAATCTGCACAAAACAAAGCCCAAACCAAACATGATGACATTATTATTGCAGTGGATGCAGGGCACGGTGGTGAAGACCCTGGTGCTATCGGCCCAAACAAGCTTTATGAAAAAAAGGTTACTCTCGGCATCGCCAAAGAACTGGCAAAACTTATCAATGCCCAGCCTGGCATGAAAGCTGTGCTGATTCGTACGGGTGACTACTTTGTAAAACTGGGCGCTCGCGTTAAAAAGGTTCGCGCTGAAGGTGCAGACATGATGATTAGTATTCATGCTGATGCTGTGACACAGCGTTATGTTAAAGGCGCAAGTGTTTATACGTTGTCTGAAGCAGGCGCAACGCCTGACCGCGTTGCCGCAGCCCTTGCTGCCAAAGAAAACGCATCGGATTTAATTGGCGGCGTGATGCCTGAAGAAGAAGTAACAGACCCTTTTATTCGCAATATTTTGGGTGACATGGCAAAACGCGATGGTTTAGATAGCTCGGAAATGTTTGCAAATTTGATATTAGATCAACTCAAACAAGGCTTTCCTATTAAATATGGCAAACCCAAACATGCTCGTTTTGCTGTGCTTACCGCATTAGAAATTCCCAGTGTCTTGGTTGAAGTGGATTACATATCCAACCCCAAACGCGAACGCCTCTTGAACACCAAGAAGCATCAACGCGGCATTGCTAAAGCTATGTTTACAGCCACCAAAACSTATTTCACACGYCTTGGAATGTTGGATAACATCGCACCCCAAGTGCATACTGTGAATCGTGGGGAAAGCTTGTGGAGCATTGCTAAAAAGTATGGTGTCTCGGTTTCCAGCATTCTCAAACTGAATAATTTAAAACAACAAGCTCTCAAAGTTGGGCAACGCTTGCGTATGCCTCAGTCTTAGGCTTTAAAGGATTTTATGTACCGTCGTTTATTACAATTTCTCATGCCCTATAAAGGCAAATTACTGGTTGCTGTATCCGCCATGGTAGTATTGGCAGCTTGCACCGCAGGCTTGGCTTGGGTCATGCAACCCATGCTTGATGAAGTATTGTCTGGTAAAAATAAGATGTACATTTATTTGGTTCCAGTTGGCATTATTCTTCTTTACATCATCAAAGGCACAGCCTTTTACGTTCAAGCAACGATTATGGCATTTATTGGACAACGCATTATTTACGATATTCGCAAGCAAATTTATGCACATCTCACAGGTCAATCTCTAAGCTTTTTCACCCATAGAAAAACTGGGGAAATGCTCGGTCGCATCACCTATGATGTAACCCTGTTACAAGGTGCAGTGAGCACCACTGTAACATCTTTAATGCGTGACTTGATGACAATTATYTTTTTATTGGCTGTTATCTTTTATCAAGATTGGGTGCTTGCTCTGCTTGCTCTGATTGTGTTTCCTATCATGGTTTATCCTATCATTCGCTTTGGGCAAAAAATGCGACAAGCCAGTTATGATGGGCAAGTCTCTATGGGGCATATGTCCAGCTTGGTTGAAGAGACCATTGGTGGCATTCGTGTGGTCAAAGCGTTTAGCATGGAAAAATATGAGCGAAAACGCTTCAAAGTTATCACCAAAGACTTCATGACCCACCAAATCAAAGCACTCAAAGTGCAAGCCTTATCATTACCAGTGATGGAAATGGTAGCAGGTTTGGGTATTGCAGGCATCTTATTGTATGGTGGACTTCGGGTTGCCGATGGTGAAGCAACAGCAGGTATGCTCATGGCATTTATCGTGTCTTTATTGATGTTATATGAGCCTGTTCGCCGACTATCAAGTGCCAATAATGAAATTCAGCAAGGTTTATCAGCCGCAGAACGTATTTTTGATATTTTAGATTCCCCCATGGCTGTTCAAGACCCAGAACATCCAAAATCTATGCAGCCCTTTAGCAAAAATATCACCTTTGAAAATGTATGTTTAACCTATCCCAATGCTTCCAGGCCTGTACTGAAAAACATCAACTTAACCATTCAAGCTGGTGAAATTGTTGCTCTTGTCGGACGCAGTGGTGCGGGTAAAACCACACTCGCCAACATGGTGTTGCGCTTTATGGATGCGACAGAGGGAAGTATTCGCATTGATGGGCATGATTTAAGGGATATGACGCAAAATGACCTGCGTTCACAAATGTCTTTGGTCACTCAAGAAATCGTACTTTTTAATGACACTGTTCTCAACAACATCGCCTATGGTCACGAAAATATAGACAAGAATAAAGTCATTGAAATTGCCAAAATTGCCAATGCCCATGAGTTTATTGAGAAGTTAGAACATGGTTACGACACTTTGGTTGGTGAACGCGGTGTGATTCTTTCTGGTGGACAAAGGCAGCGTCTTAGTCTTGCGAGAGCCTTGCTCAAAAATGCGCCTATTCTGGTGTTGGATGAAGCCACAAGTAGCTTAGACACCGAATCAGAACGGCTTGTGCAACAAGCCATTGATAAACTCATGCACGGGCGCACTGTGCTGGTGATTGCCCATCGCTTATCGACCATTCGCAATGCGGATAAAATCGTTGTTTTGGATGCTGG
>NVSF01000075.1 GCA_002401135.1 Zetaproteobacteria bacterium
GCTGCTTCCTGCCTTAGCTGCATGGCAAGGCAACAAGAATGGCCCTGTATGGCAGAGTTTGGTTATTGCCATTTGTGGTTCTATTGTGGGCATTATGGCAGCAGAATACCTTGACCTTCCGCCATCCTCAAGTGTCGTGCTTGCACTTTTTGCCTGTGGTTTGCCTGTGTTTATTTGGAATATTCATAAACATCGTTAGGCAAGCTCTAAACAATCATACAACACCGCAATGGCTCTGGGTCCGGCACATTGCGGTTTATTGAATCACTATGCCTGTTTGGGTGTAACTGGCGTTAAGCCCCAAATATCCCGATTATAATCTTGCATGGTGCGGTCGGTTGAGAACTTACCACTGAATGCAGTATTATAAATGCTCATTTTAAGCCACTGGGTTTTATCTTGATATGCGGTAGCCGCTTCCTGTTGCGCATCAATGAATGAGCGGAAGTCTGCAGCCGTTAACCATGGGTCATTTTCGCAACGAATCGCGCCGATGACATCATCAAACAGACCCAACTCRMWTTGMTTWMAATGYMNNCTTTGCAACAAATGCATCACGCGCTGAAAGTCTCCATCTGCTGCAATAATCGCATTGGGATGGTAATGACCACGTGTTTGCTCTACTTCTTCTGCGGTTAAACCAAACAAGAAGAAGTTTTCATCGCCAACCTCTTCACGAATTTCAATGTTTGCGCCATCCAATGTGCCAATGGTCAGCGCGCCATTCATCATAAATTTCATGTTGCCTGTGCCTGATGCTTCTTTACCCGCAGTCGAAATTTGCTCAGATAAATCGGCTGCTGGTGCGATTTTTTCCATCGCTGAAACACGGTAGTTGGGGAAGAATACGATTTTAAGTTTATCACCGACATCAGGGTCATTGTTGACCACTTCGGCAACACTGTTCACCAACTTGATGATTTTCTTCGCCATGTAATAACCTGGTGCAGCTTTGCCACCAATCAACACACAACGGTTGGTCCAGTTGTCTGTATCGCCGCGTTTGATGCGGTCATACAAATGAATGACGTGTAAGACATTCAACAGCTGGCGTTTGTATTCATGGATACGTTTCACCTGAATATCAAACATAGCATCAGGGCTAAARGTCACMCCRCATTCYTCTTGTACAATSGCTGCCAAAACYTCTTTGTTTTCACGTTTGCACGTTGCCCACTGCTTTCTAAACGCAGCTTTATCTGCCAAAGGTGCAAGTTTGCGCAATTCATCAAGTTGGGTAATCCATCCGTCACCAATGTTTTTGTTAATCAACTGGGTCAATGAAGGGTTGCACCATGCCATCCAGCGGCGCTGGGTCACACCATTGGTTTTGTTATTGAATTTCTCAGGCCATAAGTCATAAAAATCAGCAAACAAACCTTCTACAAGTAAATCCGAATGCAGTTGCGCCACACCATTGATGGAAAAGCTGCCGACAATCGCCAAATATGCCATACGCACTTGCTGTTCATCACCTTCTTCAATGATAGACATACGGCGTTGGCGAGCCACATCACCAGGATATTTCTTGGCGAGTTCTTTGAGGAAACGCGCATTGATTTCATAAATAATATCTAAAATACGCGGTAACAAGTGGCTAAACAAACGCACAGACCAACGTTCTAAGGCTTCGGGAAGCAAAGTGTGGTTGGTGTATGCCATGGTTTTGCTGGTGATTGCCCATGCTTTATCCCAATCAAGACGATAATCATCCATCAAAATACGCATCAATTCAGCAACGGAAACCGTGGGATGGGTATCATTAAGTTGAAAACAATTCTTATCAGCAAACTCACTGAAATCATCACCATGAATTTCAACCCACTGACGAAGCACATCTTTGATACTGGCAGATGCCAAGAAGTATTGTTGACGCAACCTAAGCTCTTTACCATTTTCGCTGCTATCATTGGGATAAAGCACCATGGAAATATGTTCGGCGTTGTTTTTTTGCGCCACAGAACCTGCATAGTCACCTGCATTAAACTCGCCCAAATCAAACTCGTCTGTCGCTGCTGATTTCCACAAGCGAAGGGTGTTGACTGTGCCATTTTTATAACCAGGAATAGGTGTGTCGTAAGGCACGGCTAAGACATCGTTTGTACCCACCCAACGCGAGCGTTTATTACCATTATCATCGTGGTATGTTTCAGAGTAACCACCAAAATGCACAGCTTGAATATATTCAGGGCGTTCTATCTCCCATATATTACCTTCACGCAACCAGTGGTCGGGCGCTTCTTGTTGAAAACCATCAACAATACTTTGGCGAAACATGCCATATTCATAACGAATGCCATAACCTGTCACAGGAAGTTGTAATGTGGCGCAGCTATCCACAAAACAAGCTGCCAACCTGCCCAAACCACCATTACCCAAGCCAGCATCATGTTCAGCTTCAATCATTTCTTCAATATCAATACCAAGTGCATGAAGTGCTTCGGTTGTTTGTTCATCCAAACCAAGGTTTAAAATGGCATTCCCTAAAGCTCTGCCCATCAAAAACTCAAGCGATAAATAATACGTACGTTTACCGTCCGCTTCTTGCACTGCTTCTTTGGTGTCTTTCCAATTTTCCATCAGTCGGTCACGAATAGTTAATGCCAAAGCTTGATACTTATAATGGTCGGAGATACAAGCATCGCTCAAGCCTAATGTACGCAAGAAATGGCGCTGCATACCGTTAACCAAGTCACCGCTGGTTTGCCCAACGCGTGGTACATCTGTAATGCTAAGATTGGTTTGTTTGGATGCTGACATGATGAGGATAACCTTTAAGAACTTTGATTTTGGATTGCGCAGGCTGCCAAGTGGTTGCTGTAAGTCAAATATATACATAAACGCGCTTATATTTGGGGTTGGCATGTGAATTGCGTTCGTATATTCTGCAAACTACGGGGGGCGTATGTTAAGCATTTTAATTTTCGGTTTTTTATTGGGGCTTCGTCATGCGATTGAAGCTGACCATGTGGCGGCAGTGGCTTCTATGGCAACACGTTCCACATCCTTAGCAGACGGCATTCGCATGGGTGCAACTTGGGGTATGGGACACACACTAACCTTGCTCCTATTTGGTTCGATTGTCATATTCTCCGACTCACTTATCCCTGAAACTATGGCGCTTAGCTTAGAGTTTGTTGTTGGCATTATGCTGGTAGCACTTGGTGCTGATGTGATTTACCGAATGCGTAAAGAACGCATCCATTTTCACGTGCATGAACATGCAGATGGCATCAAACATTTTCATGCCCATTCCCATGCAAATGAGGGCGTACATAAAGAATCAGCGCATGAACATAAACACAAAAAGAAGTTCCCTTTACGCCCTTTGTTTGTGGGCATGATGCATGGTATGGCGGGTTCTGCGGCACTCATTATTTTAACATTACAAACCGTTGAAACACCGACTATGGGTTTTATTTATATTTTCATTTTTGGCTTTGGCTCAGTGGCTGGTATGGCAATGATGGCAATGATTATCATGATTCCTTTGCGTCATTCTGCCAAGCGACTAACCCATGTTTATGGTCGCATTCAAGCAACCATTGGGGTGGCAACGCTAGGGCTTGGGTTTTATGTGATGTATGAAATTGGTRTTGTGCAAGGTTTAGTGGTTTAAGGAGCGTTTATGTTTGGTTTAGGAACAACAGAATTGATTTTAATTTTAGTCATTGTCATGGTGTTATTTGGTGCAAAAAARCTACCTGCTTTGGGCGARGGYTTAGCCAAAGGTATCAAAAGCTTCCGCACCAACTTGTCAGATAACACGGATAAATCAGATGCCGTAGAAGACAAAAAATCTTAACCTTTTACGCTGCAGTCATCGAATAGTTAATTTCCAAACTTTAAATAAGTGTGGTTACTTTCTATCCACTTTTGCTGCCGCGATGGTAGCTTGTCCCAAAGAAAGACCCCCATCATTTAGCGGATAATCTTGAGGGATCAGGACATCAAACCCCTGTGTTTGAAGTCGCTGTTGCACACCTTCTAAAAGCAGCTTGTTCTGGAATACACCACCACTTAACACAACTTGTTTGCACCGCACTTTATTTGCCAAATTTTGCGCCTGCTGCGCCACTGCATCAATCATTGTTTGATGAAACTTTGCTGCAATTTCAGCATGAGAAATATCATCTTGTAAATCACGCAACAAGTCCAACCACATYGGCTTCCATGTTATGCGTGAAATGCCACTTTGTTCTATCATTTCAACAGGGTAAGGCTTAGTAAACGCTGACATATTACTCTCTGCCAACACTTGCAAAGCCATAGCCGCTTGTCCTTCAAAACTGACCTTTTCAAAACAAATATCCAATGCTGCCGCCACTGCATCAAACAAACGCCCCATGGATGACGCTTGCGGTGAATTTAAACCTTTGCTGCACATGACTTGAAKATTTTTTACTGGTTTCTTGGATAACTTTTGTATCAACGGCAAGTCTGCAAAGTTTTGTGTAAGCTCATCCCAGCCTAAGACTTCAAGGTGAGCAAAAGTATTGCGCCAAGGCTCAAGCATGGCTTTAGAGCCGCCCAACATCGGCACAGCTTGAATGCTGCCCAATCGTTTACTCTGTTGATACGAAACATGAAGAAACTCACCACCCCAAAGCTCGCCTTGTTCACCCATACCCAAACCATCAAGTGCAATACCCAACACTTCACTGCCCAAGGGTAAACCGTGTTCCGCCATACATGCCGCGATATGCGCATGATGATGTTGCACTTCGATAAGCTGCAAATCCTGTTCGGCAACCAACTGATTGCCCCATTGGGTTGAAAAATAATTGGGATGTTTATCCACCGCGACATATTCAGAGGTGAAATCATAAAGCTGCTGATAAAGTGCGATGTTTTTGGTGTAATCTTGATGCACTGCGGCATGTTCCAAATCACCCATATGTTGTGAAACAATGGCTTGCCCATCTTGAATCAAACAAAAAGTATTTTTCAGCTCACCACCCAAAGCCAATATACCATCCGCCTTCTCAAAACCTTGCGGYAACATCATGGCACCCGGTGCATAACCTCTGGCTCTACGCAACAAGCGAGGCGAACCCGCCATCATTTTAGCCACTGAATCATCCAAACGGTTCACAATATCACGGTTATGCAGTACATAACCATCCACCAAATCATGCAAGCGCTGCTGCCCATCATCATTATCAACACATTGCGGCTCATCGCTGATATTACCCGATGTTAAAACAATCGGACTATCCAGCTTCGCCAAAAGCAAGTGGTGCAGCGGGGTGTAGGGCAACATAAAACCCAATGTATTTTGCTGTGGTGCGACACTTGGTGCTATGCGGTTATTTTGATGTTGACTCAATACCACCACAGGTGCTTCCACGCCTTGCAGCAACACCTTTTCTTGCGTTGAAACATCCACATATTGGCGGATTTGACCTATATCTTTAGCCATCAGCGCAAAAGGTTTGTCAAACCTGCGTTTTCGCTGACGCAATGTTGAAACAACAGCTTCATCCGTAGCATCACATGCCAAATGAATACCGCCAATGCCTTTAATGGCAACAATTTTACCTTGTTTTATCCAATCCGCCGCCGTTTGCAGCATATCATCAGCCTGAACTTCTTGCCCTTCCGCATCCAAAAGCTGCAACTGTGGGCCACAGTCTGGACAAGCATTGGGTTGGGCATGAAAACGYCTRTCTTTRTGRTTYTCGTATTCTTTTTGACATGCYKCACACATRRMAAAKGAARCCATGCTSGTATTCTTYCTRTCATACGGCACTTCTCGAATAATCGATAAACGTGGCCCACAATGAGTGCAGTTGGTAAACGAATATTGGTAATGCCTGTCGTCTGGATTATTTACATCTGCCAAACATGCCGAACAAGTCGCTGCATCTGCTGCCACACCTGTTGAAGTATTGCCGTCCACACTRGCAAGAATCTCAAAACTTTGAGTGTCACAACCTTCAGTTAAATGACTTGTGGAAACATGCTGTATTTTAGCCAGAGGAGGTGCTTTAGAAGTAATATCATGCACAAATAATTGCAGGGTAGCATCATCACCCCAGATCTTAATACCCACACCTTTGGCATCATTCCAAACTTGCCCTTGAAGCTGGTAATCTTCTGCTAAATGAACGATAAATGGGCGAAATCCAACACCTTGAACCACACCGCGAACACGGATTGCCATGCCTTTCATTAAAATCTCATTTAGTGAACGGTACACACCATGCAAGGGTCAAAAGAGCGCACAATATGTTGCACAGAAACAGGTGTATCCTCACCTTCTCGAATCGGTGCACCCAACAATGCTTGTTCCAATGCGCCAAGCTGCCCGTGCATATCACGCGGGGCAAAATTCCAAGTGGTGGGGGCAATAATTTGATAGTTCAAAATCCGACCATTTTTCACCCGCAGCCAATGCCCAAGGCTACCCCGAGCCGCTTCCATCATACCTGCACCTTCTGCTTCATCAGGCATTGATGTCAGGTGATAAAAAGGCTCTTTCGGGCGAATACTTTTCACCCACGACTCCATTTCAATCACCACCAAAGCAAGCTCTAACAATCTGGCAACGATACGGTTGCGCACATTACCGCCCGATTCGGCAACCAAGCTTTGCATGAGCGGGTGTCCGTTGACAATYTGACGCGCCAGYGCRCCAACTTCAACCACATCACCACCCAARCGCGGTGCTTTACACCATGTATAACCATCTTTCATMTCRGSRTCWGGWATGGTGACWCCTTCACGCGGATGTTTAGGYTCRCTACCATGTTGCATCCAACTGTGTGACACATCTTCTTTGATGGTTTCAGGCTGCAATGGYGARGTCACACCATCTTTCCACACMCCWGCTTCAAACAACTTTTTACCTGCAACGGGGTACACGCCAAAACTCATGAARTGGTCTGTGGCATTGCCCATCGCRGCTAAATTCAAGCTRTCYGCAATGGTTAAGAATGYACCRAAATCACTTTGCCKATGTTCATTYTGCATMACCCATGCTTGCAAGTCTTTGSYGSAAGATAGRTTSRCAATMGMTTCCAAKGMATCACCAAACAAGGTGTTYTCCAAGAAGCTTCTGAATTGATACARRATRCCCGATAARCGCACTTTCTCYACSGCWGTRATKGCMCGYGAAGTTCCGCCWGGYTGAATRGACAAAGTATGWGGCCATTTGCCAGCCARCATACCCATCATGTGCATAAACTGGGCTCTCGCAGGCAACACATCTTTGGCWGCMGTMCCTTTCACGGCGGTRAACCGTGTTTTAAYRGTYTCAAACCAAGGTTCAKCTTGATACACATCYCGCGTAAAATCAGGCATGAAAAACATATAAAAATGGGTRAGRTGGTCGGMTAARTTTTCATTGGCTARAATMARRTTCGTRGCYARYTCGCCATTTTTAGGCATTTGAATACCTTGYGCATCWGCAATGGCATAAGCTGCGGCAACCGATTGCGCAACCG
>NVSF01000076.1 GCA_002401135.1 Zetaproteobacteria bacterium
GAGAAGGCATCAAGGACTTGATGACCAAACACCAAATTCAGTCTATTTTGATGGACTGCAATTGCCGCTCGCGGCATGATTCAAATGAGCAACGTTTATACCTTAGCTACCTGTCCAGTTTTTGGGTACCACTTCAGATTGTTTGAATTGCGAGTTAAGGGAAAAGATGGCATTGCTCGTGTTTTCTATTGCACCAAGGTTGGCAAACATATTGTTATGTTGCATGTCTTTGTTAAAAAGACTCAAAAAACACCAAAGAAAGAACTGAAAATAGCAACTCAGCGTATGAGAGAGGTAAAAAACAATGAATCATAAAGAATTAAAGAAAAAAGCATTATCCCAACAGGCTGTTCTTGATGAATATGAGTCCTTAACGCCTGAATTCAACCTTTTACGTGACATGTTGAGAGCGCGGCAAAATGCAGGATTAAGTCAAGCTGATATTGCTGAACGTATGGGAACCAAAGCCCCCGCCATCACAAGGCTTGAGTCTTCTTTAACCAGCGGCCGCCACTCGCCATCTATTGCTACACTTAAAAAGTATGCTGAAGCGGTTGATTGTCACTTAGAAATAAAGCTTGTTCATTGAAGCAAGTTTTGAATCAAGTCGTTACCTCTGCGTGAAGGTGATGAAGTTTATTTATGAATCAACTTGTTTAAACTGATGTGCAATCAAAGCTGCAAATCCTTCAGTTTCAATCAATGCAGGTTTGATGTCCAACTCAATATCCACTTCTTTTGCCAGCGTTTTGCACATATCCAAGCTATGCCCATCGAATAAAAGAACAGGCTGCACAATCACTTTTTTAATGCCCTGCCCTTGGATGTTTTCCAATACACTGCGGATATTTGGCGCACCATGCAATGCAGCCATCGCAGCCATGGAGCAACCCTTGGCGTGTTTATACAGGCCAGCAACCAGCTTTTCAAAACCTGTGAACTGATACACCACAAACAAGATATGAATGCGTTTGGATGATTGGGTAAGCTGCGAAACAATCAGTTTGGCAATATCATYKGCTTTATCAGCRAGYGCAGGTARYTCRSTKGCTTGAGASCTTTGCATCAGCGCAGGCACATCTTGTTTCAAATGTTTGCCATGCCCTAAAAAYAGMGGYARYACTTTTGCATCTTTGGGCAGTGTCTCATCYGATAAAAAAGCSACMTYAACTTGCTCATCCAAGATGGATGCAACTTGCCTTGCCAAAACATTCACTTGCTCGGCGTGTTTGGCATGACTTGAGCCGTGGGCRAGCAGGGTAAACATTAAAAYTCAACRCCTTGCGCGGCTTTRATRCCTTTATCAAAAGCATGTTTGATGGGTTTCATCTCGGTTACGGTATCGGCATATGCAATCACTTCTTCAGCAGCATTGCGCCCTGTAAACACCAAATGCATCCATTTCGGGCGATTGGTTTCTAAGAAATCAACAATCTCTTTGCCATCCAACCAACCATAACCACAGCAATAATTGATTTCATCCAAGACCACCAAATCAAATTCTTGGGATTTAATCTTATCTTGGGCAAATGCCCAAATCTCTTGGGTCGTTTTAATATCCTGTTCAGGATTTTTGGTGTCCCAAGTGAACCCATCACCCATGGCGTGCCACTCGATATTATCAAATTTGGCGGCGGCTTTTTGTTCGCCTGTTTTCCACTGCCCTTTGATGAATTGAATCACGCAAACCTYCATGCCCCAACCCGCAGCGCGAAACACCACACCAAATGCAGAGGATGACTTGCCTTTGCCATCGCCTTGGTTGACCACCATCACACCTTGTCTATTTTCACGTTTTTTCATGTTAAATCCTCACCATATACAGGTCTTAAATCTTTGCCTTGCCCTGTAAGTTTCACTTGAAATACTGGTTCAAGCCGCTCTGCTGTGAGCATGGATGCTGCATCACCCACGGTCGCACCGCCCAAACCATCCAACAGCAGCACCACATCTGCCACGCCCGCTGCTTGCTGCAAATCATGCAGCACAGCAATGATTAAACGACCTTCTTTAGATTGTTGTTTTATCAAACGCAGGCAATCCACWTGGTGCCGCATATCCAAATGTGCGGTGGGTTCATCCATCAACCAAATCGGATTATCACGCACCATGGTTGCCGCGATTTCAACACGCTGCCGCTCACCGCTAGACARCTCACCCAACGCACGTTGCTCCAATAAACCCAAGTCCATATATTGCAACGCATCTTCAATGCTTTGCCGCGTTTTGCCATCCGCAGATAAAGCCAAGCGTTGCCCCACGGTCAAACCAAACTCTGAAGGAGGCAAATCACCTTGCCATGTAAAAATTCGGCTCAATGTTTGGCGCGAATAAGTCGAAACAGGTTTTTGTTGATATTGGATTTCACCATTTGCACAAGGAAACATGCCTTGCAATGCCAATAATAAAGTCGATTTTCCTGCGCCGTTAGGCCCAAGCACCACCACAACTTGTCCAACCTGCATCTGCGCAGACAATGATTCAAAAAGTATTTTACTGCCTCGACGAAGTGATAAGTCTTGAATATCCAACATGGTTATGCGCGTCTCAACAAAAGATAAAGGAAAATTGGTACACCAATCATGGCAGTCAATACACCCACAGGAAGTTCTGCGGGGCTAATGATGGTGCGCGCAGTGGTGTCTGCCATAATCAACAAAATACCGCCGCCAAATGCGGATGAAATCAACACCGCCTTATGCAAACTACCAAACAATAAACGCATCAAATGCGGCACAACCAAACCCACAAAACCAATCGTGCCTGCGGCAGTCACGGCAATGGCAGTCACCGCTGAGGCAAGAAACAAAAGCATCAAACGCAAGCGCGGCACATGCACCCCCAAAGCCTCAGCATGTCGCTCACCAAGCAAGAGTTTATCCAGAGATAAAGATAGAAAAATACCACACATCAAAGCCAGCAACCACACCAATAATAATGACCAAACAGATAGGCTTGAACTGGACAAATCACCCATCATCCAAKYRKMMGCAAKCWTSRSRYYACGSYCTGGCAACAACGCCATGAGCAACATCAAAATTGCACCCCAAAATGCAGCAAGTACCACGCCCGCAAGCAATAATCGCGTTGCACCAAGGAATGAAAAGGATAAGACCGCCGCAATACCTACCCATGCGCCAATAAATGCACCCATAGACATGGCAAGTGTTGAATCGGGAAACAGCATCATTGCAGACACTGCACCAACCGCAKCACTGCCCGCCACGCCCAACACATAAGGCTCTGCGAGTGGATTACCCAGCAACACTTGAAACCAAGCGCCAGCCAATGCCAACATGCCGCCCACAGCAAAAGCTGTGAGAATGCGTGGCAAACGAATCTCCCAGAGAATCAAAACTTCCATATCACTGCTTGGGTTCAGCGGATTAATCCAATGTTCGCCTACACCCAAGGCAATGAATATCACAGACATAGCAATGCCCACAAAAGCCGCGATAAGTAACAGTTCGTTTTTTTGCAGTTTCAAAGCTTTAAACCTTCAAGTTGATTGAGCAAGTCCGTCATCCCATCCAACAATCGTGGGCCTGGYCTATGCACCAAATCAGGGTTGACCGTAATGATATGAATATCTTCACCCAACCACTTTTTCCAAAAAGTTRCGCGCTTTGAAACATCACGTTTTTCCGATGGGATAATCACCAGYTTGGGTTGTGCCGCAATCACCGACTCCACATTGATGCGCGGCGCTTCCAAAGCAAGCGAGCCAAACACATTACGCAAGCCAATACGCCTTAAAACATCATGAATAAAGGTGTTGTTGCCCGCAGTAAGTAAYGGGTCTGACCAGATTTCATAAAAAACAGGAATCTCTTTGTAAGAAATACGCGAAGTGAGTTTATCCAATCGCTTTTGCAAGTCAGAAGCCAGTGCATTGGCTTGTTGTTCATGCCCTGTCACCCGCCCAAGCATCTGAATATTTTGCAACACTTCATCCACAGTTACAGGGTAACTTGGCACAATTTTCACACCCAATTGCCGCAGTTTGTCCACGCCAGGTGTCTTTATGTTCAACACAATCGCCACGGTGGGGCGCAAGGCGATAGCAGCTTCAACATTGATACGATTATATGCGCCAATGCGCGGCAATTTTAAGGCAGCTTTGGGGTAATCACAATAACTGACTGCCCCCACAATATCTTTCTCCGCGCCAATCGCGTACAAGGTTTCACAGACATGCGGCGCAAGGGCTAAARTTCGTTCGCCAGCAAACGCAGGAAAAACCGAACAAAAGAARCATACAATAAACCACGCTTTGCGCACACAATACCCCATACTCAATCCATCTAAAACTTAGCAAGCGTATCCATCTTGTAAACGATTGTCTAAATCCTAAAACGTATGCAAAATAATCTTACTTGCCAGYCTTCATCTTTACCCATCTAATTGGCACTTATGCCACACCATGAAACCAACCTACAATTCTCAACCGAAGAGCGCGAAACCTTGTATCGTATCATTCGTGCGCGGCGGGATATGCGTCATTTTGTGGGTGGTGAGGTTACGCCTGAAGTTCTGACCCGCATTTTAGAAGCTGCTCACGCCGCCCCTTCGGTAGGTTTGATGCAGCCTTGGCGTTTTATTCGCATCACCAAACAGACATTACGTGATGATTTGATTGCCTTGGTCGAGGCTGAAAAAAGTAAAACTGCCAGCAACATGGATACACGCAAAGCCGAGTTTATGCGCTTAAAAGTGGAAGGACTTCGTGATTGTGCCGAGTTGATTGTGGTGGTGCTCGCGCCTGATGATGGCACGATATTTGGTAGGCGCACCATGCCTGAAGCGATGGCATTGGCATCAGTGTCTTGCGCGATTGAAAACATGTGGCTYGCTGCCCGCGTTGAAAACTTAGGCATGGGTTGGGTTTCCTTCTTTGAGCCCGATGATGTTGCCGCCCTGCTGCAATGCCCAGAAGGCGCAAAACCTATCGCCCTACTTTGCTTAGGCCCCGTCAAAGCGTTTTATGACAAACCCATGTTGGAGCAAGAAGGTTGGCGTGAACGCGAGGGTTTAAATGATATTTTAGCAGAAAATCGTTACCCAATAGCCACGGATACACACAAGTGATAAATTTAAGAAATAACAACTGGAAGTGCGACTTTAGTCGCGCAAGTTTGACATGATAGAGGCACGGCTAAAGCCGTACATCCAAAGCGGAAAAGTTCAAAAAAACCTGATGATTCAAGGCACAGCCTCGGGCGTGGGTAAATCGGTAATGGTTGCAGGTTTATGCAGGTTRCTGGCTAGAAACGGCATCAAGGTTGCCCCATTCAAACCGCAAAACATGAGCAATAATGCAGCAGTAACTGCTGATGGTGGTGAAATTGGTAGAGCCCAAGCCTTGCAAGCCTTTGCATGTGGCATTGAAGCCACTGTGGATATGAACCCTGTGCTCATCAAACCCGAAGCCGACCATAAGGCRCAACTGATTGTGCGCGGTAAAGTTGCAGGGCATTTACACGCCAAACGCTTTCGCCAAGATAGGATTGTGTTGTTGGATACTGTGCTTGAATCGTTTGAACATCTTAAAGCCAATTATGATGTGGTGATTGTCGAAGGAGCGGGAAGCCCTGCTGAACCCAATCTTCGCGAGGGTGATATTGCCAACATGGGGTTTGCCGAAGCTGCCGATGTGCCTGTSTGGTTGGTGGGCGACATCAATCGCGGTGGTGTGTTTGCTTCGCTCAAAGGCAGCCTTGATATTTTATCGGATAGTGAACGCCATCGTGTGCAAGCTTTGCTGATTAACGGTTTTCGTGGTTCAAAAGAGCTACTTGAAGATGCACTGGTTTGGCTGGAGAACAAGACCCGCAAACCATTGGCAGGTGTCATCCCTTGGCTACCATTGGAGCTTCCTGAAGAAGACAGCCCCTTTCGCCATGCCAACAATGAAGTGGATTGCAGCAAGTTTAACATTGCAGTGATTGCTTATCCGCGCATGTCCAACCATGATGACATTGACCCCTTGGCTTCCGAAGCAGGTATTGATGTTCGTTTCGTGCGCCACCCTGWAGATATTCAACCTGCGGACTTGATTATTCTCCCTGGCAGTAAACATGTTTCCTCTGATTTACTGTGGCTGAAGGCGCAAGGTTTTACGCAAGCATTACAACAGCATTTACGTTATGGTGGTAAAGTATTGGGCATTTGCGGCGGTCTGCAGATGTTGGGCAAATATATTCAAGATGATGGTGTGGAAGGGCAAAGCCTTGAAGGTTTGGCTTTGCTGCCTTTAACCACCACCATGGCAGAAGWGAAAACCCTGCGCCAAGTGGACTGCCAAGCGCAATATCCATGCGGCGAACGCATCACAGGTTATGAAATCCATCATGGTATTTCTGATGCAGATAAATCTCTGTTTCCGTTTGCCCAATGTTCGGATGACCAACAAGTTTGGGGCACGTATATCCACGGGCTTTTTGAGCAGGGCGAATTTCGTCAAGCTTGGTTAAGCAGCATGGGCATTCGCAGCGATGGCATCAATCAACAAACACGCACACTGGCTTCATTGGATAGGCTTGCCGATGCCTTGCAAGCTGAACTGTCGCCTGAACTTTTAGCACCGCTCATGAATAAACCATGACTTTATTTGTCGCACTATTGCTTGAATATTTCAAGGGCGACCCAAGCAATGCTTGGCATCCCGTGGCTTGGTTTGGGCGTTTTGCATCGCGTGTGGAACAGCTCATATATCAACCCACACGTTTGACAGGCATTGTTGCTTGGCTGCTGGTCATAGGTTTATCTTGGTTTGCGGTGTGGTGGTTGCACAATATRTTCGGCTGGATTGYTGATATATTGATGTTGTGGTTAAGCATCGGTTGGCATTCATTGTTTGTGCATGTGCAAGCCGTGCTTGATGCCAAGACTGTGAAAGAAGCCAAAGCGGCTTTAGCCATGATTGTCAGTCGTGATATCAAAGGCATGAAGCGCGAAGATACCCGCCGCGCTGCCCTTGAATCTTTAGCCGAAAATGCATCCGATGCTGTGATTGCACCGCTCTTTTGGTTTGTCTTGTTCGGGCCTTTGGGTGCTGCATTTTATCGTATGGTCAACACACTCGATGCCATGTGGGGCTAYCGCAATGCGCGCTTCACGGGCTTTGGCTGGGCAGCGGCGCGCATCGACGACGTGCTCAACTGGATTCCAGCCCGGCTGACGGCGATGAGCTATGCGCTGCTTGGCCACACCGCCGATGCGCTGCGCTGCTGGCGCAAACAGGCACCGCAGTGGTCGAGCCCCAACGCGGGCCCGGTGATGGCAGCCGGCGCTGGCAGCCTGCGCGTGCAGCTTGGCGGCACGGCACGCTACGAAGGCGTGGACGAAGCCCGCCCACTGCTCGGCGCCGGCAAGCCCGCGAGCGCCACCGACATCCACCGCGCACTCGCACTCGTCTCGCGCACGTTGTGGCTATGGCTT
>NVSF01000077.1 GCA_002401135.1 Zetaproteobacteria bacterium
GTAAAATCAGAGGCGGTAACAGCCACATCAGACACAGGCACTTGCCAAGGACCAACCATTTGGTCGCGCGCTACTAAACCTGTGACACTTCTATCACCAATGGTGATGAGAAATTCTTTACTGGCGACAGCAGGCAAACGCAAGATACGCAAAGCTGCTTCTTTGATGTTGATAGTGGTTGGAAGTGGTGTTGATTTGGTGGTTTGATGGCTAACATCGCGTAACATTTTGGGTGGTTTACCAAGCAATGTTTCCAAGGATAAATCGACAGGCGCATCATTTAATAAAGAATCATCCACATGCAAATGCCCATCATCGGTGGCTTCACCAAGCACTGCAAACAAACACCGCTCGCGTTCGCACATAGCAGTAAATGCAGGTAAAGATTTAGGCGCAATGGCAAGTACATACCGCTCTTGGGCTTCGTTGCACCACACTTGCATAGGGCTCATGCTGGTTTCCATGTTATGCACATTGCGCAAGTCAAACTTACCACCGCGTCCAGCATCATGAATCAGTTCAGGTACGGCATTGGACAGTCCACCCGCACCAATATCATGGATAAAGAGAATAGGGTTGTCATCACCGAGTTGCCAGCAGCGGTCGAGCACTTCTTGGCAACGACGTTCCATTTCAGGGTTGCCACGTTGTACAGAGTCAAAATCTAAAGCTTCAGCATTAGCACCCGTATCCATGCTKGATGCMGCRCCACCACCCAAACCAATCAACATGGCAGGGCCACCCAGTTGGATRATYAATGAACCYGCAGGCACRTCATCTTTYTCCACATGYCGMGCATCAATGYTACCCACGCCRCCWGCYARCATGATRGGTTTRTGATAMCCTTTGATTTCRCCGCCWACTTCTTGTTCGTAWGTTCTGAAATAACCAYTGATRTTGGGGCGACCAAAYTCRTTRTTAAATGCYGCTGCACCAATSGGKCCATCCARCATGATGTCTARAGCYGAWGATACGCGCTCWGGTTTACCATGATGYRYTTCCCAAGGTTGTTCAAARYCMGGKATTTGWARRTTRGAWACSGTAAAKCCACWTAAACCTGCTTTGGGTTTRGAGCCAATRCCTGTTGCMCCTTCATCRCGGATTTCACCKCCAGATCCCGTTGCMGCACCTGCAAATGGGGAGATAGCAGTGGGRTGATTGTGKGTTTCCACTTTCATYAAGATATGCAYRKKATCATCATGSGCWTGRTARRYTTTRTCGCTATCAGGNKWARAASSKTTGGMTTTGNMMRCCTTCAATCACSGATGAGTTGTCGGCATAAGCAACAATAGTGCCTTCAGGCGATGTTTTGTGGGTGTGGCGAATCATACCGAATAAAGAAATGTCTTTATCTTCACCATCAATCTTCCAGTCGGCATTAAAGATTTTATGGCGGCAGTGTTCAGAGTTGGCTTGGGCAAACATCATCAATTCAGCATCGGTAGGGTTGCGTTTGAGGGCTATAAAGTTTTCTAACAAGTAATCAATTTCATCTTCTGCCAAGGCTAAACCCAGCTCGATATTGGCAGCTTCCAACGCAGTGCGACCATTCTTTAATATATCAATGCGTTGTAGCGGTTGTGGTTCTTGGTGTTGGAAAAGCATGGATAGCTCATCTGTTGAGCGTAATACTGATTCAGTCATGCGGTCGTGAATCAAAGGAAGAATAATCTCATCATCGCCTTCAATGTTATATATAATGCCACGCTCTATGCGCATAAGCGCGTCTACGCCGCAAATCTTGGCAATATCGGTTGCTTTGGAAGACCATGGTGAAATCGTGCCAATGCGTGGTGTGACAATATAGTTATGCTGCATCTGGCTATTCGACAAAGCTTGGGTTTGCACACCAAGCAGTTGATTGAGTTGGTCTGTGCTTTGTGTATTCCAACCAGCAGACGTTTCTACTATATATATATAGTGAGCAGAGATTTTAGTAGTATGAAGCTGTTGGCAAAGCTTACGTTGTCTGAAATCAGATAGCGCGGTTTGCCCTTGTAAAATGATGAGAGAGGTTGAGTTAGAATCAGACATGGCGGCAGTCTAATGCTAAAAGAATAAAATTCGAGGTTGAGTTGAATGTATCATCAAAAATCAGTGTGTCGGATAAACACACAGTGAATAAAGCACGTTGACCTTTCTTGCACTATGGACTTAATATCCCGCCTAACGCAATGAAGATGTTATGCTGTTTGTAGCTGATTCATTGCAAAAAACTATGGCTCACATGYTSWKYCRAWYWAAACAATAGGATGTTAAACACATGAAGAAAATTATTCTTTCTGCTGCTTCTCTAGCTGTTGCTGCTGTTGCTTCTGTATCAGTAGTACCAACAAATGCTGAAGCTGTACCAGCATTTGCACGCCAAACTGGCGCTGCATGCTTAAACTGTCACTTCCAAGTGATTCCACGCCTTGCTGCAATGGGTCGTGAATTCCGCGCAGGCGGCATGGTTGATGCTTCAATCGATTTGATTGAAGATGATCACTTGTCTTTACCAGCGACTTTCGGTGCTTCTGTACTGTTCAAAGCGCGCATGGGCACAAATGACAACAACAACAACTGGGATTCAGGTAATTCAAGTGCATTCCAATACCCTGATGAAGCTGCATTATTGATGGGTGGTCGTTTGGGCGAGCACACTGGTGCTTTGGCTGAATGGGCTGGTGGTCCATTGTCATATAAAGTAGTTCAAATGTTTGAAGCTGGCGATGCTATGGTGGGTGTAGTTCTTGCATCAACTGATGCTTTGGGTACTGCTTATGCATTCAACAACCCTTCAAACGCATTGGTACGTAATATTCGTGGCTCTCAGTTCCGTCCTGGTTTCTTGAAGAACTCTTCAGTACAACAAGGCGTTACTGGTTATGGTGCATACTATTCATCTGACATGATTCATGTTGGTGTTGCTCAGTTTATCAACAACTTTGAGTTCAACCCATCTGGACCTGCTGGTAATGCAGCAATGCAATTGGGCCAAGGCTTGATTTCATTCGATCTAGCATGGATTGGTGATGTTGCTGGTTTTGATACTGTAGCTTCTTTGTACTCTATCACTGGCACACAAAAGCATAAAGCTGAAGATGCAGCTAATCCAGGCACGAACGCTGGTGGAGCAGTTGAAGAGTATTCTGAATCAACTACTGGTGTAGCTTTGCAAATGCAAGGTGAAGTTGGCGACACATTGGCTGGTCTATATGTTGTAGTTCARKTTGCTGGTGAGCAAAAAGATAATACTGGTGCAGTRWCTGCWGACCTTACAGGTTTTAACCTTTTAGGTACGTACAGCATCAAYCCTTCWTCWWTGGTTAAAGTTGGTTATTCTTCTACAACTGATGCCGCTGGTGCAACAGACGTAACTGATAACACAGTTGTTATTGGTGCGATCTATGACCTAGTACAAAACTTCTCACTTGACCTTGAGTACGCCTCAACGACTGGTGATTCAGTAGATAACTCTTCAACAACTTTGTTGTTTGAATATGTATTCTAAGTTTTCCTTCACAGGATAACTTGTTGTATACTTGAGAAAGGGAGCCTTCGGGCTCCCTTTTTTTGTGCTTCATTTATAAATGACAGCATTTTAAATTGAAGCAGTTGTTGCGTTGAATACATTTGAGCTAGCCGACCGCTTTAGACCAGATAGTGATGATTCTTTTGTGGGTAGTTGTTGAGCTGAGGTTTCTTAGGTTAATACTTGATGCAATTCATTCACTTGCCTGCGAAGGGCTTGTGTATCACGGTTGTTGTATAATATATAATCAGCAGCCTGCTTGCGTTCTTCATCTGAGCATTGTTGCTTGTCGATAGCATGAAAGCTTGCTTCATCCTGTTTACCTCGCTTCAATACACGCTGTTTACGAATATCTAAGTCAGTAAGCACTACAATCAAACCCCGCATGCGCGCTACATCATTTGATTCAATCAGAACGGATGCTTCAATCACGGCAAAAGGTGCAGTTTGTTCTTTTCGCCAAAGCATTTCAGCTTGGCGAATGGCTGGGTGCATGATGTGATTTAATTGCTGCGTATTGGTTTCAGATATAAAGGCAACTTCTCTTAAAATTCTTCGGTTGATGTTCTGGTTATGAAGAATACTTTCACCAAAAGCAGCCACCAATTGGTGTTGAATTTGAGGTTGGTTTAAAAGGGTTCGCCCAACTTTATCCAAATCAAGTGTAGGTACACTCAAATCAGAAAATATAGCTGCTACGGTGGACTTACCACTGCCAATACCGCCTGTTAAGCCATAAAACTTCGTGTTCATACCAATCCGATGAAATTTTGATACCAATGGAGTATCTGACTACCCCAAAAGAACCAAATAAGCCCTGCTGCCGCCAAATAGGGACCATAAGGTATCTCAGCTTTTAATCCTTTATTGGCAAGTAATAATGTTGCAGTACCGATGATTGCGCCAGTGATTGAAGAAAGCATGATGATGAAGGGAAGCGCTTGCCAACCCATGAATGCACCCAACATGGCAAGTAGTTTAAAGTCACCTTGCCCCATGCCTTCACGACCTGTCGCAAGCAAAAATAGTTTGGCGACCAACCAGAAAATACCATAACCTGCAACAGCGCCAATGATGGCATCGATTATATATCCTTGTTGCCATGCCAATAATAAACCTATGCCGATRCCAGGGAAAGTGAGTGCGTTGGGAAGTAAGAAGGTTTCTAAATCAATCAGGGTTAGTATCCAAAGTAATGTGAACAAGATGATGGCTTGAAGGACAAAGAWGGGTGAGTATTGGTCGAGCGGGTAAAACCACGCGATAGCAGCCCATGYTAACCCCATGCTTAATTCAAGCATGGGGTAGCGCCACGCAATAGGGTTGCGACAATGCCTACATTTCCGACCTAAAATAAGCCATGAAATGATGGGAATGTTGTCATACCAAGCGATTTCAGTGTTGCAGGTCGGGCATTTGCTGCGCGGCTTAACCACGGACTCACCACGTGGAATACGATGGACACAGACATTGGCAAAGCTACCAATAAGCAGACCAATCATGCCAATATACAAGGTGAGCATAAGGTGCATATCCATCATATTTTGGGYGCTTTGAGCCCAAGCTTTTCAAGGCGATAACGAATGGAGCGAAAACCAATGCCCAAGAGTTTTGCGGCTTTGGTGGCATTACCATGGCTTTGATTTAATGCTTGTTCGACCAATGTTTTTTCGATTTGTTCNAACTGTGTGTCGAGATTAACACCTTTGTTTAACATGTTTTCCAATGATAATTCCGAAGGCTGGGATGTTGTTTGATACTCTTGAAGTAATGAAAYATCCAAAGCATCATCATCGGATAATGCTAACATGCGTTGTAATGTATTTTCCAATTCGCGCACATTACCAGCCAATGGCAAGGCGGAAATTTGCTGCATACAGCTCTTGCTTATGTCGATATGTGCTGCACCAAGACGTTTAAGAATAACTTGAGCGATTTCAGGAATATCTTCTCTGCGTTGACGAAGTGGAGGCATGTGCACAGGAATAACATTAAGCCGATAAAATAAATCCTCACGGAAATTACCTTGTTGCACTTCTTCCGCCAAATCACGATTGGTTGCCGCAACAATGCGAATATCAATGCTTTTTTCATCCGTGCTACCCACGGGGCGAACTTTCATTTCTTGCAAAACACGCAATAATTTGACTTGGGCATGTGGCGGCATTTCACCAATTTCGTCCAGAAATAATGTACCACCATTGGCACTTTCAATGAGCCCTATTTTGTTTTGTTCTGCACCTGTAAATGCCCCTTTAACATAACCAAACAATTCAGATTCAAATAAATTATCAGGAATAGCCCCACAATGCACAGGTATGAAAGGTTGATGCTGGCGTGATGAAGATTCATGCACCAAACGGGCCGCTAATTCTTTGCCAGTGCCAGACTCCCCTGTAATTAAAACAGTGAAATCACGTTTGGCAGCACGTTGCAAACGCTCACGAACATGATTCATGATGAGTGATTGCCCAATTAACTTGCTGTTTACKWMKTGGGCTGTTTTATGTGTAGGTTTCGCAGGGGCATTGGTTAACGCATCAGCCGAAGAAGATAAAGCGCGCTCGATGACTTCGCCGAGTTCAGTTCGGGATACGGGTTTTGTAATATAGTCGAATGCACCTTGGCGCATGGCTTCAACTGCTGTTTCAGAGCTTGCGTAGGCTGTGAGTAATAATGTACTGGCTTGYGGTTGTTTTTCTTTTGCCATACGCAGAACRTCCAMRCCAGCATCATAACCTTGCATACGYAAGTCTGTAATAATAAGGTYAAATTGTTGTGAGWGCATACAAGATTCGGCTTCATCTAGGCTCGCACATGCGGTAACTTCATGACCGAAAGAGTGGATGGAAAGTGTTAATATTTCGCGGACAYTKGYCTCATCYTCAACCAATARTATATCAGCCATGATTGTCTCCCAAGCTTWCCAAGTCGTGGCTTATGCTACCTTGGACAACAAAACATGCACCAYCCTTAATGTTAKCATCAATAAAYACTTTCCAATGATTGGCTTGGCAGACTTGCCATACTGTGGCAAGCCCCAAACCAACACCTGTTTTATGACCTGTTTGGAAAGGTTGGAATAAGGTGTCTTTAATGGATGAATCTATGCCTGTTCCGTGGTCACGGACACTTATCTTCCACATGTCTTTATCAATCAAAAARMTTACCTTAATCGAATYTTCTTGTGGGCTTTCACGAATAGCATTGCGCAGGATATTGTCTAACATGAGACGAAAGTGGTCAGGGTCTATCAGTAGGCTTGCTACTGGAACATCACTTTCTATCTTATACTGGTTGATGAAATCAACATTTTTTATGGATGCAAATATAAGTTCCTTCACATTCGTATGCTTGGGTTGTGGCTGTAAGGGATGTGCATAATCAAGCATATCAGATAACAGACGATTAAGGCGTGATATTTCATTGATCACAATACGCTCTATTTTATTGTCTGTATGTTGTAATCCCATCAATTCAACGCCTTGTGATATGGTTTGCATAGGGTTGCGAATTTCATGAGCAAGTAGGGCTGCCATTTGTCCGATGGATGCAAGTTTGTTTTTTTCACCAAGCTGTCGTTCCAGTTTCCGTGTYTTGGTTATATCTACAATGGTTAACAACCAAGTCGCGTGGCTATCATCATGTAGCTTGGTATAGGTAACAAGAAGGTCGAAGTTATGTTTACTCATTTCATGTTGAAACATGTCATTTTTACCACTTCTAGAGAAAGCCAACACTGAACTGGGGACAGAGATAAAGTTTTTAATGTGAAATCCAATATGCTGGGGTGATAAATTGAGAAGTTTTGCTGCGGCAGGATTAAATGCTTGAATGAAAAAGTTGGATGTTAGAGTGATAATACCTTCATGCATGACCTCAAGAACTT
>NVSF01000078.1 GCA_002401135.1 Zetaproteobacteria bacterium
GTTGGCAGGCTTGGATGAAGCTGTGTTAAAGCAAGTGTATGACGAGCGTATTCGTTTGACTGAAGGTGCTGAAAAACTAATTGAAACGGTGCATCAAGCAGGTTGGAAGGTCGGGCTGGTATCGGGAGGCTTCACTTATTTTACAAGTTTGTTGCAAAAGCGTTTGGGTTTGGATTTTGTTGCAGCTAACACGTTAGAAATTGTGGATGGTAAACTCACAGGGCGGGTTATAGGACGTATTGTGGATGCCCAAGTAAAAAAAGCATTGTTGATACAAAAAAGTAAAGATTGGAATATTGATTTGGCAGCTTCTGTTGCTTTAGGTGATGGGGCGAATGATTTGCCTATGCTAGAAACGGCAGGGCTAGGTATTGCCTTTCATGCTAAACCCAAAGTGCGCGAGCTTGCGCCTTATGCTTTAAGTCATGGTGGTTTGGATAGGGCGTTGTATTTGTTATCATGTTTAGAGGTTGAAGCATAAATGGCGATTAAACGTATATTGGTGTATCCCGAAGATTGTTTGAAGCAGGTGGCAAAACCTGTGAAAGTCTTTGATGATGGGTTGAATGACTTGGTGCAGGACTTGCTCGACACCATGTATGATGCACCAGGTGTGGGGCTTGCAGCACCACAAATTGGGGTATCACTTCGTGTTGCCGTCACCGATGTGGATTGGCGTAATGAAGATGGGATTAAGAATCATCAAGTGTGGATAAACCCTGAATTTCTTTGGAAAAGTGATGAAACTGAAATTACCGAGGAAGGCTGCTTGTCCTTGCCTGAAATCTATGGTGACGTGGAGCGACCCAGTGCGGTTCGCCTGCGTTGGTATGATTTGGAAGGAAAAAAACACGAGCAGGACTTTGAAGGTTTTCAAGCAGTAGCATTGCAGCATGAGTTTGACCACTTGGATGGTAAAGTGTTTATCGATTATTTCACACCACTCAAACGCCGCATGATTACCAAGAAACTGAAAAAGAAATATCTCTCATGATTAAGGTTGTATTTGCAGGTACACCTGCGTTTTCTGTGGCTTGCTTGGATGCATTGATGCAATCCGATGATGTGGACGTGGTGGGGGTGGTGTCGCAACCTGACCGCAAATCAGGACGCGGGATGAAACTCACCCCTTCACCTGTGAAAAAAGCGGCATTGGCGGCTGATATTGATGTGATTACACCTGAAAAACTACGCGACAATGATGAAGCGTTGGCTTGGTTAAAAGAAAAAGACTGTGATGTGTTGGTGGTGGTGGCATTTGGCATGATTTTGCCAGTGCCTTGGCTTGAAATGCCCAAGGTTTCACCCATCAATATCCATGCTTCACTTCTTCCGCGATGGCGCGGGGCAGCACCGATTGAGCGGGCATTGTTGGCKGGTGATAAAGAAACAGGCGTTTGTATTATGCAAATGGAAGAAGGTTTAGACACTGGCGGTGTGTACCTTGAAAAAYGCTTGCCGATTACCGCAGAATCCACAGGTACTTTGCTTTGGGAAGCTTTACAAGGTTTGGGCGCACAAGCTTTAATTGAAAGCTTGCCTAAGATTGTATCGGGCGAGTTACAACCTGTGCCACAAACCGAGGAAGCTTTGACCTATGCCAAGAAAATCACCAATGATGAACGCATTGTCGATTGGTCGTTTGATGCGGATTATATTGAAAGGCTGGTGCGCTGTTTTACACCCAAACCCGGCGTGCGCACTGCACATCAAGGTAAGATGCTGAAAATCATCGCAGGTGTTGCTTTAGAGGGTAATACGAAGCTGCAGGCAGGTATTGTGGTTGATGTTAAGCAGGGTTTGGATGTAAGCTGTGGAAATGAAAAAGTTTATCGCATTACACATATTCAACCTGAAGGCAAAAAAGCCATGAATGCGGCGGACTATTTGCGTGGTGCATCCATTCAAGTTGGGGATGTTCTTTCGTGAAAAAAGTGGGTGTGGTTATCGCCGTAGAGCGTGATGAAGTCATTATCCGTGCGCAACGTGAATCATCGTGTGGCTCATGCGCGGGTAAATCAGCTTGCGGCACACTTGGCTCTTGGGACATCAAAAAGAAAGATAAAAATGATTATGATATTCGCTTGCCCAATGTGTTGAATGCAAAGCAGGGTGATGTGGTGACTGTAGAAGTGCCCGACCAATTGATTTTGACCGCAAGCATGACGTTTTACGGTTACCCAGTGTTGGCATTTTTAATTTCAGGCGGATTGAGCTTTCAAATGGCTGAAAGCTTGGGATTGTCGGGTGACTTATTCTCTGCGGTTGGCGGGCTTCTTGGGGCTGGTGTGATATGGGCATGGCTAATGAAACGCCCCAATCTGATGCAAATGCCCGAAATGGTTGAAGTTCAGCAACAGAGTCCTTATTAAATTATTCATGTAGGTTTAATCTTGCAAACGTAAGCATTAGCTTTGTATAAAAACACACGGAACGTAGAAGGAGAGTGCCTTTTGAAACATATCATGAAACAAACCCTGATAGCTGCGGCAATTATTGTTGCACCAAGTTTAGTGCAAGCTATGCCTGATAGTTTTGCAGATTTGGCAGCAGAACAAAAAAGCTCAGTGGTCAATATCAGCACCACGCAATATGCCAAAGCAAATCAATTTCAAACACCATTTGGCAATATGCCTGGCTCACCGTTTGACGACTTCTTTCGAGGTTTCTTGGAGCAAATGCCGCAGCAAGAGCGACATGCGCTGGGTACAGGTTTCATTCTGTCGAAAAAAGGTTATATCGTCACCAATAACCATGTGGTGAAAGATGCAGACGAAATTGTAGTCACCAACAGTGAGGGTGAAGAGTTTAAAGCAGAATTGATTGGCACAGACCCTAAACTGGACTTGGCATTGCTTAAAATTGAAAGCAAAGGTTTACGGGCTGTGAAACTTGGTGACTCTGATAAAATGCGCGTGGGTGATTGGGTGGTTGCGATTGGTAATCCGTTTGGTTTGGAGCAAACAGTGACTGCGGGTATCGTGTCTGCCAAAGGGCGGGTGATTGGTTCTGGCCCTTATGATGATTTTATTCAAACCGATGCCGCGATTAATCCAGGTAATTCAGGTGGTCCACTATTTAATGTAAAAGGTGAAGTGATTGGTATCAACACAGCGATTTACTCGCAAAGTGGTGGCAACAATGGTATTGGTTTTGCGATCCCAATTAATTTGGCAAAATCAGTGTTTAAAGATTTGCGTGAAAATGGGCATGTGCAACGTGCGCGTTTGGGTGTTCGCATTCAAGATGTGGATAAGGCGACCATGGAAGCTTTGGGCTTGAAAAACCGTCAAGGCGCGTTGGTTCCTCAAGTTGAGGCTGGTTCTGCTGCCGATAAAGCGGGTGTGCAAGCAGGCGACGTGATTGTATCTATTGATGGTACACCCATTCGCAAGTCGCATGACTTGCCCATCAAAATTGCACGCCATCAGCCTGGCGACAAGGTGGTGCTGGGTATTATTCGTGATGGAAAGTTGAAAAAAATAAGCGTTATTGTTGAAGCCATGCCTGATGATGCGCGCGCCACCATGCGCAATAAACAGAAAGCCATTGCCCAGCATGGTATTGCTGTTGAACCTTTAACCGARCGCCGCGCGGAACAACTGCGYTCTCGTGTGCAGTCGGGTGTTGTGGTGAAACAAGTGCGCCGTGGTTCTCCTGCTGCTAAGGCTGGTATTGTGCGCGGTGATGTGATTTTGCGCATTGATGGACATGAGATTAAAAACATCAGAAGCTTTGAAAAATATGCTGAGAAACTGAGTTCAGATCATGCGTTGCGTGTACTTTTGGATAGAGGTGGAGATCAGGTGTTTGTGATTGTTGTTGCGCCTAGGTCGAAGTAATGTCTGAGCTTCCTTTGTTGCAAATGATGACACGCCAAGGCTGCTCGCTTTGCGATGATGTATMWMWTSCTGRWGMWWTKGYRMAGSKYKRAKSWTWRKRMCSMKWWRAKKYWRTTGATKKWSMWWWMSAWKCTRMAYTAWMRSATRMRWAYKGATTAGATGTACCTGTGTTATTGATTGATGGCGTGGAACATGCGCGGCACTTTGTAGAATATCCCAAATTGATTGTTGCTTTGATGGCAGCCAAAGGAAAATATAATGAATAAACGTACAATAATAGCATTAGGACTGGTTGTTGTGGTGATGGTTGGCATGTCTTTTTTGATGCCAGATGCAGTGAAACCTGTGCGTGATGGCGATATGGTTAAACCCATCAGTTTACCCAACTTACAGGGGAAACTAGAGGGTATTCCCGAAGGMAAAGTSGTATTGCTAAACTTCTGGGCAACGTGGTGCCCACCGTGCCGTGAAGAAGTACCTTCTATGGTGAAATTGTATGATAAGTTCAAAGACCAAGGTTTTGAAATTGTCGCGGTATCGGTGGATAAACGGTATGATGATGTGGTGCAATTTGTGGCAGAGCAAAACATGGCATTTATGGTGCTGCATGACCAAGATTCAGATGTTTCACGCAATTATGGTGTATTTCGTTACCCTGAAAGTTTTATTGTTGACCGAAATGGCGTTGTCCGCAAACATTTGGGTGGCGCAGTGGAATGGATGGATGCTGAATATATTGAGTATATAGACAAACTATTGGCTGAACCTGTCGTTAAAACCCCAGTGCAGCCTGTGAAATTATAAGTGTGAACCAGCTTGAAACGCAGCAGCGAATACATTGGCTTCGCGGTGTTTTAAAAGGGCATAATTACCAATACTATGTGTTGGATGAGCCTAAGATTTCCGATGCTGAATATGATGTCCTGCTTCGTGAACTCCACGCGCTTGAGCAAACATTGGGTGATGTTATTCCCCTAGATTCACCCACGCAAACCGTAGGTTTTAAGCCGAACACAGCTTTTCAAAGCCGCAAACATGCACTTCCTATGCTCTCACTTGCCAATGCGTTTTCGGATGATGAAATAACTGATTTTATACGCAGACATCAAGATATATTGGCGGACGATACACACATCCAATATATTGCAGAGCCCAAAGTTGATGGTTTAGCCATTAATATGTATTATGAATTTGGGCAGCTTATATATGCMGCAACCCGTGGYGATGGTATTRTGGGTGAAGATGTCACCGATAATATTCGYTCGGTTGCAGGYATTCCGTGGTCACTGGATGGTGATATTCCTGAAAAATTAGAAGTTCGCGGTGAAGTGTATATGTCCAAGGCTTCTTTTTTGGCATTAAACCAACGCCAGCAAGAAGYAGGTGATAAGGTGTTTGCCAATCCGCGCAATGCTGCGGCGGGTTCWTTGCGTCAGTTGAATGCACAGGTTACAGCCAGCCGTAAMYTMTCCTTTTTTGCYTACGCCACAGGTCTTGGTGGTGATGAGTTTGCGCAAMGTCAAAGTGAACTGYTTGARAAATTGGGTGGAYTTGGTTTTTCSATTCAAGAAACAGCGSTGCTTGAAGATGAACAAGCCATGTTTGCCTGTTATAAGACGTGGCAAGAAAAACGCCCAACATTGAACTATGATATTGATGGTTTGGTATTCAAAGTGAACGATTTTAAGCAGCAAAAGCTGTTGGGTTCGGTGGCGCGTTCGCCACGTTGGGCGATTGCTTATAAATTCCCTGCCGAAGAAGTGGAAACGGTTGTTGAAACTATCACTTGGCAAGTGGGGCGCACGGGTGTGATTACACCTGTTGCCAACATGAAAGCTGTGAATGTGGCGGGTGTGATGGTATCGCGGGCAACATTACACAATATCCAAGAACTGGCGCGAAAAGATGTGCGTGWGGGTGAYMARGTRWTKATTCGMCGWGCWGGTGATGTGATTCCTGAAGTCGTTAAAAGTTTATCGGTGAATGATGCGAWTAGAGCAGAACCTGCTCTAATACCCAAACAATGCCCTGTTTGCGAGGCGRCAGTGGAACAAGAAGAAGGCGAAGCCGCTATTCGCTGCACTGGTGGATTATCCTGTTCGGCACAATTAAAAGAACGCATCAAACATTTTGTATCACGGGATGGTTTTGATATTGAAGGCTTTGGCAGCAAGCTTGCAGAAGCTTTGGTTGCAAAAGGTCTTGTACGAACGATGGCTGATGTTTTTCGTTTGAATTATGACGAACTTGCGACATGGGAAGGCATGGGTGAGAAAAAAATAAAYAATTTAAAAGCTGCGATTGAAAGBCGAAAACATATTGTTTTGTCACGTTTTATTTATGCGCTTGGTATCAGGCATGTTGGGCAAGCTACAGCCACAGCATTGGCGCAGCATTTTAAGTCTTTGGTAGCATTGAAGGATGCGAAAGAAGATAATTTATTGGAAATTCATGATGTAGGTGTTGAAGTTGCTGCATCACTGGTTCATTTTTTNGCAGAGCCACATAATCAGATGGTATTGCAGGGTATGTTTGAAGCTGGTGTGCAGGTGTTGGATGATGAAACGCCAGATGTTGATAGCAATCACCCATTGGCTGGAAAAACAGTGGTGATTACGGGTTCTTTTTCAAATATTAAACGTAATCAGGCGAAGATTTTGTTGCAGCAGTTGGGTGTTAAGGTTGCCAGTGCGGTGTCTAAAAATACAGATATTTTAATTGCGGGTGAAAAAGCAGGCTCAAAATTGAAAAAAGCTGAAGAGCTTGGTGTTGAGGTTGTGGATGAAGCGCAGTTGTTAGGCTGGCTAGTTTAGTATTTTGAAATTAGGGCAATAAAAAAGGCTTCCGAAGAAGCCTTTAAAAATGTTTAGTTGGTAGAATTAAGTTTTAATTGCCTTGATTCTAGCATTGATACGCGAAATACGACGCGATGCTTGCTTCTTGTGCAGGTTGTTTTTACGACCTGAGCGCGCAATTAATGATGTTGCAATGCGCATTTCTGTGTTGGCAGTGTCTTGGTCGCCAGCAGCAATGGCTGCATGAACACGTTTGATAGCAGTGCGCATGGTTGATTTTTGTGTGCGGTTACGGTCGCGTTTTACGATGTCTTGACGAGCGCGTTTGATTGATGAAACATGATTAGCCAATTTGGTATCTCCATTACTTTAAATACAGGCTTTATTATACGCTTAAAAATTAAGCCCTGTATGAATTGCAGCGCATTATAATGTTGAAATTGAKMRWGWYRAKWKRSAGMYTWTWYYRWTWYWGRRYSMRKSWRRWWTWRSYYGMAYCTKMSAWGYTAWKGAKRTSSWRGKMSWRRWKAKAKAYRAARARATRWWRRCWMTKSWATACCAAATACCCAGAATATCGCGCACTGACATACATAAATTTGCCGGCGGATTGGCCTTAAAAGCCGCCGAGACCAAATATTTGTTTTTTACCGAGCAATATCTAGCTACTTTAAGCCGGTTGATTAAATTTGTATCGCTTGGTGGTGATGCTGACCAGCATTTGGCGCTACCACATGTTGAAAT
>NVSF01000079.1 GCA_002401135.1 Zetaproteobacteria bacterium
GTTCGTCATCGCCTTCCGCCATCACCCGAACAAGCGGTTCAGTGCCAGATTTGCGAATAACCAAACGCCCTTTGCCCTTGAGGGCATTTTCAGCATTTTCTATGGATTTTTTTACATTCTCGGCTGCAAGCGGATCACCACCATCATAGCGCACCGCTTGCCCAAGCAGGCAGGCGCTAATCAAGATTTGTGGGCATTGCTGGTTAATAACTATGCAGAACCACTTGAAACCAATACTTTCGCAGGTCGAATCAAACGACCATTCAAAGTATAACCTGCCATATGTTGCGCAATCACAGTATCCACAGGCTCATCCGATGGCATTTTTGATAGTGCCTCATGGAAGTGTGGGTCAAACATTTGTCCGACCGCATCAATACGCTCAAGTTCAAATTTACTGGCAACTTTATGCCAAGAATCCAAGGTTAAAGYCACCCCTTCACGCACCGCRGCTYCATTGYCTGCTTCGGTTTCCACTGCTCTTTCAAGATTATCCACCACATCCAACAATGCTGTGGCAAACTTCTCAACGGCATACTTGCGCGCATCAACTACTTCACGTTGCGTACGTTTGCGCAAATTTTCCATGTCGGCATATTGGCGCAATAACTTATCTTGAAGCTCGGCAACTTCAGCCTGAGCAGCCGCTAACGGGTCTTGCTCAACGGCTTCTGTTTGTTCTTCCGACCGTTCTTCAAATGTCGCGTCAATGGTTTCATCCATCACCACTTCTGCTTCATTGTTTTCTTGAAGCTCTTGCTCTATCTCAGTTCTGATTGTTTCATCTTTTTTATCGCTCAAAAGAAATCTCCTACAATTTAAATGTTAACTGCGTTATACATAGGTTTAGCATGATGAAAATTCAAGACCCCAGAGCCTTAAATTTATCGCTTAGGTAAATAAGGCATRGGGTCAACAGCAGTTTCCCCTCGTCTAAGTTCAAAGTGGACATGCGGGCCTGTCACCCGACCTGTTTCACCAACGGTCGCAATCTTCTGCCCCTGCTTCACCTTATCACCACGCGACACCARATTGCGGTCATTATGGGCATAAGCAGTAAACATCTTYGARTTWKGCCTAATAATAATCAGGTTGCCATAACCTGTYAGTTTGTTATCCGCATAAACCACTTCACCTGATGCCGCCGCCACAACACGTACGCCAACCTTGGCAGCAATATCAAGACCATCATGCATTCGCCCACTGCGTGGACCAAACTTACTACTCAACCGCCCTTGCACTGGCCATATCAACTTGAAGGCTTTCGTGCTTGGTGCGGCAACCGTTGGCGACTTCGGCGGTTTGTTGGSCGTACTGSTTCCCGCACTACGCTTGCTTCCACGAATMGCAAGGCGTTGGCCAACATAAATRGTATACGGTTTCTTCAACCCATTACGCTTRGCAATATCGCGRAAGTCCACGCCATAAGACCGCGCAATCAGCGAAAGAGTTTCGCCTTTTTTAACAATGTGCGTCTTGGCWGCCTTGTCCACRCCAGGTATTTTTTGGATATACACATGAATGCCGCGCGGGTAATAATCATATCGCGCGCACCCTGTAAAGCTCAACACCAGCACAGCCAACAATAATATTTGCATGGCTCGGGATGGAGAACAAGCTGGCATCATAACAGGCTAATGGTGATAAACCCTGCAATCACCAGCAGCGTTGCGCCTATCGTTATCCATTCAAAATGTCGCTCCACAAAATCTCTAACCCTTGCCCCACCCCATTGCAACAAAGCGCCCACAAGGAAGAATCTTGCTCCACGCGAKACCAATGCTGCCAACATAAATAAGATGAAATCAAGCCCAAATGCGCCTGCGGCAATGGTAATCACTTTAAATGGGACAGGGGAAAACCCAGCGATTAATACGATGGCAACACCATAAGCGATAAACCAATCTTCCGCTTTTAAGTATTGCGAGCTTAAACCATAAAAATCAATAATTGATTGACCAATGCTAGCAAAAAGAAACAAACCAATGCCATAACCAACAGCAGCACCAACCGTTGARCCTGCCGTTGTGATTGCTGCCAAACGCATACCCCATTGTGGTTTGCCCAAAGCCAATGCAATCAATAAAATATCAGGTGGAATTGGAAATATACTGGACTCAATCAAGGCGATGAAAAAGAGTGCGTATCGCGCTGAGGGATGGTCAGCCCAAGATAATGTCCAGTGGTATAACCTACGCAACCAAGACTGTTTTTTCTCAGYTTCCATCAGYCTGAAACACCCGAAAGAAGCGGCACAAAAGTGCAGTCATCAAAGTATTCCTCGACCACTTCATCTTCACGTTTTTGCCTGCGCACCAAACGGTGAGATTTCCCCTCTCCTTCAGGCAGTAATAAAAAACCATCATCAACCAACTGCTCCAACCATACATCTGAAGCAAATCCGCCAGCCGTTACAATAATGGCATCAAAGGGCGTATATTCTTCCCAACCTTGTAAACCATCACCACATTTTAACATCACATTGCTATGCCTCCCTTTACGCAAGTTTGACCGTGCTAGGTAATGCAGCGATTCAATGCGTTCGATGCTATACACACGCTTGCATAACAAAGATAACACCGCTGTTTGATAGCCGCATCCCGTGCCAATTTCCAATACTTTCTCATGCCCTTTTAAATCCAAAAGTTCAGTCATTTTAGCTACAATATACGGTTGTGAGATGGTTTGCCCTTCGCCGATAGGCAAGGATTTATCTTTATAAGCATGGGTGCGCAAGGCATCACCAGCAAACAAATGCCGATGCACTTGCGACATCGCAGCAATAACACGCGGCGAAGTAATGCCCCGGTTAACTAACTGTTCTTGCACCATGCGTTGGCGCGGTCTATCGTAGCTTTGCTGCAAAGAAGGCTTACCTCTCATCAAGTGTATAAATCTAGCCGCAAGTTAACCATACCAACAAGTTATGCAACTTATTACCATGAAAAGTGCAGACAACACTTGAACCTGTTGCCTCTTCTGTTTACCGTAGCATCATTATTAGTTTTTAATTAGGGAGTATCAAAAAATGAGTCAGTTTTGGAGCAATATTGTTCATGATTTAACCCCTTATATCCCTGGTGAACAACCCAAAACCAACAACCTTGTCAAACTCAATACCAATGAAAACCCATACCCACCTTCACCAAAAGCAATTAAAGCCATTCAAGGTGCAACCGATGAAGCCTTGCGCTTATACCCCGACCCGAATAGCGATATTTTGAAACAAAGCATTACAGATTATTACCATTTAGAGAACAACCAAGTGTTTGTCGGTAATGGGTCAGATGAAGTCTTAGCCCACACCTTCCAAGCATTATTGAAACACGACAAACCGCTGCTTTTTCCTGATATTTCATACAGCTTTTACCCTGTTTATTGCGGTTTATATGGTCTTGACTACAAAACTATACCTTTGAATGCCAGCTTTGAAATTGGTGTAGATGATTATCATCAAGACAATGGCGGCATCATCTTTCCCAATCCTAATGCGCCAACAGGCATAGGTTTACCACTTGAATCCATCGAAAACCTATTGCAACAAAACCCATCCAGTGTGGTTGTCGTTGATGAGGCATATATCGACTTTGGCGGCACATCAGCCGTGCCTTTAATCAACACATACCCCAACCTTTTGGTGGTACAAACCATTTCAAAATCACGTTCGCTTGCAGGGCTTAGGGTTGGTTTTGCTATGGGACACCCTGATTTGATTCAAGGGCTTGTGCGAGTCAAAGATAGCTTTAATTCTTACCCCTTAGATAGACTGGCAACTTTAGGGGCTGCTGCCGCCATGGGTGACAAAGCTTATTTCACAGACATCTGCAACCGCGTCATCAATACACGTGCGAAGTTAACGCTCCAGCTTGAAGCACTTGGTTTTGAGGTCTTGCCTTCCCAAGCTAATTTTGTGTTTATCCAGCACCCCAAACATCGCGCCGAAAACTTGGCGCAAGCATTGCGCGACAACAACATTATCGTGCGCCACTTCAAAGCACCAAGAATTGATAATTATTTACGCATTACCGTGGGCACAGAAACAGAATGTGAGCAACTGATTCAAGCATTAAACACTATTATTATAAAAGCATAACCAATATTAAACTCCCGACCTTAGCCGTAGATTTGTAATTTATACAAACATCGCTACACTGCGCTCGCTTCAAACATTTTAGCTTGATTCCAAGCTTGTAGCAAAGGGGAAAAGCATGGCTTTAACCAAAAAACAAATCGCAGATTTTGAAAAGCAACTTTCCGATTGGAAAGCTGAGCTTGAAGAGAGTCAAAATGAAAGCGTGCATCAAATGCACGGTCAAGAAACGACTGCATTTCCTGATGTTGCAGACCAAGCAGCCGCCGAAACCGACTTAAGCTTTGATATTCGTATCAAAAGCCGCGAACTCAAACTGATTCATAAAATTGGTGAAACATTACACCGCTTGCGCGAAGGTGACTTTGGTGTTTGTGATGGTTGCAGCGGAGACATTGGTATCAAACGCTTGCAAGCTCGCCCAGTCACTACACTTTGTATTGATTGCAAAAATGAACAAGAACAAGCCGAAAAAACACGGATTGATTAATATCTAAGGAAGCTCTGAATAAGTCTGGATGAAGCTGATTGTATTTCAGGGCATTCGAAATCTAGGCGTGAGTTGCATGGAATAGCATGGCTATTGCTCAAACGCACAACGCAGAGTTTGGATGCACTGGACACAATATATGCGTTCATGACTTGTTCAGAKCTTCCCTAACCGAACAAACTTAAAAGGGAGYGATTACGCTCCCTTTTTTCTGACTTACTTTTTAATCGCCTAAAAATCAAAAGCTGTTGTGTGGTGAAAATACGAGGCGATCTGCGCGCAGAACATGAAATATATGTCGATATATAGAAGGTTCGAGCATAGCACAACGCTGTATATTTACTGCACAAGAGTTTTGCTAAGTTCTACTTTTGCGAACCAATAGCWGCCCTAACAGCAGTTAAAAACTCATCCACATCTTTAAATTCTTTGTACACAGACGAAAAACGAACATAAGCCACGCCATCAAGGTTTCGCAACTGTTCCATTACGTAATCACCAATAATTTCTGCCGCAATTTCATTTTCCCCAGATTCTTGAACTGACCTTAAAACATTATACAGTGATTTTTCCAAAKCATCAGCAGAAACAGGGCGTTTCTCTAGCGACTTTTGCATACCCTGACGCACTTTTTCCACATTGAATGCAACACGTGTACCGTCTTTTTTAACCACCAAAGGTAAGCGCAGCTCTGCGCGTTCAAAGGTTGAAAATCGTTTGCCACATGCATCACAATGGCGGCGGCGACGCACCGCCACACCATCTTCRATGACTCGCGAATCAATCACTCGCGTATCATCTTGTGAACAAAAAGGGCAAAACAAAGCTTAATCCGTGTAAATAGGAAAACGATCCGTTAACGCTTTCACTTCATCATACACRACTGCGTGAACTGCCRCATCTTCAGGCGAAGCCAAAACTTTTAGAATCATTTTACCAATCAGCACAGCTTCATCTTCYTTCATGCCRCGYGCTGTAATYACAGATGTRCCAAGGCGAACGCCTGAGGTTACAAATGGTGATTCAGGGTCAAATGGGATTGTATTTTTATTGGTAGTAATACCCGCAGCTTCCAATGCTTCTTCGGCGATTTTACCTGTAATACCTTGGTTGCGCACATCCACACGGAACATATGGCAATCAGTGCCACCTGAAACTACTCTTAAACCACCATCAACCAATGTTTTGGCTAACGCACGTGCATTGGTTATCACTTGTTTTTGATCAGCTTTAAACTGCTCACCCAAAGCTTCGCCAAAGGCRACAGCTTTTGCCGCAATCACATGCATCAAAGGGCCACCTTGAATGCCAGGAAATATGCGTGAGTTCAGCTTCTTCGCCAAATCATCATCATCRGTTAAAATTAAACCACCACGAGGGCCACGTAAGGTTTTATGTGTGGTTGAGGTRATMACATGCGCATGACCAACTGGCGAAGGATATTCACCCGCTGCGATAAGACCCGCATAATGCGCCATATCAACAAATAATATCGCATCCACTGAATCGGCAATTTCACGCATACGTTTAAAATCAATTTCACGCTCATACGCTGATGCGCCACCAATAATCATCTTTGGTTTATGCTCATCTGCCAATTTTTGCATCACATCATAATCAATAAGGTCTGTGCCTTYTTCAACACCATAAGCCACCACRTTGTAYAARMGACCWGAGAAGTTWACWGGKSARCCRTGGGTTAAATGWCCRCCRTGCGMYAARTCCATRCCYAWMAYCGTGTCRCCWGGSTYTAAKACMGCCATRTACACAGCCATATTSGCTTGTGAKCCWGAATGCGGTTGCACATTGGCGTGTTTAACACCAAAGATTTCTTTGGCACGGGCTTGCGCCAGTGCTTCAACCTTGTCTACATGCTCACAGCCACCGTAATAACGGCGCGAAGGGTAACCTTCTGCATATTTATTGGTCAGCACTGATCCTTGGGCTTGCATCACGGCTTTGGATACAATATTTTCACTGGCAATCAGTTCTAAAGTATGTTGCTGGCGACCAAGCTCAGCTTCAATGGCTTGCACAATAATCTCATCATCCAAGTCTTTCTGAAAAAAATCTTCACGTGTTGTCATTATACACTCCATATATCCAAAAAATTAAAACAAATAAGGGCTCACTAGGAGCCCTTATTCAAAATGATTCATTAACTTATTTCAAGCTTACATAACCTAAGCTTATTCAAAMTANTCAGCTCTAGTTAAAACGACGCTCACGRATACGAGCCGCTTTACCGCGCAATTCACGCAARTAATAAAGCTTAGCGCGACGAACGCGGCCTTGACGTTTCACTTCAATGCTTTCAAGCATMGGTGAGTGCAATGGRAAWACACGCTCAACACCAACGTTGCTAGAAATTTTACGCACTGTGAAGCTGCTTGAAATACCTTTGTTATGACGGGCAATAACCACACCTTCATAAGCCTGAATGCGTTCACGTTTTT
>NVSF01000080.1 GCA_002401135.1 Zetaproteobacteria bacterium
GCACTTGGAAGTGCGACTTTAGTCGCGCAAACATGGCGGGGCTAAAGCCCCACGTCCTATAAGACCTTTCCGTCATTCCCGCCTTCGCAAGAATGACGGAAAACCTAAAGGGTGGCTATTACCATCACCCTATTGAATCGTTTCTTTGCTTGAAGCAGCAGCTTCTTGCAGCTTGGCTTGATACAAAGCATTAAAGTTCACAGGCTCTAAAGTAAATGGCATAAATCCACCATCCACGCTCAACTGGCTGATGATTTGACGCGTGTATGGGAAGATAATCGTTGGGCAATCCACATTCAATAACAATGGCACATGCTCTTCAGGGATGTTGTGAAAGAAAAACACACCCGCTTGCTCCACTTCAATTTCAAATACCAATTTGTCAGTTTCTTGTACGCGTGTTTCCGCATTGATTTTAATGCTCACTTCCCAGTGTTCATCATTCACCTTACGATGCGACAAATCCAAGCTCATCTTCACTTTAGGCTGTTTGTTTGCCTCTGCAAACACCTCTGGTGAGTTTGGGTTTTCAAAGGATATGTCTTTGACGTAAATCCGTTGTAAATTAAATACTGGTGTGTCTTCTGTGGCTTGTTTTTCGCTCATGTTTTCCTCTCGAATTGAATTTGGCGAAGCTTAGCAAAAAATAACCATAAGACTATTGAGYATTYTKCAGGTTTGTTGTCTAACATATTGCCCTTGTGCATGTTTGAAACTACTATGCCTGAAATTATATTTAACAACATGGGATAAAAGGCGCATTATGTCAGATTCACAACAAGAAAAATCAACGCTTCTAAAATGGGGCAAACAGGCTTACCGCTTTCGTTCAGTCACACCTGTTCCACTACTGATTGCAGCAATTTGGCTGTCCAACCCTAGCCTCAACACAATCATTATTGGCTCAATTTTAGCCGTGATTGGTGAAGGCATTCGCATGTTGGCAATGTTTGAAACCCACAACAAAACATCAACACGTGGCAAGGTTGCCAGCTCAGATGCATTGGTTGCCACAGGGATTTACACATATACCCGCAATCCATTGTATTTAGGCGCATTATTCACGGGCTTGGGTTACATGGTCGTCACGGGATGTGTTATCATGGTTGCTGTGTTTTTGGTGTTGTTTGCCGTGCAGTATTATTTAATCATTCGTTATGAAGAAGATTATCTTCGTGGCAAATTCCCTGCGGACTTTGAAGAATTTTTTAGCTCCAACCCTCGCTTCTTCCCTCGCTTTAAAAGCACAGGTTCACCCATCACTATTCCCAACTTCGCGCTTCTTCGCGGCGCRTTATACCGCGAGCGTTCAACGATTTTAGGTTTAATTGTTGTCATTAGTTTATTGGCATACGCACCTGAAATTCGCGCACTATTCGGCTAAATCCTGCTCAGCTTATAACAATCATTGATAACAATGTTTGACATAAGCTGCATTTTGCTAAACACTAACCCTTCGTAAAGGAGGCTGTAATGAATGTAAGCTTAACCCCTAGCCTAGAACAATATGTGCGCGATTGCGCATCAACCGATGACTACAACAACGCCAGCGAAGTGGTGCGTGAAGCTATTCGTTTGCACAAACAACGTGAAGAGCACCGACAATTAAAGCTTGAGCGTTTACGTGAAGCTATACAAGTCGGCATTGATGATATGGAAAACGGCAACTTTGCTGATTATTCTCTCGATTCTTTTATTGATGAGTTGGATAACAAAGCCAAAGTATGAACAGCTTCAAGCTCACCGCTGAAGCCAAAACCAGCTTAACCAACATTGCCCGCTACACCGAACAAACATGGGGAAAGAAGCAGCGTAATGCTTACCTTAAACAGTTGGATGATTGTTTTCATTTGCTTGGCAAACATCCAACACAAGGCAAAGAGCGCCCAGAAATCAACCCTTCACTTCGTAGCTTTGCGGTTGGTAAACATGTGGTGTTTTATAGCGAGAAACCAAACATGGTCATCATTGTAAACATCTTACATCAACGCATGGATTTTGAGACTAAACTTTCAATAATTAAGTAAACTGTCACCGATYTTTCAACCTTTCTTAGGATTTCTGGATGCCCAGTCAAGCTGAGCATGACATGGTTTTCTTCACACCGCCCGCTCGTCATTCCCGCGAAGGCGGGAATCCATATCAAAAAATACTGTTAATTATTAGCCGAAAGAATTTTCATCCTCTACTGGTATAAACTTTTCTTYACAATACTTAAGGATTTCGACATTTTCAGTTAAATAGTCGTCACAAAAATTATTAAACGATGTTCTTGTTGCAGAGACATACTTTTCCTCCGCCGTTAATAGCTTTTCAACTTCTTCAATAAATGTTTGAAAGTCTTTATTCACTTTAGAAAGCTTATCAATCGTTATATAATCAAGCTTTTGAAGCTTTGCAGCAAACAATACTTTACTTTCAAAAGGATTTGCCTTTAATTCAATAACCCCTATGCCAAACGATTGGTTGAGCCTTTCCATTTCAACATAAAGGTTACTGCTTATTTCAAAAGCCACTAGATAACCATAATTTGCCCAACTAGAATTAGAAACAGCCTGAAAATATGCCTCTTTAAGCTCGTAGTCTGTATAAATGGTCTTTTTAATTTCGTATGAATATAACTGAAAGGCATCTCCAATATTTACCGTTCTAAACAGTGATGTTGCAGCACTTGTTTCCAGCTTTGTAAACTTCACACCTATCATATCAGGGTGAACCCACTTCTGATGTTTATCTACCGTATTTTTAGACTTTTCATGAAAAATAGTTTTACTAAGTATTCCTGCATGTTTTAAATAGGAAGACAAAATTGTATGTAATGCTCGTTCATTATAAGTCTTTTTCTTTTCAGTATCGGGAAGCTTCTTACTCTCAGCCAATGAAGATATTTCGCCCTCAAACTGAGTTAAATAATACAAAAAACCCTTACTTGTTTTAATGCGCCTAACACGAATATCACCATCCCTAATAAAGTTACCCAACAAAGCACTTATTGTTGCATCTGGAGTCTTTCCTTTAGTAAAAGTGTAGTAACCATTATCTTTGATATGCTTATAAATATCAGAGTAGGACTGAGGTTCTTTTAAATCTTCTAAAGATTTGAGAATTGCATCATTAATTGTCATGTTCTTCATAAATTTAATACCCCAAATTTGGAGCAAGCCACCTTTCAGCTTCATCCATCGTCATGCCTTTGCGTTTAGCATATTCCTGGACTTGGTCTTTGTTGATTTTACCCACCATGAAATAATGTGATTCAGGGTTGGCGAAATATAAGCCTGAAACTGCTGCTGTGGGCAGCATGGCGAAGGATTCGGTGATTTGCATACCAATCTCATTCTCTACGTTCAAAAGCTGCCAAAGYGTGCCTTTTTCGGTGTGGTCAGGACATGCAGGATACCCCGCTGCAGGGCGAATGCCTTGGTATTTYTCTTTAATCATBTCTTCGCTGCTTAATGATTCATYAGCRGCATAACCCCAAWRRTCGSTGCGRATTTGTTTRTGCAGCATTTCTGCCAATGCTTCTGCCAAACGGTCTGCYAAGACTTTAATCATAATSGCWGCATAATCATCGTGTTCKGCTTCATARGCTTTGGCTTTTTCTTCTGCGCCAAAGATGGACACAGCAAATGCGCCGATATGGTCATTGCCCGACTTGGAGATAAAATCACTCAAACATAAATTCGCGCGTTTATCTTTTTTATCCGTTTGTTGGCGCAAGAAATGGAAGCGWGTYWWYTCYTYYGYYYTRSYKKCATCKKCATACACWWTCACRCTGTCATCATCGGTRGCATTGGCAGCAAACAAACCAAACACCGCTTTGGCRGTAAACCAATCTTCATCAATRATTTTATCCAACCAAACATTGGCTTCATCRAAKARTTTCTGCGCTTCTTTRCCTTTGTGCGGRTCATTYAAAATACGCGGATATGCGCCGTTTAACTCCCAAGCACCAAAGAATGGCGACCAATCAATGTATTCACGAATATCGGCAATRGATAAGTTATCCAAGCTTTGCACACCCAATGTTTTGGGTGCAGAWGCAATRGTRTCTTCATTTAAGAGCGTTGGATTGGCTCTGGCTACTTCAAGCTTTAACCAATTCGTTTGYTTTTGTCTGCCCAAATAACGCTCWCGCACACCRATATAYTCTTCACGKATATTTTTSACAAACTCMGCACGATTGAGTTCTGAAATCAAATTTTGYGCCACACCMACAGCGCGAGARGCATCTTTCACCCACACAATCGGCTCATCATATTCRGGGAAGATTTTMACAGCCGTATGCGCYTTGGAAGTGGTCGCACCACCCAACATAATCGGCAARGTGAAGTCCAAACGCTTCATTTCTTTGGCAATATGCACCATTTCATCCAAGGATGGTGTAATCAAACCYGACAGCCCGATAATATCCACATCATGTTTCTTGGCTTCTTCCAAAATCGTTGCCGTGGACACCATCACACCCAAATCAATCACTTCAAAATTATTACACTGGAGAACAACGCCCACGATATTTTTACCAATATCATGCACATCGCCTTTGACTGTTGCCATCAGTATTTTMCCRTTGGAYGARTTYACACCYTCAGCTTTACCCGCTTCAATATATGGCATCAAATGCGCCACGGCTTTTTTCATTACCCGCGCTGATTTAACCACTTGCGGYAAGAACATCTTGCCYTCACCAAACAAGTCACCCACCACATTCATACCRTCCATGAGTGGDCCTTCAATCACTTCAATGGGTGCATCAAAGGCAAGCCGCGCTTCTTCAGTRTCTTCGGTGACAAAGGCATCAATACCTTTGACCAAVGCATGTTCCAAACGTTTGGCAACAGGHAGCTTGCGCCATTCATCATCAGCTTTTTTGGCAACCACACCATCACCACGGTATTTCTCAGCAATRTCCAACAAATTATCCGTGGCATCGGGGTGTTTATTTAAGACCACATCTTCAACGGCATCTTTAAGCTCAGCAGGAATATCTTCATACACTTCCAACATACCCGCATTGACAATGCCCATATCCATGCCCTGCTTGATGGCATAATACAAAAAGACCGAGTGAATCGCTTCACGCACAGGGTTATTACCCCTGAATGAGAAAGATACGTTGGACACACCACCTGAAATCATGGCATGRGGYAGRTTYTTNTTAATCCARCCYGTGGCTTCAATGAAATCCACGGCRTAGTTATTATGCTCTTCAATRCCTGTGGCAATGGCGAAGATRTTSGGGTCAAAAATRATGTCTTCRGGYGGRAARYYRCATTTTTCAGTTAAAACCTTGTATGAACGCGCGCAAATCTCKGTTTTGCGYTTRTAKGTRTCGGCTTGCCCATCTTCATCAAAYGCCATGATGATGGCTGCTGCACCRTATTTRCGAATMARTTTGGCTTGGYGRATAAAGTTTTCCTCGCCTTCTTTMARYGARATBGAGTTGACCACACCCTTGCCCTGCACACACTGCAAACCTTCTTCAATGATTTCCCATTTSGATGARTCAATCATCACWGGCACTTTRGAAATATCAGGCTCGGATGCRATAAGGTTTAARAACGTGCGCATGGCTTCTTTGCCATCCAACATGGCTTCATCCATGTTSACATCAATGATTTGCGCCCCGTTTTCCACTTGTTCGCGGCAAATATCCAARGCKGTATCRTAATCACCTTCCATSACMARRCGTTTAAACTTGGCAGAACCTGTGACATTGGCGCGCTCRCCYACRTTYACAAACARKGAGTTCTCATCAATAAACAAAGGCTCTAAACCTGAAAGRCGACATTGCACRGGMACRTCRGGAATCACGCGTGGGGCAACACCTTCTACCGCCTCCGCCATAGCGCGGATGTGGTCAGGCGAAGTGCCGCAACAACCACCAATAATATTTAAAAATCCAGACCTTGCCCACTCGCCAATTTCGGCTGCCATTTCTTCAGGTGTTTCATCATAACCACCCATGGCATTGGGAAGCCCCGCATTGGGATGGGCATTGATATAACATGGCGAAGTATTGGATAACTCYTCAATATACTGGCGCAATTCACCTGCACCSAGYGCRCAGTTCAAACCAATCGAGATGGGTTCAGCATGTGCCATAGAGTTATAAAAAGCCGTGGCTGTTTGCCCTGAAAGCGTGCGCCCTGAGGCATCCGTAATCGTGCCTGAAATCATGATTGGCAGCTCAATGCCCATTTCTTCAAAAGCTTCTTTGACGGCATAAATCGCAGCCTYGGCRTTGAGCACATCAAAYACGGTTTCGATGAGAATAATATCCGARCCGCCWTCCACCAAACCTTTGGTRGCGACTTTATAGGTCTCMACCARYTCCATGAATGTYACATTKCKAAAGCCAGGGTCATTCACATCAGGAGAAATCGAAGCCGTGCGCGATGTCGGACCAATCGTGCCCGCTACAAAGCGTGGCTTGGCATCAGTCGAAACCGCATCACATGCTTCACGCGCCAGCTTTGCCCCTGCCACATTCATTTCATACACCAATTCTTCCATGCCATAATCCGCCATGGATGGTTTGTTGGAGTTAAATGTATTCGTCTCTAAAATATCTGCACCCGCATCCAAATAAGCGGTATGAATGTCTTTGATAATTTGCGGCTGGGTTAAAGAAAGTAAGTCGTTATTACCTTTAAGCTCACTTGGCCAATCAGCAAATCGCTCACCG
>NVSF01000081.1 GCA_002401135.1 Zetaproteobacteria bacterium
GTTTGGGCAGAATCAATATGCAGCATAATCAAAAAACATGCGCATACTTTTCAGACGCATGTTACGATTGGAAAATACTGTGGTGACATCAATAACTTGAACAGGCTTGAAATCCCAACAAGCAAACCATATATTAGAACACATTAACCCGTTTTGTTATGCATAGAATAAAGTTTATAGGAGCTTGAAACATGAAATCATTTAAAGGCATAGGTATGCTTATTATCGTCAACATTCTCATTATGGTCACATTGATGATCAGTGCGAATGTGCTTATCTATTACATTCTACCGATGTTTGGCATTGATGTCACAGGCTCATTTGAAGCGCGTCAACTGACATTTGCTGCTGTATTCGGYTTTGGTGGTGCATTTATTGCGCTTTGGACATCCAAGTGGTGGGCAAAACGCGGCAACAAAATGCAGCAAGTGATTAACCCAACCACAGCCAAAGAAAAGTTAGTCTATGAAACAGTTGAAGCWTTAGCCCAACGYGCWGGCATCAAAATGCCMGARGTTTGGGTATATTGGGATGATGTACCCAATGCTTTTGCCACAGGCCCTAGCCGCAACAATTCTATGGTGGCTGTATCTTCAGGTTTGGCGAGTAACTTAACCGATGCCGAGCTTAAAGCTGTACTTGCCCATGAAGTGGGTCATATTGCCAATGGTGACATGGTTGCCACAACATTATTGCAAGGTTTGATGAATACTATCGTCTATTTTGTTGCCAGTATGCTTGCTCGCTTGATTGCCAGCGCAATTGCTCGCGGTGAACAGCCAAGCCATATGGTGTATATGGTGGTGAGCATTGTATTACAGATTATGCTTTCATTCTTGGCTGCTATCGTCGTGTGTGCTTATTCACGCAAGCGCGAGTATAAAGCTGATGCTTACGCCGCCGATGCTTTGGGTGCTGAATCGATGATTAGCGCATTGCAGAAAATTGATGCGATGTCTCGCCAATCTGTAGAATGGCAAGAACGCGAGTCTAGGGAAGATGCGCTAGCAACCATGAAAATTTATGCCGCACACGGTGGCATCAAAGGTTTGTTTGCCACACATCCACCCATTGAAGCTCGTATTGCAGCATTGCGTAACCGCCGTTAAGCTTTAGGCATGACCTCCCATGCCTCACAAAACACGCCGCCGCATCAATCCGTTGCCATATTARTTATTGGCAATGAAGTGTTGTCGGGGCGCACGCGTGAAGCCAATGCTTGGTTTGCCGCCAAATCATTATTTGATGTGGGCTGTAAACTAAGCGAAGTAGCGATTGTGCCTGATATTCAGGATAAAATTGTCTCCACCTTACGACGTTTGCATCAACAGTATGATGCTGTGATTACCAGCGGCGGCATTGGTCCTACCCATGATGACATCACCATGCAAAGTGTCGCCGATGCGTTTGATGTGCCACTTTTAGAACATGCGGACACCATCAAAGTCATGACTGATTATTATGGAAAGTCTGCACTCTCCGAAGGGCGCAGACGTATGGCGCGTTTGCCAGAAGGCGCAAAACCCATTATTTGCGAGCAATCTATTTGCCCTGGTGCATGGATTCAGAATGTTTATGTGTTTGCGGGTGTGCCGCATATCTTTGCTTCACAATTGGAATCTGTGCTGCCTCATTTTTCAACAGGCAAAGCATTTCACCGCGTAGAAATTGAAGCCAACCATCCCGAAAGTAGCTTTGCTCATGCATTAAATGAGATTCAAAAACAACACCCAKATGTTGAAATTGGCTCATATCCTGGTCGCTGTGGTAACCAACCCACGGGAAAAATTTGTATTAGTGGCACAGATAAAGTAAAAATTGCAAAAGCCAAACAAAATATCGAACACATGTTAGAGGATAAAGGAAAATTATGAAATTCAACAAACGTGACAGTATATTTATTATTATCGTAGCTATTGTAATCACCGTGCTTGCCGTGGGCTCCAAAGATCGCACCACCAAGGCGGTGCCTGATGATGCCATTCATGATAAGGTGACATCTCGCGCACAATGTATGACTTGCCATAGTGCTGAAGGGGTCAAACCTCAACCTATGGGGCATCCCAGTGCTAACCAGTGCTTCCAATGTCATAAACAACCTGACCATTGGGTAGGCGGCATAACAAAATAATGCAAACCATTGGCATCATAGCCAAACAAGCTGACCCGCGCGCTATGAAGGCGGCTTGTGAGCTYACCACATGGCTACAACAGCAAGGTTTGGATGTTTTTGTTGCCGATAGTCTTGCCAACTGTATTGAAGTCCCCGCTAAACCCTTAGATGAAATCGCATCGCATGTAGAACTAATGGTAGTRCTCGGCGGTGATGGCACACTGTTACAAACAGGGCGTTGTTTTGTCGATGCCGATGTTCCTATTTTAGGCATCAACCTTGGTCGTTTGGGTTTTTTAACCGACACACCACTGAGCAATATGTTTGATGTGATGAAAGATGTGTTGGCGGGTCAATTTAAGGTCAAAAAACACTTTGCTTTACAAGTTGATGTGCAACGTGATGGACAAACCATTAGCTCAGGTGTTGCCATGAATGATGTGGTGTTGCAACGCAACGACCATCCGCGAATGATTGAATTTGAAATGTACGCTCGCCAGCAACTGGTCTTTCGCCTTCGTGCTGATGGTTTGGTGCTTGCCACACCTGCAGGTTCAACGGCTTATGCCTTATCGGCAGGTGGTGCGATTGTTCACCCTGAAATCCAAGCCATCAGTGTTGTGCCGATTTGCCCACACACGGTGTCCAAYCGCCCGATTATTTTACCGGCTTACGATGAGATTCAACTCAAACTCATTGATAGCCCCGCACCTGCTGCATTGAACCTTGATGGACAGGTGCATTCCACGCTGAATATGGGCGATGATATTCATATCAAACGTGCAGGTGATATTACACTGGTGTATTTGGAACATTGGCACTACTTTGATGTGTTACGCAATAAATTAGGCTGGGCTGGACAACAATAAATGATTGTATCCTTGCAGGTTCGCCAGTTTGCACTGTTTGAAAATATCCAATTAGAGCTTGAAAAAGGGATGACTGTTTTYACAGGTGAAACGGGYGCAGGYAAATCTATTTTAGTTGATGCTTTAGGCGCAGTATTTGGCTCGCGCGCCAATGTCGACTGGGTTCGCCACGGTGCTGAAAAAGCAGAGGTCATTGCTGAAATTGAATCCAACGACCCGCGACTCATCGCTTTGTTGGTAGAACAAGATATTGATGTGGATGATGCCATCCTTATTCGCCGTGTCATCACAGCAGAAGGACGCTCTAAAGCTTGGATTAATGGCACACCGACATCTGCTGGTGTTTTAAAAAAAATCGGTAACATCTGCTTTGATTTACATGGGCAACATGAACACCAAACCTTGATGCAGCCTGAATTTCAACAAGATATTATTGATGCAAGAGTGAAGAAAAACATCAAAGATGCTGTATCCCAAGCATTCCAAGAGCTACAACACATTCGCCAGCAATTACAAAACTTGCATGGTCATCGCAATGAAGCGGTACAAAAAGAAGCATGGATGCGTGAAGAAAGTGAACGTATTTCAGTATTGAACATCGAACTTGGTTTGGAAGACAAACTTGAAACCGAATGTGAAGCTGGCAGGCATATTGAACAAGTCCAACTGGCTGCCGCCAACGCAGCCAACCTTTTGGATGAACAAGAGGTAAATTTGCGCGGCATTTTGGGTGAAATCATCCATCAAGTTGATACTGTCGCCGAGCATCATGCTGGGTTACAAGAAGCCCGTAATTTATTAAATCAAATGGATGCCTTAGCCAGTGAAATACCATCCTATTTACAAAATGTTTTGGACAGYAGCATGGACGCTGAGGCACTTATYGCAGTCGAAGAAAGATTAGCCCAACTTCGCGCAGCCAAACGCAGACATGATACTGATGAAGCAGGTTTGATTGGCTTGCTGGAGCACTGGCAAGAAGCGTTAAACACCTTGGATACTGCCGCTTGGGATGAGGAAGCCTTACAAAGCCAATTGCAAACATGTGAACAAAGTTATGAACACGCAGCCCAAGCCTTGCATACTGCAAGAATCAAAGCCTCTGCAACGCTGGTTCAAAGCTTGCGCCCCTTCCTCGACCAGTTGGGATTAAAAAACATGCAACTACAAACCTCAATTGTGGCACAAACGGATAAACAACTCTGGAAAGTCGATGGCTGGGATGATATTCAATTGCTCGCTGCTGCCAATATTGGCGAACCATTCAAAAGTTTGGCAGACACTGCATCAGGTGGTGAACTGAGTCGTTTGGTCTTAGCGCTTAAAGGTTGCGGCGCTTTGGAGAATGAACCTGACACTGCTATTTTTGATGAAGTTGATGTCGGCATTGGTGGCGAAACAGGTTGGTGTGTGGGGCAGCTTTTGCGTAATATGGGCAGTGAGCGGCAAGTGTTTGTGGTCTCCCATTTACCGCAAGTCGCTTCATGTGCGCATCATCAGATTGCGATTAGTAAACGCGTTAAAAACAACCGCACCCACACCACACTTATCCCTCTTAATATTGAGGCAAGGCAACAGGAAGTTGCTCGCATGTTGGGTGGTGTAAATACGGAAAGCCTAAGTCATGCACAAACCATGTTAAGCAAAGGGCAAGCTTAATGAATCAAACAGAAATCACTGTCCGCCAAGCCCAAGTTCAAGATGTTGCACACATCTATCAGCTCATGCTTCCTTTCATGTTGGACAAAACACTGATTATGCGTGATGAAGATGATGTTTTTGAGCATCTACAAGAGTTTGTAGTTGCCATCAAAGGTGATGAACTTGTGGGTGTCTCCGCATTGCACATTTACGGCTCCAACTTGGCTGAAATTCGCTCGCTTGTCGTATCTCCCCAAGCCCAGCGTTTATCTATTGGGCATCAATTGGTTTCAGCCTGTGAAAACATGGGGTCAGAACTTGGTGTCAYCCGCATCTTTGCTTTAACTTATATTGATAAATTTTTCTTGGCTCAAGGGTATAAAATTGTCGAAAAAGAAAGCCTGCCGCAAAAGGTGTGGACAGTGTGCATTCACTGCCCCAAATTCAGCCATTGTGATGAGATTGCAGTGGTTAAAGACCTCTAATTGAACTGCAGCAATTATCATCGTTTGCAATAAAATGAGTGGCAAGGCGCGATGTAAAAAGCATACGCTGTTTGTATGCTTAAGCAGCGCAACACCGCCAATCGTTTATTGCGAACGATGCRGCAGCAAAGGGTCAGTCTTGCCTAGTTCTGCAAATCCTTGGTTCCGATAATGGCATGAATCGCAGTGTCCACATGGAGTGCCATCATCTTGAGGGTCATAACATGAGCGGGTCATGGCATAATCTACCCCCAGCGATAAACCAAGCTTGATAATTTCCGATTTATCCAAGCTCAACAACGGCGCAACCACTTCAAAATCAACACCTTGCACCCCCGCTTTTGTGCCCAAAGCCACCGTTTTGGCAAAAGAGTCTAAGAATTCAGGGCGACAATCAGGATAACCCGAATAATCCACCACATTGGCGCCAATCACCAATTTGTTTGCACCCACAGTTTCAGCAAAAGCTGAGGCTAAGGATAAAAAGATAAGATTACGTGCAGGGACATAGGTTGAAGGAATTGCAGATGTTTCTGTTTGGTCTTTAGGGGCTTGGTCTTTGGGAACATCCCAATCACTGGTGAGTGATGAACCGCCGATCGCTTGCAAGTCTACCGCGATGACCTTGTGTTGTTTGGCTTGAAATGCTTGTGATACTTCGACTGAGGCTCTCAGTTCAATGCGGTGTCGCTGCCCATAATCAAAAGCAATCGTATAACATTCCCAGCCTTGTTCTTTGCTCGCCCAAGCCAGTGCGGTTGCTGAATCCAAGCCGCCTGATAACAATACAACAGCCTTGGTTTGATGATTCACGCTCATACGCCCGTTTCCTCCGCACCCCAAATGTATTTGTGCAATTGCAACTGTAAACGAACAGGTAAATTATCTTCAATGATCCATGCCGCCAAATCTTTGGGGTGAAGCGAACCCCAAGTGCAACTCATCAATACCGTACACTGATTCGCCAAAGCATACTTATCCATCACACCTTTCGCCCACACATAATCTTCCCGATTGGTCAGCACAAATTTAATTTCAGTGTTGGCACGAAGATGTTGCATATTCTGCCAACGATTACGCGCCACTTCCCCGCTACCTGGTGTTTTAATATCCAGAATCACAGATACTTCTTTAGGCACTTTTGAAATATCATGCGCGCCTGCTGTTTCAAGCTGAACATGCGAATAAAGTGGYARMAGMTCTTCCARTAAAGCAACRCAGTTCTTTTGCGCYAARGGTTCACCACCYGTRAYAMGMAYCWKMKKYRYWYYMGGTTCAGGCAATGACTTAATAATGGCATCAAACGTTTGTGTTTGA
>NVSF01000082.1 GCA_002401135.1 Zetaproteobacteria bacterium
CAAGATCCTGATGTGGTGATGGTGGGTGAAATTCGCGATGAAGAAACAGCGCATATTGCACTTCATGCAGCGCAAACAGGGCATTTGGTGATGTCCACACTGCATAGCAATGATGCACCATCGACGGTCAGCCGTTTGGTTGAGATGGGTACAGATGCTGTCGCTTTGTCATCGTGCTTAAACATGATTGTTGCCCAACGTTTGGCGCGTAGGCTTTGTCCGAAATGCAAGAAGAAAGTGAAGCCAAATGCCGCGATGATAAAACATTTAGAAATACCAGATGGTATGATGTTTTATGAGGCAGTGGGCTGTGATGCCTGTATGAATATTGGCTACAAAGGGCGCTGCGGTGTGCATGAAGTGCTGTATGTGAATGATAGGGTTCGAGAAGCGATTGCAAATGAAGCTTCAGACCAAGAGTTGATGCAGGTTTGCCGAGAAGAAGGCATGTATGCCCTTTTTGAAGACGGGATGAATAAGGTGCTTGCGGGCATTACCAGCGTGAAAGAGGTGTTGCGTTTAGCCACGCCGCCTGAGGACTTTTCATTTCGAGATAGGCTGGATGAAGATGGGTTGCTGATGTCGATTGGTCAGGCAGCAGCAGTGCGTGACAGTTTGCAAGTGAAATCAACAGAAGATGAAACAAATAACACAATCTTGATGATTGATGATTCAAAAAGTATTCGCAGTTTGGTTCGCTTTATCTTGCAAGCTGAAGGACATGATGTGGTTGAAGCCGATGATGGACGTAAAGGGTTAAGCCTGTTGAAAGAGGCAAAAGATAAATTAAGTCTTATCATTGTTGATTATGATATGCCCAATGTGGATGGGCCTACGTTTATCAAGGAAGTGCGCCGACAAAGTAAGTATGATGATATACCAATCATCATGCTAACATCGCGTAAAGATGAGGAGGATGAAGTGCTGGGGCTAGACTCTGGGGCTGATGACTATATCGTTAAGCCCGTTGAACCAATGAAGTTACAGGCGCGTGTACGGAAGATGCTAAGTATGTACAATCGTATTCGCATGGCAGCAGGGGATTAAGGGGTAAACGTGGCAGGCATAGATATTCAAGCAATTCAAGATGCAAAAGATGCAATCAATGAGGATAAAGTGCCTCATGCTGAATATATGCGTGTAGTGGTGAACGGTGCGACTTTTTTGGTGACTGTTGACGCGGTATCCAGTGTTGTTCGTCCTTCAGTCATTACCCCTGTACCGATGGCACCTGATCACTTGATTGGTGTCGCCAATGTTAAAGGGCAAGTGTTTTGTATTATTGATGCAGGTAAGATATTAAAGATAGCAGCGCCTATTCAGGAAAAAACACCGCAAACGCGTTTTTTACTGTTACGTCATGATAGGGTGCATTTGGGTTTATGGGTAGAGTCAATCGCTGAGTTGTACAGCGTGCCTTTATTAGGTGTGCCAGTAGACTCAGGTGATAAGTTTACGATGGGAAGCATTAAAATTAAGCAAGAGAAGCTCTCAATTATGCGCGTTAACGCATTGTTTGATTGAATGATGAATATTTCAAAAATGGGGAAATAAAGTATGGTTGATGAAATTGTAGCAGAGAAAAAAGAGGACGTTCAACCGCTAGCAGCAGCAAGAACATCTAGTATGCAAGATTTTGCGAATAAGAAGAAGAGCATGATGATACTTTTATTTTCAATTCTTTTGATGCTTGTGGGTTACACATCTTACCAATCAATCAAGAATGTGAATGATCTTGCTTCCCTTTATGGGCAGCAAACAAAACTGGAGAGGTTCAGGGCAGCTTTAACGGATGTGATTCTCCCTTTGAATGACTACGTTATAGCGAAAAATGACAGTGCTATTCGGAAAATTAAACAAGCAGAGAGAGAGTTTAATGAATTATATAGTGAGGTTGCGACCTTTTCATTTTTAACTGAGGATGATGCCAAAGAGCTGAAAAGTGTGTCGGAATTGATGTTTGAGGTTGGTGTTCTAGCTGGTGATGTTACGGGTGGAGACTTGCCGTTTGAACAAGTAGGAAGTCTGGCTGTTGTTGCACAAAGTTTGGTGCTTGTTGCTCAGAATAAAGTGAATACAGTTGCAGTTGCATTGAAAAGTGTTATTTCCCAAGAGTTAGAATCTAAAATCAACCAAGCAACTTTGATGACTGTAGTTAGTGGTTTGCTTACCATGAGTATTCTTTTTCTTGTATATATCTTCGATAAGCAGTTTATGCGTAATGTAACCATAAATGTAAAAAGTGCTTCAAAAAATGTAGCTGAATCATCGGAGAACATTCTTTCTTTTGTTGACAGACAAGCAACAGCTTCGGTTGCTCAGGCGAACACCGTGGTTGGCGTAACAGAAGAACTGGAGCTCATGTCTAGTGCTTCAATGAAAATTGCAGCGACTGCAAACAGTGTTGAAAGAATCGCAGCAGCAACATCTGTTGCTGCCGTAGAAGGTGGGGCAGCAGTGAATGAAGCCATTGGACATATGAGCATTATTCGTGAAGAAGTGATGGTGATTGCAGARAAAGTRTCGGATGCAGGGCGTAAAGCAGAACAAATTTTGGAGTCTGTTGATTCGATTCAAGAAATTGCTGAAGAAACACATTTATTAGCACTCAATGCTTCGATTGAATCTGCGGCAGCGGGTGAGTTTGGTAAGCGTTTTGCTGTGGTAGCGAGCGAAGTGCGTAGACTGTCTGAACGAGCGAGAGAGTTTACAGAAGAGATTCAGGTGGTGGTCAATGAAGTACATGAGTCGACAAAGGAGTCTATTGCGGTAACCCAACAAGGACTGGAGAGTGTGGCTAAGGGTGTGCAAATTGCACAGCGTGCTGGCGATGCATTGGCGAAGATGGAAAATATGTCGGGCAGAACCAGTAAAGCGGTGCGCACCATCGCACTAGCGACACAGCGGCAAAGTGATAGCTCTGAAGACTTTGTAAAAACCATGCGAGATATTGCAGACTTGATTCAAGATTCAGCCGAGCAAATGAAAGATTCTAAAGCTGCCGCCGAACAATTGAATGATGTTGCTACGCAACTCAGAAACTTCGTATAAACAAGCTTATTTAATTTATGTCAGGTTTTGATTTATCCAATTTTATTGCTTCATTTTTTGATGAAGCTCGTGAACGATTAAATTCAATCAATCAGGCATTGGTTGCATTTGAAGCGGGAACACTTGATGAAGAAGGTTTGGTTTCTTTACGTAGGGACGCACATACCATCAAAGGTTCTGCACTGATGCTTGGTGTTAATGATGTTGGTGCTGTCGCTCATGTGTTTGAGGACTTGGTAGAGCTACTGATTGAGTCGCCTGACTTGCGAACGGAACAAGCAACACAATTCATGTATGATTTGCATGATGTCTTGGACAAGCGACTTGAAGACCCTGATAGCAAAGACCTGCTTGATGAAAAAGAATCCAGAGCCAAATATGATGCACTTCTTGTCACTTTCAAGGCAATAGGTGGCGCAAGTGATGATGCAGCCAGTGACTCTGCTGAAACTTCTGTCATTTCTGATAAGTACATCATGATTGGGGCAGAGGAAGTTCAAGAACGAAAAGAGAAGCAAAAGGCAGAAGCTTTAGAAAATGAAGCCTCAGCAGAAAAACATTTGAGTCAAGATGAGTTGAATCAGCTTGTTGCACAACAAACTGTTGCAAGCAGCGCGACGGTAGACGAACAGAATGATGAAGGCACACCATTTAAGCCTTTTATTGAACAATCTGAAAGCAAAGGGCAAGGACAAAGAAAAAGCTCTGGGCGCTTCCTGCGTGTTGATGCAGAGCGCATGGAAATGCTATCGAACCAAGTGATTGAAGTGAGTACGGAACAAAGCCGAAGCAAAAAAGCTGAAAGTGACTTGCAAGCAGCGCGTGTAGATTTAAGAACTTTGCGTAGAGAGTGGCGGAAAATTCGTCACCTATTAGATGAACAAGGTAATGAGCAAGAAGCATCGACGATTGACTATATGATTGATGTGCAGTTGCGACATTTGCGTAGAATGACTGAAGAAGCACGTTATCAAGATGAGCGTAATAGCTTTGTTTTAAGAGAGCTTCGTGACCACGTCTTGGGTTTAATGGTTCGACCATTGGATAGCGTGTTCTCAACATTTCCACGAGCCGTGCGTGATGTGGCAGCCAAAGCTGGTAAAAGTGTACGCCTTGTTGTGGATGGAAGCAGCGTGGAAATGGATCAAAATGTAACAGAAGCCTTGGTTGAGCCATTGATTCATTTGTTGAACAATGCTGTGGCACATGGCATTGAAACCTCAGAAAAAAGACAAGAAACGGGGAAAGATGCGCAGGGTCAAGTGACTATTATTGCCAAACAAAGTGGTAGTGAAGTTGTGATTGAAGTGATTGATGATGGGCAGGGCATTGATACTGAGGTCATTAAACGCGTTGCTGTGGAGCGTGGTGTGACCACCCAAGATGAAATCAATCTGATGGATTCTGGTGAAATCATGGAACTTATTTTTAGACCTGGTTTTTCAACACTTTCCGAGGTGGATACATTGGCAGGGCGCGGCATTGGTATGAATGTCGTGCAAGATGCTATCAGACGCTTGACGGGTACTATTCGTATTCATACAGAAGTTGGTAAAGGGACAAGGTTTGTTATCTCTGTGCCGATTAGTATTGCGGTGCAAGATGCTTTGATGTTCAAAATCGGTGGTCAAAAATATGGTATGTTAACGCATATGATTGACCAAGCCTTGCCTTTAAGTGCTAATAAAATACAAGTTGGTCAAGGTGGCAAACAATTTATTTCATACGGTAAAGAGCACGTTCCACTTGTGGATTTACGGCGCATGATGTTGCTCAAAGGTGAACAGTTATCTGAAGACCCATTTGTGATTATAGCCGAACATATTGAAGGGTTTGTGGGTATTGTTGTTGATGAAATGCTTGGTGAAGGCGAAATCATGGTTCGTGATTTAGACCCTTATATCAAACGTTATCTGCCGCAAGGTTTGATGGGTAACACCATTGTTGAGGATGGTTCTGTGGTGATGCTTTTAGAGCCTTATGGCATCAAAGAAATGGGTAGAACTGCGCCAGACCAAGACCTTGAAGTGTCCTTGCCTGAAGAGGAAAAATTGCGATTTAATGTATTGCTGGTGGACGACTCATTGATTGCGCGTGAAGTTGAGAAGAACATCTTTGAAAATCTTGGCTTTGTTGTCGACACCGCCATTGATGGCATGGATGGCTTGGAAAAATTGCAGTCAGGTCACTATGATATGTTGGTAACTGATTTAGAAATGCCACGTCTAGATGGCTTTGGTTTGGTGCGCCAAGTGCGCAATCAACCCGAATATAAAGAGTTACCCATTGTGGTGATTTCTACGCGTGAAAGTGCAGAAGATAGAATGCGAGCCTTAGAAGTTGGCGCTGATTCCTATATGGTGAAGCAGCATCTTGAAGCGAGTAATATTATTTCCACAGTCAAAGCATTGGTTGGCCCTGATATGGTTAAAGAACGTGGGGTTGAGCAGCAGTTAGACGCAGCGAAGTAGCTGATGTCTTTCATCAAGGTTCCCGACTACCACATGCACACACCGCGCTGTAATCATGCCAAGGGCACGATTATCGAATATGCGCAAGCCGCAGTGGATACTGGTTTGAAAGAAATAGGCATGTCGGACCATTCACCGATGCCAAATGGCTTTGATGCTGCATGGCGCATGGATGAATCGGAGCTTGATTCCTTTCTTGAAGAACTTCAAGCTGCACAGGCGAAATTTAAAGGGCAGCTTGTTATTAAGGCTGCTTTGGAAGTTGATTATTACCAAGGTGCAGAGGATTACATTCAATTTTTAGCTGATTATTATGATTGGGATTATTTAATGGGCTCGGTTCACTTTATTGGTGAGTGGGGTTTTGACAATCCTGATGAAGTAGCTTGCTTTGAAACCTGCGATATTGAACAAGCCTATTGTGATTATTTTAAGTTGGTTGAGTTGTCGGCAGCTTGTGGACTGTTTGAAATCATTGGACACCCCGATTTGATTAAAAAGTTTGGTTATCGTGCGCCWGYKGRTTCAAGYWWGGTRTTKGATGCTGAAAATCAGATGCTKCAAGCKGTYAAAAAAGCKGRTGTGGCTTTAGARATTAGCTCKGCKGGTTTGCGTAAACCCGTRAAAGAAATSTATCCACACAAAGGTCTTGTGGAGCGAGCMGTMGCTTTAAAYATTCCCTTTGCTTATGGCTCWGATGCGCATAGYCCTGCTGAAGTGGGTCATGCKATGAATGAATGTTTGGCTGTGTTGCATGGTTTTGGCGCGACACAGGTTGTTCAATTGMATAAACGGCAGCGWMMGATATTTAAYTTTATGGATAAAACATGAAAACTGTATTGCTTACRGGTGCATCGGGTGGTTTTGGCATTGAGTTTGCCATTCAACTTGAAAAACAAGGT
>NVSF01000083.1 GCA_002401135.1 Zetaproteobacteria bacterium
ACCTCGTTTAGAATTTGAAAATGCTTTTTATCACGTAATGAATCGTGGACGCGCTAGGCAATTGATTTTTCATGATGAAGAATACTACCTAGCATTTGTTGATTTATTAAAAGTTGTTCATGAGCGTTTTGGTTGTATCATTCATGCCTATTGTTTAATGGGAAATCATTATCATTTGTTGATTGAAACACCTGGTGCTAATCTCTCACGAGTTATGCGTCATATTAATGGCGTCTATACGCAAATATATAATCGATTAAAAAAAACCGATGGTTCATTGTTTCGAGGAAGATTTAAGTCTATTGTTGTTGATAAGGATGCCTATATATTACAATTATCAAGGTATATTCATCGCAATCCAATTGATATGAAACAGCCTCTAGTTTCTGAATTACAAAATTATCAATGGTCAAGTTTTCCGGCTTATGTAAATAAGTCAAAAAAACCAGATTGGTTAACAACTGAATTTACTTATGAAATATTAGGTCATAAACAAAAGTATAAAGCTTATCGAAGATTTGTTAATCAAGGAGTTGAAGATGAAATTTTGGATATGTATTCTGGTAAACAAATTCCTTCAGTAATTGGTGAGTCAGGTTTTAAAGAATGGATTTTTGATAAGTTGTTAATCAATGAAAAAGCAGAAGTTAAATCAAGGATCATTTCAAACACTATAAAAGTTGGTGATGTTGTTACTGCAGTTTCAAAATTTTATCAAAAAGAAGTTGCTGAATTATTGCAAGTAGTTAAAGGCCCACAAGTAAAGAATGAAGCTAGAAAAGTAGCTATGTATTTGTGTCAAGAAGTGACTTCATGTTATTTAAAGGACATTGCTGATTTATTTAATTTGAAGAGTATAGGTTCTGTTAGTTTTATCACGCATAGTGTCAGATTGAACAAAAAACAAGATAAAGAATTTTCCAAGAGAGTTGATAAGTTAATAAAAAGTATTGTTAGTCAAATGACTTGACCCCTTGTCTTTGACCCCTTGTCTTTTTAGTAAGTTCAGTATAATAATTTTTCAATTCGCCTGTTTCATAAAATAAACGCCTATAACTTGAGATGTTGAATACTTCTCTCTCGCCAGACTGGGAAATAAATAAATCCATATTGCCCTTAAAATCTAACATACCGTCAACTTCTAGGAGGGGCATGTTTGTTAAAAGTGAATTGCTTATACGGGTTATGCTGTTCTCGATATAGCTTTCAAAATCAAGTTTATATTTTTGTTTGGGGCTGACACCTAACATTTAAAAAGTTAAGGTGGTCTAGTGTATATAAAGCATTGTAAACTAAGCAGAAACAAGCAATTAGAACTCATGAAATATTTCGTTGCAGGTTCAACAGCAAGAATCGAGAAAAGGGGTCAGAGCCCTTTAATAAGTGTTCTGGCACATTTCTCTTTATTTTATAGATAGTTATCCTATAAATAAGCTAAGGAAAACCACTGAACGGCTCACTCCTCTTTTCTCAGTGAGTATGGGTGGCAGTAACTACACCCATGATGGTGCTAGGTGGTTTTGTTTTAGTAGTGACGCTATTGTTGCGACAAAGTTTTCTGAAAATTTATAGGTTTGAATAAGGGGGTGGGTATGATGATGCGTTGGTTCTTATATGGTGTGGTGTTGTGGAGTTATAGTGCTTCTTTGGCTTATGCAGGCATTAATCATGCCTCTAGTCTTGAGTGGAAAACCCAAGAAAGCACACATTTTCGCATCCATTTTTATGAAGGTGAGCAAGTCTTGGCGAATCGTTCGTTGCAAATTGCGGAGTCTGTTTATACACGTTTAACGCCCATTTTGAATTGGTATCCACAAGACAAGACTGAGATTGTGTTGAGYGATGAAATGGATGCCAGCAATGGTTTTGCCATGCCTATTCCATCGAATCGTATGACTTTATTTGTCAGTCGCCCGAATAGTGTGAATAGCTTGGAAGACCATGCGGGTTGGCTGGAAACACTGATTCTGCATGAGTTTGTACACACGCTGCATTTGGATAAAGCGCAACGAGGTCCGAACAATATTCGCAACATCTTTGGACGGGCTATTTTTGCATTTCCAAACATATTTATGCCGCCATGGATGCATGAAGGTTTGGCGACCTACTATGAAACGGATAAAGCGATGGGTATTGGGCGTGGGCAAAGCGCCTATTTTCAAATGCTGATGCGTATGGAAGTGGCAAACGGCATCAAACCGCTTCGTCAAATTAATCAACCCATGGTGACTTGGCCATTGTTGACCAGTCGCTATTTATATGGCGTTTATTTCGAGCAGTTTATCGCCGATACTTATGGTGCGGATACTTTGCAAAAGGTGATAACGCATTATTCAGACAACTGGCTTCCTTTTGCGATTAACACGGTGTATGAAGAAGTGTTGGGCAAAGATTTAAGTCAGCTTTGGGTGGAGTTTGAAGCTTATTTACAGCGCCAATTTCAGCCGCAAATCACCAAGTTGCAAAAACAAGGTGTTACATCTGCCCAAGCCTTGACGAGGTCGGGTGACTTCAAACAATCGGTGCTGCAAACCGATGATGGGCGCGTATTTTATGTCAGCGATAACTTAACCAGTGGCGCAAAGTTAATGCAACAATACCAAGGCAAAACCAAAGCATTATTAGAACTGAATGGCGGCGCAAAGTTAGATTGGCATGAACAATTAGGTTTATTGATGGTGCAGCCCGATACATGCGATAATGCGAACAAGTATTACGATATTTACCTCGTTGATGCAGATGGCAAGAGCCAACAGCTCACCCACTGCGCACGGTATATTGATGCAGTGTGGTCACCCGATGGGTCCAAAATTGCCGCCATTAAAAACTATCGCGGGCAACATGCCATTCATATCTTGGATGTCCAAGGCAAGTTGTTGAATGTGTTGTGGCAAGGTAAAGATGATGAAACCTTGTCGGGTGTGGATTGGTCGGGTGATGGTAAGTTGTTGGTGTCCAGAGTTTGGCGCAAAGGCACGGGTTGGGATGTAGAAACCTTTGATATAAGCCGTCAATCATGGTCAAAAATCACGGATGATATGAACATTCAAACCGATGCACGGTTTGTGGATGCTAGCCATGATATAGTGTTTTCGGCTGATTACGATGGGGTGTATAATATTTATCGTAAACAAGGTGATGCGCTCATCCAGCTTACACATGTATTGGGTGGTGTGTTTGCGCCTTTTTTGACCAAACAGGGTGAGCTGCTTGCGGTTAACTATGCTACGCAAGGGTTTGATATTGTCAGAATGAATAAAGTACTCAATAATCCTGTAAGTGTTAATGCTTTACCCCAAGCATTTAAGGGTAAACAGTTTGCCGTAGAAGATGTTGAAATATCCGAGCCCGTGCCGTATTCAGCATGGGATAGTGCGCTGCCAACATCATGGTTACCATCATTTCTGATTACCAATCAAGGTGTGGAGTTGGGTGCGTATGTATTTGGTTCGGATGTGTTAAATCGACATAATTATACCTTGTATGCAGGGTATCAGTCGGTGTCTTCATCGCCCGTGTTTAACTTGAACTATATTTACGATGGTTGGCATCCTTTACTTAGAATCAATGCACAAAAGATACAAACGCCAAGTTTGGATAATAACAGCAGTCTTATTGCGCTTGTTGAACAGCAAAGCATAAATGCGGAGCTTGTTTTTCCGTGGTTAAAACAGCAATCTCGATGGACGGCGCACTTGGCGTTGAACCACAGACGAGATGATTTAGTATGGTTAGCACCGCTATACACTGCGATAAATACAAGCTTTCAAGATACACTTGCTGGCGCAGCATTGGTATATGATTCTAGGCTGACTTATCCAAGGGGTATCAGCAGCGCATCGACAGGTTCAATCGTGTCTTTCCAAGTTGAATCGGGCAAAGGATTGGGCGGCACATACACGGGAAATGTTAGCAAATTATCTGCCCGACATTTCTTTGACTTGGGCAGTGAACAGGTGTTGGGTTTACGTTTGGATTTAGGSAAAGGCGATAACAATGCTCGACCCTTTACTTTGGGTGGCACAAACAGCAGCACATTGATTCCTAACCTTTTAGACCCGTTAACTGCGAGTGCCAGATTAAACCAACGGGGTTATAATTTAAGAGGCTATGCTGATGCGGCATTGTCGGGCAATGAGCTTGCATTGGTATCCGCTGAATATCGCTTTCCCATCGCAAGAATTGAGCGTGGTTTTATGAGCCCACCCATTGGCATTCATCAGTTCTTCGGGCAGGTGTTTGTGGACTCAGGGCGTGTGGGTAATGATGTTAGTTCATCCAAAACATACACAGGTGTTGGTGCTGAGCTGGGTGGTKATTTAGTCTTATTTTATAATTTGCCAGTTCGGATGCAACTGGGTTAYGCCAAAGGTTTGGATRAYACYYTWGGCGRCARCCARGTKTATTTCAGRTTKGGKAGTTCGTTTTAGAGGTTTTCTGGTCTAATTCTTTGTGCAAACCAACTGTTCAAGTATTCTATCTGCGTGAGAAAAGAAAATGCAATACCCATGGTTTTCAAGGAAATATGTTGTGTGATTTGGAATAGAATCAGCAATGGCTTTTGCAGATTCAWTTTTTGTGTAGGTATCGGAGTCACCATGCCAAATATCGATATGACTTAGGATATTTTGTGTTTGAAAGTCCCAAGGGTGTATGCGGGCAAAATAATCTTCAACGAACCCCTTTGTGTTGTGGTCTAAAGTATTACGCATACTTTCTTGGTACAGTTGACGATATGCTGATGATTGAACAATAGTCCAATCTGAAGGGCAATAATAACTGGACATCAACCTTAGAAGATAATCATGCTTACTTAATACCTTCAATATGACTTTACCCAGTGTGAAGAGTAATTTTGCTGAAGCTTTTTGTTTGATACGGTGAAGCTGTCGTTCAAAAGGGTGAACCTCTCTTACATGGTCAAAGTTTTTGTCTGGCACACATGCAACCACGGATGCTCTTATCACTTGGTCGGGCAAGATAGCAGCGCAAGCCAATGCAAARGCACCACCATTTCCTTCACCCAACACATAAAACTTTTCTAAACCCAAATGCTCGGTAAGTTGTTTGATGTTGTTGGCAAATGCCGTGTGCGATATTCTTTTTGGCAGGCTGGTAGCGCCAAAGCCAGGACGCTCGGGCGCAATGATACGCAGACCATGTGTYTCAATAAAATCGCTAAAAGGATTAAACGTTTGACGCGAATGAATGATGCTGTGAAAGTATAGGATGGGTATGCCTGATGGGTCGCCATACTCTGTATATTCTAGTTCGCTTCCATCATACAGAGATAAGGTGCTAAATGTATTGTTACCTCCATTATCAGCATTATGACTATTTAGTGTTGTTTCAACAGTTTCCGAGCCTTCTATAATTGCATCTCTGCTTCTAAGCACCTGTTTAAGTAGTTCACTTTGACTGCTTGTATTTGTTTTTTCTAAAATTGATTTCATTTGATTGCGCACAGTATGTTTGCTGATATTCATAGCATCAGCAGCTTCGGAAAGATTGTGGCTTGAATCAAGCAGGGTGCTAACCAATCGCGCCTCTGCCTCGGTAATATGTAGCATTGCCATCAGTTTATCCGAGGAAAAAGTGCGTTGGGTGTCGGTGCAGGTGATAAAAATGGCTGTTAAATCAGAGATATATTTAATATCTGCTTTGGATGCTTGTTTGATATGAAGGGCGCAGGTTTTATTATCTTTTGTAGCCATCAAAAAATCTTGTGCTTTACCTTGATTGGCTAATTTAATGAGTTTATACAATAGCCCTGTATCTTTCGATGTATTAGCGACAAGCTTATCTTTTTCAATGCGCAAAAAAGAGGATGTCTTTAAAAAATCATGGGCGCGGCTATTCAGGGTTACGGGTGTGTTTGTGGCATTCACTAAAATCACCCCAAGGGGAAGTTGGTCTAGAATATTTGATAAAGCGGCAGTTTTTTCATATTGATTATCGGCTTCATTGTCGATGGTTATGGCGCGATGAAAGTGGGGCAAAAGAAGGCTGATATATTCATGAGAAGCGTCATTATCTGTAGTCGAATCACTCCCTGCCGTGTGAGATAGGGCGAGCGCATCAAGGCTTTCCAATAATTCAGGCCAAAGGTTTGGGTTGTTTGGTGTATCGTAGATTAAGCCAATAATGTCCAATAAGGCAGCTTGTTGCTCTGCGTTTTTTTGCAAAATTAACCTCCCTGTTTCACCAAAATATATAATACAAGTTAGCGCGAAGTAGGATTAACA
>NVSF01000084.1 GCA_002401135.1 Zetaproteobacteria bacterium
CCAAGACTTCTTACCAAACGAAATGCCCAGATTGTAAAGAACATCATGGCAAGGGCTGCAATAAATATTGGGAAGCTACTCGCAGTTGGCGTATCCCGCGGTTCAATCTCAATATCATAATTAGGCATGAGTCTGCATTGTTCAGAGACTTTTGTTGCCATAAAACTTGCGCGAATAGGAGAAACTCCCAGTTCTAAGGCAAGTTTATAGGCTTTGTTGCGTGTAAGAATAACATCATCTTGATGATACAGACGAATCGACCCTAGCTTTAGATGCATAACTTGGCTCCATAGCGATAGCGCAACACCAGACAACTCATGTCATCGGCTTGTTTAGCTTGAAAGTTGGTCATGATTTGTGTTGTTAACTGCTCCGCAGAGGTTTTCACTGTAAATTGTAAGGGTTGGCGAATGCTGCAAATGCCATCACTATGCATGATTAATATATCATTTTGATGAAGTTTTAAGCGTTGGTTTACAGGCGTTCGAATTTGATTGCCAATCACACCATCTTTTAATGATAAACGACGCATAGCGTGATTGGGTGAGGCTGTTGCTGAAATATGTAATAATGACACATTACCTACGCCTGCATAATCCAGCCAACCCGAATCAATATTTAAGCGTGCAATCACCGCAACCAAACCACGGGAGCCACGGAACTTATCATGGAGAGCTTGTACAAGTTTATGCGGTTGTTTATCCATATTTAGGAGTAAAAATTCTTTGATTTTCATGGATAAAACATGGNCATTTCTACCATGCCCTGACACATCCCATAGCGCCATCCATTTGTAGGGTGCAAGTTTGTGCGCAATGATACCATCACCATTCAGTAATTCGCCAGGGAATGGTGTGGATTTGATGGCAACATCAACCCACTTAGTGGCATGTGTTAAAGTATGTTTTTGTTCTGGGTTAGTGAGATATTGAAATCGTTTACTTGCTTCAATACGTGTACCTTTTTTGGCGGAAGATTGGATGTGCATGGAATCCATGATGCGCGCAACGCCAGCTAGCCCTTTACCAAGACCAGACCCACCACTGTATCCTTCTAATAATGCTTCATCAATGTTTGCAATCCCAGGCCCTGAGTCTGTGGCAGTAATATATAATGCGTCATGTGTAAATTTGAGGTGAACACTTCCTTTGCCAGCATAACGAACAATATTGGTTGCCAACTCTGATACTGCTGTCGCACACATTGTGCTGTCTGCTGGGCTCATTCCCGCTGCTTTAGATTTGTTTAATGTTTGCATGGTGGCAACCATGATGTCGCTTTCCTGACGCACCGTGATATGAACCTCATGTCTATGCATGATGAAGCAATGTTAAACCACCATCGACATGGCGCACAGTTGTAAAACCTTGCCAAATATCACCCCAATCACTCATGGCAGCCGCAATATTAGGTTGGATACCCGCAATAACACAGGCTGCGCCCAAAAGCTTAGCCATGACAAGTGTGTTTGCCAGTTGTTTTGCAATATCATAATCAATAAGGTGAACATGTGATAAATCAAGAATGAGAGCCTGCAAGTGATGCTTCTGCATCATAGACAACGCATCATTTTGTAAGGCGTGTAAGACATCGTTGTAAAGCTCGACTTGTACAGAAATAATAAGCGTATCCCTGCTGATTGTAAGCCCTACGCGTGCATGCCCACTTGTTAGGCTCATATTTTAGCACAAACCTCTAATGATAAATGTTCAAAGGCATATGTAAGCCCCATTTTTAGATTGGCACACGTGACGACATCGCCCAAATCTAAGCCGAGATGAACCAGTGATTGTGCGATTTGTGGTGTAATACCTGTGATAACACAGCGACAACCCATCAATTCGGTGGCTTTACATATTTTCAATAAATGTTGTGCAACAGCAGAGTCAATCGCAGCAACACCTAACACATCCAACAAGATAACAGAGGCTTCTTCCTSAAGAATTTTCTCCAACATGGTTTCCATGATGTCTTGTGCGCGTTTGGAATCGATTGTACCAATAATAGGGAGCAATAACACATGATTCCAAATGATAGTAACGGGTGTAGCCATGCTCAATATCGTATTCGATTGTTCACGCGCTATGAGCTCACGAGCTTGGGTGTATGATTCAAAGGTCTGTAGCCCCAGTTTATCAATGGCTTGAGAAACCCCAGTAAGTGAAATGCGTAAGGTGTCAATATCATCGTCAAATTCATGCTGTAAAAGCTGTGTACATGCATCTTTGAGTGAAAAAACGAATGTTGCTGTTTCTGAAGGGCTATAACCTTGAATGGCACGTGATTGTGATGTTTCAATCAATATCTTCCGCACGTGAGTATATTCTTCACCATCAATATCATTCACATTACCAGAAGATAAGGCATCAAAAAAAGCATCAATAAATGCTTGCGATTGCTCTTCGAGCTCATTTGCGCTCATTAAATCAAGACGCAGTGTATTTGACTGCATCTGTTGATTCATCCATAACTCGTATATTTCATCGCGTTTTTCACGCAGTATATTTGCGACATCAATCATTTTTTGAGCTTGTGTTGAGCTTTTCTTCTTTGGCATACCTATCTCCGGTGGTCGGGCAATAGACGCATAAGCCATGCCAATATAGAGGGTTTGCTCAAAGTAGCCTTAGTTTACGGCGTACAGTGAACTTGTTCTTGGGTGTGTGAAGATGTATGAAGGCTGTAAGTGGAAACACTTGCAGCCTTTCTCATTGCACTTTTGGCATAAAGGTTGCTTCATTGTTTCAGTAATATTGATGTAATAATGAGGAGAATTAATAGTATGTTAGTAACAAGTAGTTCAGCGACTAAACTTAAGGTCATGATTGATGAAGCCATTGCCGATGAAAAAATAACACCTGACGAGCGAGAACAAATTATGATGCTTGCAGATGCAGATGGATTTATTGATAATCAAGAAAGGGCGCTGTTAGCACAGTTGCAAGATATGATTCAAAGTGGGGCTGTTAAAGTGGTGGGAAACATCCAGATTTAATCAGCACTTCGCTAAATGTGTAAAATCTCATGATTTCCGTGAGGTTTCATTTATTATAAATCCAAGCTTCCTATCTTTGGCACACGCTTTATGCTTCGCTCATGACTTCTACTTCCGATTCAGGTAAACCGAACAAGACTTTAGATGATTTACGTCAAGCCATTGACACGGTGGATGATAAAGTTTTACAACTTATTTATGAGCGAGCCCAGCTTGCAGCAAAAGTGGGTGAACACAAAAAGAATCAACCTGCCAACACACCTTTTTATGTGCCCAGTCGAGAAGCATCTATTATTCGTAGGTTGTTGGATAAAAATGGCGAAGATGCGGATAAGAATCATAAAACACGTAWMCSWRAYSMAKSRAYKCATGGTATTTWCAGAGAAATTATTGGGGCATGTTTAGCTTTAGAGCACCCTATGACCGTTGCTTACTTGGGCCCTGAAGGCACATTCACCCACACTGCGGCAACGCGTCAGTTTGGCTCATCGGTCAATTATATGGCRTGTGCCAACTTGGAGCTTGTATTTGATGCTGTGGAATCGGGCAGGGCGACCTACGGACTTGTGCCTGTGGAAAATGCCTTTGCTGGTGCTGYGACCCATACTTTGGATTTATTTGCTGATTTTGAGCGCGATACGTATATCTGCGCGGAAGTGCAATTATCTATACACCATCACTTGTTTAGTCATGCTGAGAAATTAGAAGATATTAAGCTGGTGATTTCACATCCGCAGCCTTTGGCACAGTGCCAGGATTGGTTGCTTGAGCACCTGCCCAATGCAACCTTGATGGAAGCATCATCYACGGTTCATGCYGCRAAAATGATTGAGGAAGCAAGGTTGGGTAGTGATKCTGGTTTGGATTGGCAACATGCAGCAGTCGTAGGCCCTTATACCATTGTTGACTATACAGAGCTGCCATTGCTGGAAAAAAGCATTGAAGACCACCGCGATAATCGCACCCGTTTTTATGTGATTGGGCAACATGATTCCCCACCATCGGGTGAAGATAAAACAGCACTTGTGATTTCGACCAAAGACGAGCCAGGTGCTTTGCATCAATTGATTCAATCTTTTGCCAAGCGCGACATTAGTTTAACACGTATTGAATCACGCCCATCGCGCAAGAAAGCGTGGGAATATGTGTTTTTCATTGATGTGTTGGGGCATAGAGATGATGCCAATGTCAAAGAAGCCTTAGAGGAAATTCGGGCACAAAATGGTGTGATGTTAAAAGTGTTGGGTTCATGCCCTGTTTCGCGGAAGCTTTGAATGAGCGTGGATTGGCTGCAACAGGCTGTTGGGCAGTCTAAAAAACTCCACCCTTACATTCCTGGCAAACCGATTGCGCAAATGTTGCGTGAGCTGGGGCTATCTCAATCAGAAGTTGAGCAACGTGTGGCAAGCACGGTGAAACTTGCATCCAATGAAAACCCCTATGGTATGCCACCCAAAGCCAAACAAGCGATGATAGATRCAGCAGAAGAAGCGCACCGTTATCCTGATGGTGATTGTTTTGAACTCAAACAAACATTGGCGAAGAAACACGCTATTCGTGCTGAACAACTATTGATTGGCAATGGCAGCAATGAGGTGCTGGAACTTATCATTCGCACCTTTGCGGGCACTGATGATGAAGTGGTGTACAGCCAGCGTGGTTTTATTGTCTACGCCTTGGCAACCACTGCAGCGGGAGCAACTGGTATTGCAGTGCCTGAAAGCGATGGTTATACGCATGATTTGAATGTCATGCTTGAAGCGGTGAATGAAAACACCAAAGTCGTGTGCATTGCCAATCCGAATAACCCCACAGGCTCACTTTTGACCACACCCGAGCTGCAAGCCTTTTTGGATAAATTGCCTTCGCATATTGTGGTGATTATTGATGAAGCTTATGTTGAATACGTGATGGACGAAGTGGAAGACAGTATCCATGCTTTAAAACATGATGGGTTGGTGATTTGCCGTACTTTTTCCAAGGCTTACGGGCTTGCAGGTTTGCGCGTGGGTTATGCGGTGGCTGCTGCGGAATTATTGGTTGTGGTCAATCGATTTAGAGAGCCGTTTAATGTGAATAACTTGGCACAAGCCGCAGCACTGGCAGCGCTTGATGACACAGCTTGGGTGTTGGACAAAGTGGAAACGTGCAAAAAAGAGCGGAATCGCTTAGAGAAGGTTTTAAGTGATATGGGCTGTTTGGCAGCCAAGAGTTTTGCCAACTTCGTGCTGTTAAAACATGAGCAAGCAGCAGGTTTGGTGAAAGACTTAGAGTTAGAAGGTGTGATTGTGCGCCCACTTGCAGCTTATGGCATGCCCGATGTGTTGCGAGTATCTGTGGGTAGCGAAGCTGAAAATGATGCTTTTTTGGCAGCTTTATCTAAGGTGCTGCCATGATTCAAACACTAACGATTATTGGCGTGGGTTTAATTGGCGGCTCACTTGCACTGGCACTGAAAGAAAAAGGTGTGGTGGGCAAAGTGATTGGCGCTGGTCGCAGTGAAGATAATTTAAAACTAGCTAAAGATTTAGGCATTGTGGATAGCTGGACAACGTCATTGGCTGATGCGGTGAAAGATGCTGATGTGGTGGTGATTGCCGTGCCTATGGGTGCTTATGAACATGTCATGCAAGCCATTGCCTCAGCCTTGAAAGAAGGTGCGGTTGTTACCGATGCAGGTAGCACCAAACAACATGCGATTGCTGCGGCAACATGTTTACCCATCACCGTTTCTTTTGTTCCAGCACATCCACTTGCGGGCACAGAAAAATCAGGTGCAGATGCGGCATTCTCTAGCCTTTACCAAGACCACTTATGTATTGTAACACCTGATGAATCAACTGACAAACAAGCTTTAAACATCATTGAAAAGATGTGGCAAGATGCTGGTGCGAATGTGGTAAGTATGCCTGCGGCTGAACATGATAAATTGCTTGGTGCAGTCAGTCATTTGCCACATTTGGCAGCATTTGCACTGGTTAATGCAGTGAATAAACAAAAAACAGATGAATTTGACCCTTTATCCTTTGCGGCAGGCGGGTTTAAAGACTTTACACGCATTGCTTCATCTTCACCTGAAATGTGGCGAGATATTACGTTGGCAAATCGCGATGCGTTGGAAGAACAAATTGATATTTTGATGGATGAGTTGCAAAACATTAGGGTCGCACTTCAAGCGGGTGATAAAGAGAATTTAACGGCAT
>NVSF01000085.1 GCA_002401135.1 Zetaproteobacteria bacterium
CATTGTGATTATGCGTTTTGGTGAGAATGCCTTAGCAACCATTGAACGGGTGCGTGAAAAAYTRGAAKMMCTGAARRSWGGSYTGCCTGARGGYGTKGAGATTGTRCCTGTSTATGAYMGGGGMGAYYTGATYGARCGCGCCGTSGAYAACYTGGTMGWRAARCTSATYGAAGAATCCATTGTGGTTGCCATTATTTGTTTGATTTTCTTGATGCATGTACGCTCGGCATTGGTAGCCATTATTAGCCTTCCCATTGGTATTCTGATGGCATTTCTGATTATGAGCTGGCAGGGATTGTCCGCCAACATTATGAGTTTGGGCGGCATKGCCATTGCCATTGGTGCGATGATTGATGGTGCAATTGTGATGATTGAAAATGCACACAAACACATGGAGAAACTCAAAGAAGATGCAGGGGTTAAAGCGCGCTGGGATGCGGTGATGACGGCATCCAAAGAGGTGGGACCTGCGCTGTTTTTCTCGCTGTTAATCATCACAGTATCTTTCTTGCCCGTGTTTACCTTACAAGCTCAAGAGGGTCGTTTGTTTGCCCCACTCGCCTTCACCAAAACCTATGCCATGGCTGCGGCTGCGATTTTGGCCATCACCCTTGTGCCTGTGCTGATGGGGCTGTTGATTCGCGGAAAAATTCCCAGTGAAGAACGTAATTGGTTGAATGTTTGGTTGAAAAAAATACATAAACCTGTGCTTGGATTGGCGATGCAGTGGCGCGGTGCAACATTGGTGATTGCATTGTTAATACTTGCGGTAACGGCATACCCGGTGATGAAAACAGGCTCAGAATTCATGCCACCATTGGATGAGGGTGATGTATTGTATATGCCGACCACATACCCTGGTATTTCGATTACCAAAGCCAAGGAATTGTTGCAGCAAACGGATAAGATACTAGCCACATTCCCTGAGGTACATCATGTGTTTGGTAAGGTTGGGCGCGCTGAAACGGCAACCGACCCTGCACCACTTTCGATGATTGAAACGACTATTCGCCTTAAACCGAAAAGTGAGTGGCCCAATCCTGATAAAACCACCAAAGAACTGATGAGTGAGTTTGATGCAGCGATTAAATTTCCTGGGGTTGCCAATGCGTGGACGTATCCGATTAAAACGCGCATTGATATGCTTTCTACGGGTATCAAAACACCGATTGGTATTAAAGTATCGGGTTCTGATTTGAATGTATTGGAAAAAGTGGCAGGTGATATTGCGAATGTACTCAAAAATCATCCTGATACCCTTTCTGCCTTTGCTGATAAAGCTGCAGGTGGTTATTACCTCGATTTTGACATCAATCGTGAAGATGCAGCGCGTTATGGGCTCACCGTTGGTGATATTCAGGATGTGATTCAATCGGCGATTGGTGGTATGAATGTCAGCGAAACAGTGGAAGGGCTTGAGCGTTATCCCATCAACGTGCGCTATCCACGTGAGTTGCGTGATAATATGCAAGCACTGAAACGGGTGCTGATTGCCACACCAACGGGTGCGCAAATCCCGTTGTCATTGGTCACAGACTTGAACTTGCGCCGTGGCCCACCTGTGATTAAAACAGAAAATGCCACGCCAAACGCTTGGATTTATGTGGACATCACCACATCAGATATTGGTGGTTATGTGGCAGAAGCTAAAAAGATGGTGGAAGAGCAAGTCAATATTCCTGCGGGTTATGCTTTGGTGTGGTCGGGTCAGTTTGAATATATGGAGCGCGCCAATGCCCGTCTCAAAGTGGTGATTCCTATTACCTTACTCACCATATTCTTACTTTTGTATTTCAACTTCAAGAATTTTACTTCTCCAGTTGTGGTGATGTTATCCATTCCTTTTGCCTTGGTGGGTGGCTTCTGGTTGGTCTGGTTCTTGGGTTACAACATGAGTGTGGCGGTGGCGGTTGGGTTTATCGCCTTGGCAGGGGTGGCGGCAGAAATTGGTGTGCTGGTGATGACCTTTATCGACCAATCGGTGGCTAAATTAAGAGCTGAAAAAGGTGGTACGTTATCCAGTGCCGACATTTTRCAAGCTGTGGCATCAGGTACAACACAACGGGTGCGCCCGATTGCCATGACAGCCACGGCAATCATTGCGGGCTTGATTCCGATTATGTGGGGCAGTGGCACGGGTTCGGATGTTATGCAACGCATCGCAGCACCCATGATTGGTGGGATGTTTACTGCCACGATTTTAAGTTTATTGGTATTGCCTGTGATTTACGGCTTGGTCTTACAATGGAAAGAAAAACACCTCAAACAAGGAGAAGAAACATGAAATATACTAAACTAATGATGGCAACTTTGGTGGTTGGATTATTAACACTTAACGGATGCATGTTGAAACATGTATTCAGTGATGATGAAGGCATGAGTGGGCATGAGGGTATGCCTATGCACGGTATGATGCACTCATCCGATGATGAAGGTATGGATATGGAACAGATGAATCATGAATAAAGTGATGCTGGTTTTTATCGTGCTTGCAGGTTTAAGCGGCTGTGGTGCTTTGCATGACGGCAGCGGTTGGGAACACAATATGGATGACCAATCAGAATCCATTTTAGAACATAAACATTAAACAATAAGGAGAAAGAAAGATGAAGAAACAAACAATGATTTTAGCAAGTATGATGGTATTTGGTCTTGCCACTACCGCCCAAGCTGGTGAAGGGCACGATATGGATGGGCATGACATGAAACAACATGCGCAACATGAAGGTGGTCACGGTGACATGAAGGGTCACGATATGGGCAGCCATGATATGGACGCTCATGACAATATGAAACATGGCGACATGAAGATGGGCAAATCATCTGCCATGTTTTTAGAGAAAAAAGAAGTCGATGGTTATACCGTGAGTTTTCACATCATGCCTGCCAAAGATGGCATGGGGCATGGTGGTTCGCATAATCTAATGGTCAAAGTTGAGCAAGATGGCAAGGCATTGTCTGATGTGGTTATCAATTCCAAAGTGTTCCACCCGAACAATTCATCCGAATCAAAAATGTTAATGAAAATGGGTGATTGGTATATGGCAGGTTACGACCTTGGTCATGCGGGTAAACACGGCATCATGGTTTTGTTTAAAACAGCAGATGGCAAAAAACATAAAGCCAGCGTGTATTACACAGAGGAAAAATAATATGGATAGGCGGACATTCTTAAAAGCAAGTGCGACGGGCGCGGCAGGTGTTGCCGTAACTTCATTGGTCAGCGGGTGTGGTATGGGTGGCGGCATGGATTCATCAAGCGGCGCATYTTTGAACACAGGTTCATTCACGCGCCCCTATTTCACACCACCAGAGCAGCCATTTACAGTTGTTGGTGGCAGAAAAGTCTTTGACTTGAATATGCAAACAGGAACCAAACAGTTCACAGGGCAAGGCATCACCAACACCATGGGTATCAATGGCAACTTTTTAGCGCCCACGCTGCGCATGGTTGATGGTGATAATGTGGACTTGAATGTGACCAACCAAATTGGACAAACCACCACATTACATTGGCATGGCATGCGCGTGCCTTCCAATATGGATGGTAGCCCGCATCAAGAAATCTTAAATGGCACGACGTGGAATGCGGCTTATTCGGTGAACCAAAAAGCTTCGACCAACTGGTATCATCCTCATGCACATGGCACAACTGCACCGCAAGTGTATGCAGGKTTGGCAGGYATGTTGATTGTGGATGATRMGGAAACATTGGCATTGGACTTGCCCAAAACCTATGCCACAGATGATTTCCCAGTCATTGTTCAAGATAGAGATATGACTGCGGATGGCACTTTTGCATATAGCACAACGCGTATGGAAATTATGCAGGGCAAAAAAGGCAAYACGATWTTGGTRAATGGGGTGATTGAYCCTGCGCTTAATGTGCCTGCCAAAGAAGTTCGCTTTCGTCTGTTGAATGGCTCGAATTCACGGATTTATACATTTCAATTGGATGGCGGCAGAGTCTTTAAACAAATTGCCACTGAGCAAGGTTTGTTGGCATCGCCTGTCAACCTGACCAGCATCACCATGAGCCCWGGYGAACGCGCTGAAATCGTGGTGGAYTTCTCARCATTRCAAGGRCAAGCSGTGTTGTTTCAAGATGCCAGTTCGGGCATCAGCTTGTTCAAAGCCAATGTAGTAGCAAGCGCTATCCCAGCAACGACAACACCTATCACCTTAACCACGCTAATGCCTTTGACAAGAGCAGACGCAGGCGGTCGTAGCCGTCCATTTGTGTTGTCCATGGGTCAAGGCAAGGTGTATATCAATAACAAACAGATGGACTTGAATCGTATTGATGAGGCGATGACGCTGAACCAAGTCGAAATTTTGGCTATTAGCAACACTTCAAACATGGATCATAACTTTCATATTCATGGTGCATTTTTTCAACTCTTAACGCGCAATGGCGCAGCCCCTCGTGTGTTTGAAACAGGCTTGAAAGATACGGTGTATTTACCTGCAAACAGCCAAGTTGAAGCGATTATTCAGTTCACCAATCACACAGCCAATGCAGCCGCACCATTTATGTATCACTGTCATATCTTGGAGCATGAAGATGCAGGCATGATGGGGCAGGTTACTGTGGCATAACGAACAAGGTTTAATGGAGGTGTAGTATGAATATCGACCCAGTATGCGGCATGGAAGTCAAACCTGAAACAGCGCGTTATACAACATACCATGAGCAAGATTGGTTCTTTTGCAGTGAGAAGTGTCAGCATAAATTTGAGGATAATCCTGAGCAATACACCATTGACCCAGTGTGTCAGATGTTCGTTAAACCTGAATCAACGCATCGAAGCAGCCATGCCGATAAGACATATCGCTTTTGCAGTGAAAAGTGCCTTGGTAAGTTTGAAACAATGCCTGAAGTTTATTTGGGTAAACATGAAAAATGTGAACACCAAGCTACTTCAACATCTGCGGCAGTGAATGAGCTAGGGGATGAGGCAGGTGATGGTCAATATACCTGCCCCATGCACCCTGAAGTGATAAGCGACAAACCTGATTCATGTCCGAAATGTGGCATGGCATTGGAGCGTATGGGTGTGCCCGTAAGCAGTGAAAAAACTGAATATATTTGTCCTATGCACCCTGAAATTGTGCGCGATGAACCAGGTCCTTGCCCCAAATGCGGTATGGCACTTGAGCCACGCACCATATCGGCAGAAGAAGACAATACTGAATTGGATGATATGAGTCGCCGCTTCAAAGTCAGTGCTGTTTTATCTATCCCTGTATTTATTTTGGCAATGGTGGCGGATTTGGCTCCATCTTGGTTACCAGATTTTTTACACATGAGTACGGTGCAATGGATTCAGTTTGTATTGGCGACACCTGTGGTGCTGTGGGGAGGTTGGCCATTTTTTGTTCGCTTCGTGCAATCCATCAAAACTTGGAACTTGAATATGTTTACCCTCATTGGTTTGGGGGTTGGTGTGGCATGGTTATACAGTGTTGTGGCGTTGTTTATGCCAAGTTTATTCCCACTTATCATGATGATGGAAGGCGGCCTTGTCGATGTGTATTTTGAAGCTGCGGCAGTGATTACAACCTTGGTCTTATTGGGTCAGGTGTTGGAGTTGCGTGCGCGTTCACGCACCAATGAAGCCATCAAACTATTACTTGGTATGGCTCCCAAAACTGCGCGTTTGATTAAAGATGATGGTACAGAAATCGATGTGCCTATGGAAGATGTGCAAGTTGGTGATGTGCTACGTATTCGCCCGGGTGAAAAAGTGCCTGTGGATGGCGTGGTCACTGAAGGTGAAAGCCTTGTGGATGAATCCATGGTCACAGGTGAACCTGTATCAGTTGAGAAGTTTACAGGTGAAAAACTCATTGGAGCAACCGTCAATGGTAATGGTTCGATGTTGATGCGTGCTGAAAAAGTGGGTGCAGATACCTTGCTCTCACAAATTGTAAACATGGTCGCCGATGCCCAGCGTTCACGCGCACCCATTCAAAAAATGGCAGATACCGTAGCTGGTTATTTTGTGCCTGTGGTGATTGTGATTGCAGCGATTGCTTTTGCGGCTTGGTATATTGTTGGCCCTGAACCCAAGCTTGCTCATGCCATGATTAGTGCTGTGGCTGTACTCATCATCGTAATGCAATCCCTAACTTCTCATTTAGAGCAGATAAAATATCGTCCATTGATGAAGTAATATCTTCTTCTTCTAA
>NVSF01000086.1 GCA_002401135.1 Zetaproteobacteria bacterium
TAAGCTTTTCTATAGTATTCTAAATTATTTAGAATACTATAGAAAAGCTTAAAAAAATAGATTTATAGATGTTAAAATTAGATAATTAGTCGTTTTATTTAAGTTAATATACCAAATATAATAGGAACTATGTAATTAGTACATTTGAGTTTTAAAATTTAGACATCGGAATTAAAACAATCAACAATAACAATCGGCATAAAGGTCGCGCAAAGTGCAAATGCCAAATAGGGAAAGTTTATTTTCTTCATGTGATGGAAACCTCTGAATGTTTCATGCCCTGATGTTTTAGCACTTTGGTCAATACTGCCGTGGTGATAATACACCACACCGCAAACAGTGCCGCAGGCAACGCAGTTTGCGGTTCAAAGTGAGCAAGCGCAAGTGCCACGCCAAGCCCTGCATTTTGCATCCCAATTTCAATCACCAATGTWATCTTATARCTGCGTTGAAATGAAAAGCTTGYTGCTACAATATAWCCAAAYACATAACCCAAAGCATTGACCAAMAYYACCAGCACAACCACCCATGCTGTGAGTTGYGCAATGCGYTCYTGATTGGCTGCYACGGCATAGCTRCATATAATAATAATGGCGAGTGATGCCAGCGYGGGAGCAACAGTYTCAATCTGCGWATGCCANRGKTTTAANYTTGGGTTTTATYAACATSGCGAYAAATAAGGGAAGCACCACAATCARRAATATCGTCTGCATCATGGGCAARAATGGAATSGGTARCCAYACCCCGCCCAACCAMTCCATRAGCARMGGTGTGAGCAATGGTGAAAGCATGGTGGCWATCAAGGTCATGCCAATRGAAAAGGCAACTGCACCCCCWGCAAGATAAGTCATCACATTSSWTGCCATTGCYCCSGGYGCACARCCRACAATGATAAAACCAAGYGCCAATGCGGGYGGRTAATCCAAAGCTATCAACACCGATGCGGCTGCAAAACCCAACAAAGGCATGATGGTATATTGGCTGACCACACCAATGACAATGCTTGAGGGTTTGCGCAAAGCTTCTTTAGCCTCATCAAGCGGCAACACCAGCCCAACACCAAACATGGTGATGGCAAACAACCACAAGAAATAATCTTTGAACACCATAAACGCAGGTGGATAAAAGAAGGCGGTGATGGCACAGGTCAAAGTCAGCACTGCCATATTATCTGTGATAAACTTAAACATTATTGTTCGAAAAGATTAATCCAATGTTGTACAGGTTTATCCGTCCCAGCCTGAATATGATGCAAGGGGTAAAAGAGGTAAAAGGGGTCAAGTCTATCATTATACCATTCATTGACTTCCCCTCACAATTCTTCCCACAGTAGTAAAGTGAACATTAAAGTAATCTGCTATCTGGCTATAACTGTAAGCACCACTTTGGTATGCTGCTATTATGGCATCATTACGATTTTTATGTGCACCCGCTATCTCATGAAGTGGTTTAGCAGGAGCAAGCTGCTGTACTTTTGGAATATTGCTATCAAAGCTGCCCTTTACTTGAGCTTGAGCCGCCAAAACAAAATCATCATGACCAAGAAAAACCTGTTGTGTAAGGTTAGACCAGATACTTTCCTTTCCAACCCCTTCCGCCACAAAGCTTGCATACAGCGCTTTAGCCTTGCCCTTTTGCTTAGAAAACTGGCTCAAAACTTTCTCCACACTAAGCAAATCAGGTGGCGTATCATCACCAACCATTGACCGATAGCTGCTCCAAGACCATTCGGAAACATCTTTGACCATGCCCGCTCGCACAGGGTTCAACACCACATAACGAGACAACTCCAACAGGTAAGCCTGGGCATCAACAATGATAGATTTATAACGCCCCTGAAAAAGATGACCGACTTTAGCGTGCCTTCGATTATAGCTCTGAGTGTAAACACCATTAAGTTGGCGCATTCCTTTGCTAAGGTTGGCATGAGGAGTCTCAACAATTAGGTGATAGTGATTACTCATCAGGCAATACCCATGACAAACCCAACCCATTCGAGACACAACATCTGTAAATATCTTTAAAAAAGCTTGACGGTCTTCATCATCATCAAAAATATTACTTTGATGATTTCCACGGGACGTAACATGATAAAATGCACCTTCATATTCAATACGCAATGCTCTAGCCATACGCTAACCGTACAGTTCTTTCTAAATTAATACAATGATAGACCTGACCCCAATTGTTTCATATTCAATACGCAATGCTCTAGCCATACGCCAACCGTACAGTTCTTTCTAAATTAATATAATGATAGACCTGACCCCAATTGCCCCTCACTTTTTTGTTTTAACCTCCCAACTCTCAATAAGTTTTACCAAGAACTTTTTAATTTCAGGAAGTAAATGCAAGTTTTGCTCACTAACACTAAATTCAATCAACAAATTCTTTGAAGCAACCATTTGGATGCCACATTTTTCAAAAGGGGATGCTGTGGCGATAGAGTTATTCACCTCGTGGCAAGTTGCAACATGAAAATCTGAAAATTTATTAGGCAATGACTTTGTTGAATCAGGGTATTGACTTAATAAAACCCATTGTTTCATATATTTAGGGTCAGGGTAAACTTTGTAATATTCCTTATATTTTTTAATTACCCTGTTTTTATACCAACCTTCACCAAACCATATTTTACTTCCTAGCGCACGAGTTGGATTTTGATATGCTTTCGTATCTACTTTTGTCAAAACTGCTAAATAGATTAGTATGTTTTCTTTGAGGTTGCCATTGTCTGACTTATAATCAACAATATTTTTTGCTGCATCATCAGCTTTAATCGTTAATAAGATTGTATGCCCACCATCATCTAAACCTAAGTCATATAACCATGCTGGTGCTGGTGCTTGCCGTAAAAATTTAATCGGTATATTAAACTGGCGGTCTCTAAGGGTCACATGAACTTCATCAGAACTCGTACCTGAACTACAAGATACCACAAGTGTTAATATCAAAGAAGTTAAAAGAGTGATGACAATCTTCTTGCTCATTGTGTATCACACCTTCCACACCAAATAGACCTAGAAGCATAAGGGGTCAAAGCATAAGGGGTCAAGTCTATTATTGTATCATTTGAGTTACGGTGACAGTTTACTAAGTACACTTCATTATCCTCTGCAGCGACATCATAGAAACTTAAACAATAAAGAATAGAAATGCAATTCATTGGTGTTCTGTCGTTATTTTTAGGTAAATAACCTAACTTGAATGTTCATCAAACAACTAAAGCAAGTTAATCCAATGTTGTACAGGTTTATCCGTCCCTGCCTGAATATGGTGAAGACAACCGATATTTGCTGTGGCGATAATGTCGGGTTGATTTGCAGTGAGGTGTTGCACTTTGTTGTCGCGCAATGTCTCCGACAATTTGGGTTGAAGAATGGAATATGTGCCTGATGAGCCGCAACATAAATGCGCATCCATCACAGGTGATAAATCATAACCCACAGATTGTAAGAGCGATTCCACGCTGCCATTTAATTTCTGCCCATGTTGCAAAGTACACGGTGCATGAAACGCAACTTTCTTGGTTGAATCCAATTTTAAYRCACTTAAATCCTCTGCGCTTAACACTTCCACCAAATCTTTGGCTTTCTCGGAAATTATTTTGGCTTTTCCAGCATATTCAGGGTCGTTTTTAAGCAAGTGTGCATACTCTTTGATTTCCAAAGCACATGCACTTGCTGAAGAYAAAATTGCCTCAACACCMARCTCCACAAAGGGCAGCCACGCATCAATATTGGCGCGMACACGTTSYAATCCTGCTTCTTTRGCGTGCAAATGGTTTTCYACCGCACCACARCATTGCGCTTGCCCTGTTCGCAGCGTTTGAATGCCCAACTTATCCAACACGAGTGCCGCAGCCACATCAATTTCAGGCGACATCGATGGTTGCACACAACCTTCAATCAAYAAYACTTTGCGTAAATGTTCTTTATTCGGATACGCCGCAACCTTTTTRCCTTTRGGAATCTTAGCCTTGAGCGAYTGWGGCAATACWGGRCGRAACACACGCCCCACCGTCATCAAAGCTGAAAACAAYGGGCGATTSGGYARSAYTTTSACCAAAGCTTTGCGCAAYAARCGTTGCCCYAAAGGTCTRCCCACTTTTTCTTCCACCATGGCTTTGCCAATCTCWGCCAAATGCGCGTATTCCACACCCGATGGGCATGTGGATTCGCAAGCGCGACARGTTAAACACCTATCCAAATGTTGYTGRGTGGTTGTGGTGACTTCRCCACCTTCCARCATATCTTTAATCAGATAAATCCGACCRCGTGGRCCATCCARCTCATCRCCAAGCTCTTGGTAGGTTGGGCAGGTCGCCGTGCAAAAGCCGCAATGCACACATGAGCGCAAAATATCGTTGGCTTCTTTGCCTTCAGGTGTATCAAGTATGGATTGGGGGATATTGGTTTGCATATCTATAAATCCTTGTACATGCGCCCAGGATTGAGAATACCCTTGGGGTCGAAGCTATGTTTAAGCTTTTTGTGCAGTGTCATCAAAGCAGGTGATAATGGGGCAAACACTTCGTCGCTTCTATCACCACCACGCATGATGCGAGCATGACCACCTAGCTTTTTGGCATAATTTTGAATGACAGCAAAAGGTAAGTCTGATTTTAACCAACGCTGCGCACCGCCCCAGCCAATAAACCAATCATTTTCGCTTACACCATCAAGTGGTGTGAATTCTGCCGCAGGTGGTACAGATAAACGGTACAATGTTTTATCCGTGTCAAAGAAGGGCAAATGATGTTCCCTTAAATCTTTCCAGAATTCCTTACCATCATCATAAATGCTACCACCAATATCTTTCATGCTTCGCTCAACTGCGCTTGGCGCACCACAAATGCGAAAGTAAACCGATTGACCATCTGCGCACATTGCGGTCACGGGTAATGGTGTGCCTGCCCAGTGATTCATCAACTTGATGGCTTGCTTGAAGTCTGCATCAATGACCACGGTTTGCTCTGCCAAACGATGCGGCAATATTYTAAAAGAAATATCCAGCAACACGCCAAGTGTGCCAAGGCTTCCCGCCATCAAACGCGACACATCAAATCCCGCTACATTTTTCATCACTTCGCCGCCRAAYCTAAGCTTTTCWCCCTTGCCATTAAGCATGGTGCAGCCCAAAACAAAATCACGACATGAACCTGCATAAGGGCGRCGCGGCCCTGAAAGATTGCACGCCACTGTGCCGCCAATSGTRGCTGATTCRCCAAAGTATGGTGGGTCAAAAGGAAGACGCTGCTGATGTTTATCCAAAGCATCTGCAATCTCGGATAATTKCGTGCCTGCGCGAACRGTSACCACCAATTCCGTAGGCATATAATTGATAATACCTTGATGTTCGCCCACATGCAGGGCTTCACCTACAGGCTCACGACCATACCACGATTTGCTATCGCCACCGATAATATTCAGGGGTGTTTCAGCTTGATAAGCCGCTTCAACTTGGGTCTGTAACTGCTGCGTTAAATTACCCATCAAAACCGCTCCAATTCAGGGTGTGGTAACTCGCCGTTATGCACATGCATACCCCCAAGTTCTGCGCATCTATGCAATGTTGGCACTGCTTTACCAGGATTGAGCAAACCTTCATCATCAAACACATCTTTRATGGCTAAAAACTGMGTCAATTCAAGTTTKCCAAACTGCACACACATGGAATCYARCTTYTCMACACCYACRCCATGTTCGCCTGTGATTGTGCCGCCCACYTGYACACATAATTCMARWATYTTTTTGCCAAACTCTTCCGTTTCTTCCAACTCACCCGGTTTATTTGCATCATACAATATTAGCGGGTGCATATTGCCATCACCCGCATGAAACACATTGGCAACTGGCAGACCATACTCGTCTGACCACAAAGAAATTTGTTTCAACACTTCTGCCAAGCGCGATTTGGGAATCGTGCCGTCCATACAATAATAATCGGGTGCA
>NVSF01000087.1 GCA_002401135.1 Zetaproteobacteria bacterium
CCAACACCAAAGAATCCAAACCCGCTGCCACTGAAAACAAATGACGAATCGCTGAATCTGTGGTGTGAGCATACGAATGTTCAATGACTTCTGATAACGGCATGTCCGCTTTTTTGGCAAACCATTCATGGGCAACGGCAATCGCGGCATCAGGGTCGTGGGTCACCAAAGTCATTTCAACTCTGTTGCAAGTGGATAATAGTGCCGCTTCACGAATCGCAGGGTTGGCAATTTTCGCCTGTAAAATAGCTTCTATTTCTGCTTCGGGAACAGCCAAACGCTCCCGCAATTCAATGGGAGCTGTTTTATAATTGAGACCAATATGGCAAATTCTCATGAGCAGAGCCTAAACAACAGTGTCTTTCTGTCCATCTTCAATCAAATCCAAGTTCAATTTAGCAACACTTGCGCTGCCTTTTTCACAAAAAGATGCCAATAAATCCAGCCGCCCTTTCTCCGACAAGCTCACTTGAAGCTGTGTGTATGTTTTGGGCATTGCATCCAATAAAGCGGGTAAAACTTCTTCATTCTCAAAATGGAAAAAACCCAAACAAACAATATCAAGCTCTGCCCAAACATCCAAAGTTTGCGCAATATCTTCATCATCCTTAAYCATGCCAACCTTTTGGATAAAATAAGGTTCATCAGGTGTTGCGCCAATCAAACCACGATAAACAAACCGCTCATCAGCTACCAATGATTGATGTAGAATCCATTGAAAAGCACTGCGTGAAATATGAGTAGGTTTAGGCGTTGATGTTTGCATAGGAGGCGCAGGATTGAGCGTGTAGCGATTGATGTCAAATAATGGTAATGAAATAAATTGTGACATTGGTCATAGTGCGGCATAATGCGGCACTTAAACTTGACGTTAATTGCGATGCTCTTTAGCAATCGCAAGCTGATTTAAACAAACAAAGAGGGAGTTTTAAATACGTGAGCCACTTTTCAATCATGCTGCTTCCCGATCATGGGCAAACCAAAACTTACCGCTTGAGCCAAGGGAAACTTCGCTTACTTACCCTGTTTGTGTTTTTGATTGTAGCCTCAGGCATTGCTGGCGCATATAGCCTGTATGCAAGCTATGACATGCGTAAAAACCTCAATGTCGCCTTAGAAACACTCAAAAATGAACGTGTCGCATTCGCCCATCAAAAATTAACCTTTGAAACAACGTTTAAAGCCGAACAAGATAAAATGAATGTTTACGCACGCACTGTGGGGCAGATGCAAGCCCGTTTATCGCGCTTAGACTCTTTGGGTAAGCGGCTCATGCAATCCTCATCGCTAAACCCCATTGAGTTCGATTTTGATGTGCAACCTGCATTTGGCGGGCCACGTGTTCCCGTTGAAAGTAATAGGGTAGATATTGGTCTTTTCGGTCAGCTTGAAAAGGTTGAATCAAGGATTTCAGCATTGGACACAAAACTTGTGGCTGTGAATTATCTATTACAAGATGGTATTGAAGAAAAAAATGCGCGCCCGCACGCATGGCCAAGTGAAGGTGGCTGGTTAAGCTCCAACTATGGTATTCGCAGCGACCCTTTCACATCTAAAAAAGCCATGCACAAAGGCATTGATATTGCCAACCGCTTTGGTGCGCCTGTGCTTGCTGGCAGTCGTGGCGTGATAATTTATGCTGGTAAAATGAGTGATTATGGCTATTTGGTTGAGATTGAACATGGTTATGGTTATCGCACCCGTTATGSTCATATGTCAGCAGTCAGCGTTGTTGTTGGTGACATAGTAGATGCCAATCAAATGGTTGGTCGCATCGGYTCATCMGGTCGYTCCACTGGTCCKCACCTTCATTATGAAGTWCGTAGAAACAACAAAACATTAAACCCTGCAAACTTCATTCCTAAAAGTTAAACCCGAACACAACAGTCAGAAAATTTACATAGAAAATGCAACAAAAAAGGGTGTGTATCGCAAGATACACACCCTTTTTGAATACAAAATCTAAAACTGATTAAGCCGCTTTAGCAACCTTACCTGAACGCAAGCAAGATGAGCATACACGAATCTTTTTAGTGTTACCGCCAACAATTGCACGAACATTATGTAAGTTCGGCAAAAAACGACGACGGGTTGTATTGTGAGCATGACTCACATTATTGCCACTCATAGGACCTTTATCACAAATTTCACAACGCTTTGCCATGATTACCTCCAGTAAAACCGAGCCGCACTTTAATCGGCACAATAAAGATTACAAGCACTAAATTTACACCGCACCATTCCATAGACCTTTCACATGACTAAGATTATGATTTCACACATGAATCAAATCAGACAAGCCGTTATTTTAGCCGCAGGTATAGGCTCACGCCTTAAATCATTCACTGAAAACAAACCCAAGGCTCTCATGCCTATCGCCGATGAAGCCGCTATTGTTCACATCATTCGTCACTTGGTCAGCCAAGGCATTCATGATATTGCGATTAATATCCATCATCATGCCGAGCAAATTCGGCAAATATTAGGCAACGGCAGCCGCTTCAATGCCAACTTATATTATAGCTATGAAGAAACCTTACTTGATTCAGGTGGTGGCGTGCGCACCGCTATAGATTTACTACCGGATGATGACCTCATCGCCGTCTACAACGCTGATATTATCAGTGAGATTGATTTACATCGTTTGTCATCATTATGCCCTCATCATGGGTGCGCGCTGGCTTTGGTTGATAACCCGAAACACAATCAAGATGGCGACTTTAGTTTAAACGGACAACATATTATTCAAAAGACCAAACCCAACTACACCTTCACAGGTGTTTCCGTTTGGCACAAAGAAACTCTGCTGACGCGCCCAGCTCAGCAAGAGTTTTCACTCGTTGAACTTATCCAAGACAACATCAACGCCAAACAATGCTTAGGTGTTAGACATCAAGGATACTGGTTTGATATTGGTCGTCCGCATGATTTGTTCAAAGCCAAACGCTTTCTTCGTGAGCGTTACGCATGATACTTCACCCGCAACTTAAAAAAGATTGTTTTATCCTTGGTCGTTTTGAACTGTGTTTACTTCTGCTCATCAATGATAACCAATACCCTTGGTTCATTCTTGTACCGCAACGTGAAAATATATCTGAAATTCATCATCTTTCCGCAGATGARCAACAACAATTAATGATTGAATCAAGCCTGTTGGCAAGCACCATTGAAGCAGCTTTCCATGCTGATAAAATTAACACTGCAGCCTTAGGTAATATGGTTCCACAACTGCATATTCAYCATATCGTACGCTTTAAAAATGATGCAGCATGGCCCAAACCCGTGTGGGGTGTGCACCCCGCCAAGGCTTATAGCGATGAGGAACGCAACATTGTTATCCAACACATCAAAGCAAAATTACCAACGCTGCAAAGTGTGGAGCAACCATGAATATTGAAAGTATCTTAGTCAACATCAGCATTTGGGCATTACCCGTGTTGCTGGCAATTGTTTTGCATGAAGTCGCGCACGGTAAGGTTGCAGATATGTTGGGCGATGACACTGCCCGCTGGATGGGMAGATTAACCCTTAAYCCTATCAGCCATATCGACCCCATTGGCACGGTGCTTATCCCTTTGGTTTTATTGGTAATGGGCTCGCCCTTTTTGTTTGGTTATGCCAAACCTGTACCTGTTAATTTCAACAAACTACGCAATCCAAAACGCGACATGATCTTGGTGGCACTGGCAGGGCCACTCACCAACCTTGCCTTGGCTATTGCCTCAGCACTGCTACTTTGGGTTGCCTTTCACATGCCTGAATCCATGCGTTGGTTTGCTGAGCCTCTCGCCATGATGTGCCAAGCCAGCATCTTGATTAATGTTGTTTTGTTTGTGTTTAACTTGCTGCCTATTCCGCCACTGGATGGCGGGCGCGTGGCGGTTGGTTTATTACCCAAGCATCTTGCCTACCAACTGGAACGCATTGAACCTTATGGCTTCTTTATCATCATTGGTTTGTTGGTTATGGGTGTGTTTCAAACTGTACTTGGGCCTATCATTTATGGCATTAGCAAAGCCTTGGTGACATTGGCTCTCTAGCCGATACCATTCGCCCATGGCAATTCTTAACAAACGTGCGCGGCACGAATATCACATCTTAGAAACGTATGAAGCAGGTATGATTTTAACTGGCCCTGAAGYCAAATCAATACGGGCAGGACAAGCCAACCTCAAAGAAGCACATTGTGTGATTCGCAATGAAAAAATGCTATTGATTGGTTGCCATATCAGCCCMTACAAACCTGCGGCACGCAACAACCCTGTTGACCCAGCCCGCACCCGTGAATTGCTGTTGCACAAAAAAGAAATGACCAAACTTATCGGCAAACTTAAAGAGCAAGGTGTCGCCCTTGTTCCGCTCAAAGTGTTTTTCAACGCACGTGGTTATGCCAAGATTGAAATTGCTTTAGGGCGTGGTAAAAAATTGTATGACAAACGACAAGACAGCAAAGAGCGTGATGTGAAGCGGGATTTACAGCGTAAGTATAAGATGTAACTGCGTAAGAAAACYATTCTTGCCCTAGATTTAAGCTAGAGCAAGGCGAAAGCGCGGAGTTTCTACCAGTAAATGAGCACTTTCAACGCAGTTATGGTTTAAGTCTAGGAGTAAGAAAGATGAAAGTATTGGTCATAGGTGGTGGCGGACGCGAACACGCACTGTGTTGGAAATTAAACCGTTCCGATTCAGTCAGCGAAGTCATTTGCGCACCAGGCAACCCTGGCATCCAACGTGAGGCTCGTTGTATCGACATTGGTGCTGAAGATATTGATGCTTTGATGCAATTGGCGCTTGATGAACAGCCCAAACTTATCGTTATTGGCCCTGAAGTGCCTTTGGTGATGGGTTTAGCTGATAAACTTCGCGCAGCAAGCTTCGCAGTATTTGGGCCCGACCAAGCTGCCGCAGAACTCGAAGGAAGCAAATCATTTTCTAAAGCTTTGATGGATGAAGCAAATGTACCTACCGCATTTTTTGAAACCCATACCGACCCTGAACAAGCCGCTGCCTATATTCGCAAAGTCGGCGCACCTATCGTGATTAAAGCATCAGGCTTGGCAGCGGGCAAAGGTGTCATTATCGCCCAAACCGAAGAAGAAGCCATTGCAGCAAGCAATGATATGTTAGCAGGCAACAGCTTTGGTGATGCGGGTTCGCAAGTGGTGATTGAAGAATTTTTAGAAGGTGAAGAAGCCTCATGTTTGTTCATCGTGTCGGGTGATACGATTTTACCATTGGCATCATCCCAAGACCACAAAGCGTTGTTGGATGGCGACAAAGGCCCCAACACGGGCGGCATGGGCGCATACAGCCCTGCCCCATGTGTCACAGATGAAGTGGAGCAAGAAGTATTAAACACGGTTGCCAAACCTATTATTGCTGCACTCAAAAAACGTGGTGCAAACTTTATCGGCACATTGTATGCAGGTGTCATGCTCACCAACAATGGCATCAAAACTTTGGAGTTTAATGTGCGTTTTGGTGACCCTGAATGCCAACCCCTAATGAGCCGCCTCAAATCAGACTTGGGCGAAGTGTTGCTTGCAGCAGCCGAGTCGCGTTTGGATGGTATAAAGCTTGATTGGGATACGCGCAAAGCATTGTGCGTAGTGGTATCATCGGATGGTTACCCTGCAAGCTTTGAGAAAGGACAAGTCATTTCAGGGTTAGATGCGATTGAAGCAGCGGGAACTACTGTCTTTCAGGCAGGCACTTCTGAAAAAGATGGAAACATCGTGAATAGCGGCGGKCGYGTRCTTGGTGTGACAGCRYTGGGTGACACCGTGCAAGAAGCRCAAWAAACTGTGTATCAAGCTTTAGAAAACCTTGATTGGAAAGGTGGTTTTTATCGTAAAGATATTGGTTATCGCGCTATTGAGCGCGAACAAAAG
>NVSF01000088.1 GCA_002401135.1 Zetaproteobacteria bacterium
GTTATAATTTGTTCAGCTCCAAAAGTACCTTGACCATCTGTATTTTCGTACCATACAATTCTATCAGGGTTATAATTATAGATGTTTCCTGGGAAAATAATGGTCAAACCCTGCTCTTCTGCTACGCGCGCACTCACATCTAGCCAAGGTAATGCTTTGTTCTCCCAATCATAATTGGCAGGGTTTACGCCATACACCAACATCGTCACACCCTTTGTTGCCAGCTTCACATCATAATAATTACTCGCATCACCCTGCACCACTTCAATACCTTCAAACTGTATAGGCAGCTTCTTAACGTCTCGCATCATGGTTTTAACTTGCCAGCCCTTGTCTTCCAATGCTTGTGCCACATATCGACCAAATGTACCACTGATGCCTAGAATCAATACTCTCTTATTCTTGCTATCCATAAACATTCTCCTTTTTTCTTGCACATAGAGAAACTTTAACTATTATATTTCTTAGTAGGAATAGTCATATGTTAGGGTTAGGTATTCATATATGAATAATACATCATGGGATTTGATTCGTAGTTTCAGACAAACTGCAAAAGATGGTAGCTTATCCAAAGCAGCCATTAGCCTCGGTGTTTCGCAACCCACATTAAGCCGAAATATTCAAATGCTGGAACAAGAAACCAAACTGCAATTATTTCAACGCACCACCAAAGGTTTAACCATCACCGAAGCGGGTGAAAAGTTGATTGAGGCAGCCACTCAAATGGGTGAAGCATCTGACTTATTTCAGCGGCAAGTTTCAGGCTTATCTGAAGAGTTRGAAGGYGATATTCGYATYAGYGCCAAYGAAATTGTTGGTATATATTTATTGCCTGATGCCCTAGCTTCATTTAGCAAAAAACACCCAAAAGTTCATATCGAGATAGAGATAACCAATCAAAGTACCAGCCTTAGCAAGCGTGATGCAGACATTGCTTTAAGAATGTATCGCCCTACCCAACCTGATTTGGTGGCAAGGCGGTTATCCGATTTACCTTTAGGCTTTTTCGCATCTAAAAATTATATTGAACAGCATGGTGTGCCAACTTCTGCCGAAAACTTTAAGCAACATAACATCATTGGCTTTGATAGAGACATATCATTTATTGCCGCAGCACAAAAAATGGGCTTTGATTTAAACGCCNAAGACTTCAATTTCAGAACGGATTATTTGCCTGCACAGCTTAACTTAGCAAGGTTTGATGGTGGTATCGTCGGCACGCATATTGGGCTTGCCAAACAATACCCAGAGCTAGAACAAATCTTAGACTGGCTACCACTTCCACCTCTAGAGTTTTGGATTGTTTGCCATGGTGATACAGCATACAACGCGCGCATTCGTGAAATGACTAAATTTCTAGGGCAATGGTTTTCAAGCAACAAATACACGTATCAAACATGAATATCAGATGGCGTGGTTAGAACTGTGCGCCCACTGTAATAAACCCAAAAGGGTTTTTAAATGTATGGTTGTTTCTACGGTTGTATAAGGCTGGTGTGTCACCCAATAAATAATTTGAAACATACCTAGAATGGATAAAGAATATCTCCGAAACTTTAGTGTGATAAGTTAAATAGAAATCAAACTGTGTACTCTCATTGTAATCAATGAAGTTCTTACGTATTTGATAATTGAACCTTTGAATATCATATTTTTTATAATCAACACTCAGTCCAATTTTATCAAAGACTTGCCAGTCAAAACCAAGGTTCGTTATCATATGTTTTTCTTGCCACGGTGAGGCTTGTGGAACCTGCTGAATTTCTAATAAGGATTGAATTAATGGGTCTTGCGATGTTGTGCTTGCCTGCACTTCAATATCCCGAAGTTCAATGCCACCATGCACTGAAAAATTATCTGTTATCTGACTATGAAAAACACCTGCAACAAACCAAGCTTTATCTTTAGCGCTGACATCCATGAGAAACTTACCTGGCGCTGCTGTAGCAAAAATATTACCTTGCTGTAGTTTGTCATATGAACTCGTAGGCAACTTATGCAAGCGGTATCCAGCTTCAATGCCAACTCGGTTGTTTACAAATAAAGGTTTAGACCATTGTAAGCGCAAATCACTTCCCCAAAGGTCAGTGCTTACTTGTTTGGGCTCCGTCACGCGCGTGCCTTGCTGGCTCCCTGATTCAACATACCAACGTAATTTAAATCCGCTACCCAATGGATAGTTAATACCAGCACGAAGTGCATGCCAAGCTGTCAACTGACTTGTGGTACTGTTGTTTTCTGCCTCTACAATATTAAAGCTTTGATTATAAAAGCTATATGATGCCCAAATATTCATACAATCTGAGTGTTTTTGACTCAGTGTAGTACGGTCAAGATCCAGCCCCACCATAGCATCATCACATGCTGAGATAGCCTGTATTGGTAATCCCAACAAAAGTGGAATACAACCCCATAAAAGTCTAAATTTATTGAACACCATCACTGCTACAAACCACCTTTACATATCTTAACCATATTCAAGTTATCAATTGTCCTTAAAAAAAATCCRCATCGTTTAAACCACCTATATATAGTTATTCATAAATTGACTTACCAACACATCGCCATCCTCGCTACACCCCAGGTTGGTTTCTCTTACTTCGATATTCACCTTCAATATTTCTTTAAGGTTTAAGCTTGAGTGGATACCCGATACAAGCACTCGGGCATGACGGTAAATTAATTCATGAATCACTANATCATGCAACTCATTTTAGCAAAAAAAAAGAGAAGCTAAAAAGCTTCTCTTTTCMMAATKWACTTCTARRAAGWMATTACTGWGTTGTAATTGTTCCAGAAATTGCGCGACCTGTAACATTTGCATTGCCCGTAGGGAACAAGTTCATAATGCCATTGTTTGTAGCATTCGCCCAACCAATATTAACACCGAAACCAGCCGCATAATCAAATGTGCCAGCAATGTTCAATACATTCAAATCAGCATTGCCAATTTTAGCTTGCAAYTGRGTYAACARACCATTCAARTYAATGGTGGTCAAACCTGCATTATTTGTAGCAAAAATTGTRTTCAGCGCAAGGTTAGTCGCTGTGCCATTCAGTGCAGTTCCTGCAGCTGTAACACCTGACCAAGTTAATGTCGCATTAGCAGGTACAGTAAACGTAACAGTACCAGCGCCATCAGCTACCAGACTCACTGGATTGATTTGACCTTTAATCATACGTGTMGTGGCTGTATCTTTAACCCAAAAGTCAAAGCTTGAAGATGCTGAAGTAGCCTTAGGTGCAGTGCCTGTACCCAAGTCTTTAACCGTCATCGCAATAGTCACGCCAGTGGCTGGAACACCAGTCACCGTAGATGCAACACCTGTTGCAGCTACTGTTGCAGAAACACCACCAATCGTCAGTGCATTACCATTAAGCACAAAACCTTTCAATGTGGTTAGGGTTGCCGCTGCAGTAGTTGCAGTTGTAACCTGTGCTGCCGTTGCAGCTACAGTAGGCGTAATAGCTGCATCCTGAGCAGTCACACCTGAAGCAATGTTCGCGACCAAATCAATAGYWGCTACATTCGTAGCAGCAGTGTTAATCGCTGCTGTTGTACCGCCTGCTGTACCCACAGCATTACCTGCTGCAACATCAGTTGCGGCATTGGTTGCAAAGTCAGCAACTGTTCCGTTACCCTTATTCACAACATCTGCAATCACTGCGCTTGCAGTAAGGAATGCTGCTACAACGGCTGGATCCGCAGTTGTGTCAAACATATCCAATTGTGCTGGATCAACAGCATTACCGCTAGCATCTACAGTTGGGATACCCATAGATTCAAGCGCAAGTGTACCTGAAGATTGAATGGTTGCCGCAACATCAGCACCATTATTTGCAATCAATGCTTTCTTAACAAGCTCAGCTTGAATACTTGCAATCGGATTCACACTTAATTTTGCWGGCACATTKGCWGCATCTGCAATCACCAAACTTGTTTCTTGATCAGTTGTGCTCAATGCACCTGTTGTTTCATCAACATATGAACCCAACACAACAAGTTCAAATGGACCAGTTTCACTGGATGGGATATCTACAGAATAAGTACCTAATGCATCAGTAACAGTGCCTTCGGCAACTGGATCAGCTCCACGAACACCATTGGTCAGTTTGTATACTTTGACAGTTGAACCCACTTGATAAGGGCCTTTTACAGCACTGCCTGCAACCGTGTTGCTAGCTACTGCTGGGGCAACTGTTTGATCTGTACCTGTACAACCTGATAGCCCTGCTACCAACATCGTACACGCTAATATTAATATTTTATTTTTTATCATGCCTTGCTTCTCCTCTTTCTCTTCCTTTAATTTTAAATGATGGATTTTCGCCCATCATTTACAAACCTCTTAGATACCATCCATGGTCACAATTGATTTATGGCGGGATTATAGTTGGCTATTTAGAGAAAAGCAAATACCTACATACAATTTAAAAAAGGTAAATATAACTTTAATCCCAGATGTAACCATCGGTAGGCGATGACGCTGAAGCAAACGCCCGCTTAGGCATACGCCCAGCAAGAAAAGCTTTGCGCCCAGCCCGCACCGCATCGCGCATGGCTTCTGCCATCAAACATTCATCTTTGGCTTCGGCAATCGCTGTATTARYCRMTRCYKSWKYYGSAYCAAGCTCCAAAGCTTTGGCAGCATCCGAAGCTGTGCGAATACCTGCATCCACGACAATAGGTACCTTGCACGTTCTTTAATCACACGGATGTTGAATGGGTTGGCAAGCCCTCTTCCTGAACCAATCGGATTGCCCAATGGCATCACCGCAACACAACCCACTTCTTCAAGCTTGGTCGCCACAATTGGGTCGTCACTGGTATAGACCATCACTTGAAACCCTTCTTTAACCAACACTTCCGCTGCTTTGATGGTTTCCACCACATTGGGGTATAAGGTTTGCGTATCACCCAACACTTCCAGTTTCACCAAGTCCCAACCACCAGCTTCCCGCGCCAACCGCAATGTGCGCACTGCATCTTCGGCATTAAAGCAGCCTGCTGTGTTGGGCAAGATGGTATATTTTTTAGGGTCGATATAATCGAGTAAGTTTTCTTTACCTGCTTCAGTGATGTTCACACGGCGCACGGCAACGGTAATCATCTCTGCGCCTGATGCTTCCGTGGCTAGTTTGGTGGTTTCAAAGTCTTTGTACTTTCCTGAACCCACGATTAAACGTGATGTGAATTCGTATGTGCCTACTTTAAATGTATCTTTGCTCATATTTAATACCCTTATCCGCCACCAATCATATGTACGATTTCAATGCGGTCATTTTCTTCTAAAGCTGTTGTTGCATATTCACTTTTAGGCACGACTTCTAGGTTGCGCTCAACTGCTAACATGCGCGTTTCTAAACCCAAATCAACAATCAAATCAGTGATGTTTATGGCAGATATATCTTGCGCTTCACCGTTGAGTAAAATTTTCATTTTTTGCCTTTTTTATCCAAAAATTACTTTTTTAGCGCAGAAACAGCCGAAATATCTACAAACATCTTCATTTTACGATTGACCAATATTTGTTTCATGCCTAATATAAGCCGCATGTTAGCAGCTTCATCAGATAATATGGAAGGTTTTATGTATATAGATACTTATGAAGATTCCATACATTGGGGACAAATTAGATATGAAATAAAAAATGGCACCATCCAAGATATCGACGAACAATTTGATGCAGTTTCTAAGTGTACCGCAGGTAAAATGTATGACGCTGAACAAAGTTGATTATTCAAGTTATCACGGAG
>NVSF01000089.1 GCA_002401135.1 Zetaproteobacteria bacterium
AGGTAATGCGGCAGCTACAGTAACACGAACTGTGAATGTGACTGACCAAACTTCCCCCGTGATTGTTTTAACAGGTGCGAATTCAATCACGATTGCGCAAGGCTCTACTTATGTCGATGCTGGTAGCAGCGTGACAGACAATGTTGATGCAGGATTAAGTGCAACGGTTACAGGCACAGTAAATGCAGCAACTGTTGGTGCTTATACCCTGACTTATAATGTCAGTGATGCAGCAGGTAATGCGGCAGCTACAGTAACACGAACTGTGAATGTTGTAGCAATCCCACCAACTTTATCCATTGCCAGTGCTAGTGTCGCAGAGGGTAGTACACTTGGTGCAACAAGCCTTAATTTTACGGTGACATTAAGTGCAGCATCTACCAGTACGGTCACGGTTAGTTATACCACCAGCGATGCTACAGCGCTTTCAACCACTGATTATACCGCAGCCAATACGACACTAACTATTTCAGCAGGCAATACGGTAGGGACGATTACTATTCTAATCAATGCTGATACAAGCTATGAAGCCAATGAAACGCTGACGCTCACCTTGAGCAACGCCACAGTAGCCACGATTGCTACAGCGAGTGCCACGGGCACTATTTTGAATGATGATATTGGAGGATTGAATGATACAGGCATCACGACATGGGGAAATGCGACTGTGAATAGCCTCACAACAATCCAAACCTTATTTCCTAATCAAGATGCTGACCGTGGTCGAGATTCAGTCGTAGGCCTTGTAAAAACAGGTGGTGGCAAAGCAGGTTTTGATTTTAGCAAGCTGGATGGAACAGGGCAACCGCTTACCAACCAAGCTGCTACTTATGCAGCCACACCTTGGAGCTGCGTGCAAGACAATGTATCAGGTCTAATGTGGGAAGTAAAAACTACCATAGCCTCTAGCTTGCGTAATCAGAATAATGTGTACACATGGTACAATACTGATCCATATACCAATGGTGGGACTACAGGCGCGGTAGCAGCAGTTCCAGCTTGTAGTACAGGCGGCTTATGTGACACAGAGAAATATGTAGCGGCTGTTAATGCAGTAGGTTTATGCGGTTTTTCCGATTGGCGATTACCGAAGGAAGAAGCCTTGCGCTCAATTGTGGATTATAGCGTTGCATGGCCTGGCCCGACTATTGACATAAGTTATTTCCCCAATGCCAAAGGCAGTTGGTACTGGGTGGCTTCTCCCTTTGCTGGCACTGTTACCTCTGCGTGGTATCTCGATTTTGGGGCTGGCAATGCCGCAAATGGTAGTAAAAATGTTGCCACCTATGTTCGTTTGGTTCGTGGCGGCCTCTAGCGTCATCCACATCTTACGAGACAGTTTTTATTTGATAATACATTTAGGGGTAGTGATATGAAAAAAATGATAGTGATGGTGTTCTGTATATTGATTGGGGGAGGGCAGGCTTTGGCTGCCTGTGTGACAACTGTGACAGCGATCACCCCAACCACAGATTTTATAGTTCATGGCAGTGGTACAGTCACCCATAGTAAGACAGGTCTGATGTGGAAACAATGCCCTGAGGGTTTAAGTGGTGTAGGTTGTGCAACAGGTGTGGCAATATTTTATACATGGCAAGCTTCTTTGCAATTGGCTGAAACTTTAAATGCAGCAGGCGGTTTGGCAGGTTTTGTAGATTGGCGTGTACCCAACATCAAAGAGCTGAATTCAATTGTGGAGAATCAGTGTTTTAATCCCAGTATCAATACAACCATCTTTCCAAATACGGCATCAAGTGTATTTTGGTCGGCTTCGCCTATTGCTGGCAATGCTCCTTATGCGTGGARTGTCAACTTCGCCGAGGGCACTAACCCCTCAAATGTTAAGGCAACTAGCCAGTATGTTCGTTTGGTTCGAGGCGGACAGTGATTATTCTTTTTTCCTCTTAGCGTAGTGTGGTGCCCATAGCGAGGAAGTAACGCCTGATCCCATCCCGAACTCAGAAGCGAAGTGCCTTAGCGCCGATGGTACTGTAGCGTTCGCTACGGGAGAGTAGGTCGATGCCAAGAATTTATTATAAACCCCATGTTGAGCTAATGCTCCATGGGGTTTTTCTATGTGCTATCGCGCGACCAATTGTCGCTTGCTCCTTATGTTGAGTCGTAACCCGATTCCAAAGGGGGGATTTTTTTTGCCGTTTTTTTATGAATATAATAGTAAATTCTTGTTTTTTAGTCATTGCTGGTTAGCCATGTTAYTTCGCGCATAGATATTTTTGCGACTGAGTTGATAATCAAGGATTTAGTATTTAAGCATACAAGTATTTATATATTTCAGAATGATACTAGACTCTTACCATGGGAACAGACAGACAACGCATTTCACCAGAAGTGAACCAAGAGCGGGTGAAAACACTTTACACGAACACACGAAATGGTCTGCTAACATATTATGCATGGTGGCTTTCAATCATTGTGGTGTTGTTTATAAGTGATGCAAGCAAGCTTGGTCTGGCAACTTTGGTTGCTGTTATAGTTTCAGCAAGCTTGGTTCAACACAGCCTACAAAAGGCATTCTTTAATGCGGAAAGCATTGAAGATGAGAACGTGTGGGAACGTAGACAAACAATAGTTACTTCCATTGAAGGATTCATTGTTAGTGCGGGCGCGATGTTGCTTTTAGACCTCGATCAACCTCTAGCAGTTTACGCTGTTGTTTTCTTAATTATTGCTGCTGCATTTTCTGCAGTGTTGGCTCTCGTTTCCAGTGTGCAGACTTATTACAGTTGGATGTTGGTTTTATTGATGCCTCTAGCTATAAATTTAGGTTTAAGTGGCAAATCGTTTTATATTATTATTGCGGTGATGGTGATGTTGGCAGGAGCATCAACAGCATCACTTTTGGCAAAAGGTTTGCACAAGGAATTTTTACGAAGCTTGCAACTGCGTTTTGAAAATCTTGATTTGATAGAAAAAGTTAAAAAAGAAAGAAACATTGCGGAACAAGAACGAAATCGCGCTGAAAAGGCGAACACAGATAAATCACGTTTTTTGGCAGCGACMAGCCACGACCTTAGGCAGCCATTACATGCTTTGGAYTTRTTCCTTGGCGGGTTGAAAAATCGTCTACAGATTGAAGAAAACAGAAAGATTCTTGGGAATGCGCAAGCTTCAAGCCGAGCTTTGGGGGATTTGTTGAAYGCYTTGCTTGATGTATCGCGGCTTGATGCTGGTGAAGTGACTGTGCAMAARCAAATAYTNACCCYKMMANCCCTTGCTGCAAGAAAGTTGTAATGAATTATATCCAGTTGCCCAAGCCAAAGGTTTGACGTTGAAATTAAGGTGCGCGGATAACCTTTATATCAACACAGATGCCATATTATTCACGCGCGTTTTGCGCAATTATATCTTRAATGCCATTCRYTATACGCAACAAGGCACRATACTTGTGGGTGTGAGAAAACGTGGCTCTGATGTCCGTCTTGAAGTTTGGGATACGGGTAGAGGCATAGATGMTAAGMAACAAAAACATATTTTTGATGAGTATTACCAGATTGATAATCCTGAGCGAGACAGTGAGAAAGGTTTGGGGTTGGGTCTTGCGATTGTGAAACGGTTATCTGATTTGCTTGGACACCCCATTGGTTTTAAATCCGAGCTGGGYAGANGTTCATGTTTTTATATCACGMTGCCGCAGGCTTYATTGKYGGATTATATTGAAYCTGAAGCGAAAGATTTGGGTGATAATATYCATGACTTAACGGGGTTATTTGTCTTGGTTATTGATGACCATCAATCCATTCTTGATGGTATGCGTAACCTATTGCGGGATTGGGACTGYGAAGTGCTGATGGGGCAAAGTTTGGATGACATTATGCGAGAACTCGAAGCGTTGGATTATCTTGTGCCAGACGTGTTGTTGATTGATTATCGCTTGCGTGAAAACAAAACAGGAGATGTTGCAATTCAAACCATTCGCACGTTTTTTGACTTTGATATTCCAGCGGTGTTGATGACTGGGGAAGTTGGACATGGTATGGAAATATTAGCCCATGATATTGATGCGAAATTGGTTCATAAACCCTTGCCTGCAGATGACTTAAAAGCCTTATTGCAGCAATTTGTTAAGCCTCAGGGTTAACATTTAGCCCAAGCAACTTTTTGGCTTTGGCAGCAGCGCGGGTTCTGTTGTCCACATCAAGCATTCGCAACAAAACACTGACATATTGTTTTACCGTACCTTCAGTGATATTTAAAACGTCGGCAATTTCTCGGTTTGATTTACCTTCCGCAATACACATTAATACTTCTTCTTGGCGGTGGCTTATTTTGAGTGGTTTATGTTTTCGTGCTTCGGCAGACATGTATTGTCCGCCAGCAAGCAGGCTTTGAATGGTTTGCAACATCAGGTCAGTGTCTGATGATTTGGGAAGATAACCTGAAGCACCTGCAGACATACAAGCTTGCATGGTTTCAGGCGACTCTTCTGCTGAGATAACAAGCAGTGGGCTAGTTGTTTGCTCTGCTAATTTTCGGATACTGCGAACGCCATGCATACCCGGCATAGATAAATCAACCAAAATAATATGGTAATGGGTTGCGGATTCGAGTTGCCCTTCAATATCTGCCAAAGATTCAACACAGGTTAATTGCGCATCAGGCATAGCATTATTAATCAATGAGCTAATGCCTTCACGAAATAGGTTATGGTCATCGGCAATCAAGATGTTCATGTTGCAAGCCTAKRCGCTAAAATATATTCGTCTATTAACTTTAGTTATCTAASTYASCTAACTTTRGTTAATTATGTTTCKYTCTRGYGRWAGCCATACTTCGATACATCAATGATGTATTGGAGAAACAAATGAATAAAATATATGCTTTAATGATAGCGGGATTGTTTGTAGCGAGTTGTAGCGGCGGTGGTGGGGATTCATCCACAACACCTACACCTACGACAACACCAACCCCAGCCGCAACTGCTGCCACAGGTGTTGCTTTGGCAGTGAGTGGCAAGTCGTTGGATTTTAGTTGGACAGCAGGTAGCAATGTTGACCACTACCGAATCTCAGTTAACCCTGATGGTGCATCAGGTTTCACAGTGGATGTAAATGCAAGCAATATTGCAAGCTCTGCAACCAGCTTTAGCTTAGAAATTCCAGTGCATAAAACCAATTGGCTTGCAGCCCAATATATTATTGAAGCGTGTAATGCAGACAACGTGTGTGTGGCATCACCCAATCAAACGGTGGCACTTGTTGATTCCGTTGCCGCCACTGTATATGTCAAAGCATCAAATACGGGTGTAGGTGATAACTTTGGTTTTTCAGTAGCAATCAGTGGCGATGGAAACACCTTGGCAGTAAGTGCTAAGCTTGAAGATAGCTTTGCTTTAGGCATTAATGGTGTTCAATCAGATAATGGATCTGTAAGTTCAGGTGCGGTGTATGTATTTACCAAAGTAAACAACAGTTGGTCGCAACAAGCGTATGTTAAGGCATCAAACACACAGGCAAATGATAACTTTGGCGACGCTGTAGCTTTGAGCGCAGATGGTAATACGTTGGTGGTCGGGGCGGCTGGTGAGGATAGTGCTGCTACAGGTATTGATGGTAATCAAGCGGATAATACAGCTACTTCATCGGGAGCAGTGTATGTATTCACGCGAACTGGAATGGTATGGTCGCAGCAAGCGTATGTTAAAACATCCAATGCAGGCTCAAATGACTTCTTTGGTTACGCATTAAATTTAAGCGATGATGGAAA